>NZ_CP021912.1:2775000-3075000 GCF_003264115.1 Erythrobacter sp. KY5 | reverse complement strand
TGTAGATCGCGCAACGTTTGATCTTGCTGCTCATGCGTTGTCCCGCAATCCGAAGAACCGCGGTCCATTCCAGCGGCTGCCCGCGATCGCGGTTGCGGCAGCCGAGAGGCTGGGGAAGAGCCGGTCGTTCCAGCGAAAATCCTCCTCCTCGACCACGACGGTGGAGTCCATAAATGATCTGATAGTCGTGGCAGCCGCAGCTTGTTTGAGCGAAGCGACAATACAGAGCGAGTATGCGTATGCGGCGCGTGATCTGGATGATGTGATTGCTGAGAAGTGGGCTTATCTCGGCAAACGTCCAGGCGCGAGACTTACTGCATCGGACGTGCTGTCTCAGGTGCGTGCGACGGTGTAGATGACCCGAATTTTCTGATCTACTCCCAAAAACGTATTGCTTCACTCGCGGATCACCACGACATCATTGGGAGTTCGTCTCGACACTGCTGGTCTGTGGTCCAGTCTTTTTCCGATACCGGCGTCGTTCACAGTGGCGAGCAGTTCGTCATCGAAACGGTGCGACTTGGAAGCCTGGCAGATGATGGAGGTCCGGGTAAAGGCGATCTGATCGTCGAGGCGGACGCCGCCCGAGCCATGCCTCACGCCTTTAGCGCTGTAAGACTATGATCTATCGGGCAAGAGCAATTCCTTCTCCCTCGTTTACTCCCCCAGTGCGACAGCTATTTTGCGCGAGCGCGAGCATAGGGCCTTAGCTCTCACAGCAGCCACGCCTAGCCTCGCTCGTCCGATTCTTGCTCTATTCTACGACCATTGGAGCCAAGGAAGGCGGAGCTGATAGGGGCACTAATGGCATATAGCGTTGCTCAGTAGTGTGTTGCGAAGGCAAGTATCCGGCTGGAATTGACATGTCGTCGCGCTCATCCAAAAAACTGATTTATTGTGACAATCAATTGGTCTTTGCTATCGCTCGTCTCGTCGTCTTTGACCATAAAAATTACTAGGAAAACAGCACCCCTATAGATTCTCTTAAGTTGTCCGATAGTGGTCCGGAAATAGCTTTTGTGTGTCTCGAATCACGGGGTTGCAATTGTCACTTTTTCGTAATGAGGCTGTTCAGGCTAATCAGAACCGACTGTATGGTGAAGTAGTTCTTTCGCAGCCGCTATCAACCAAGCTATTCGCCGGAACTCTGTTCGCAGTCTTGGTGTTTGCGGCTATTTGGCTGTCAGTGGGAAATTACGCCCGGATCGAAACAGTCCCTGGAATACTAGTCACCAATGAACCGAGCGCGAGGGTACTACCCGCACAGGCAGGCATCGTAATAGATCTTCGGGTCGCTGAAGGACAGTCAGTAAAGAAGGGTGACACTCTGCTTGTCATCAATTCGGATCGAGAGACGGAGGCAGGTGGCGGCATTGTTGGCAAAGGTCTTGGTGCGATAGAGGCGCGCAGAGAGTTGACGCAGGCGCAGGTAGTGCTCGCAGATTCTCGTGCTTCCGTAGAGCGAGCCCGTCTTTCGGCACTTGTCGCGTCAGCCGAAGATCAAGCGCGTAGCCTTGCTGAGCAAATCGCGCTTCAAGAACAGGTTGTTGCTTCGAACCAGGAAATTTTCGACCGAGTAAGAGAGGTCGTCGAGCAAGGCTACGTTTCGAAAGTTGAGTTTGAGCGCCGACGCCAAACCGTGCTTTCTTCACAGCAATCCTTGGCAGGTCTGAAACAAAGACGTTTATCGGCCTTATCCGATGCTTCGCAGGCGCGAAGCCAGCTGTCGACCGTCAGCCTCGATGCAGAGCAAGGAATATCTCGCCTCAAGGATAGCCTTCAATCATTGTCCGCAGAACAAGCCAGACTAGAAGGCGAGCGCAGCTACGCCGTCACGGCTCCCATCAGCGGGCGAGTGACCGCCCTTGCAACCGGAACGGGTAGAACGGCTTCAACCGCCCGTCCCTTAATGGTGATCGTGCCAACGGGGGCAGAGTTAGCGGCTGAACTCTACGCACCAACACGCTAGATTGGCTTTGTCGAGCAAGGCAAAGAAGCGAGGCTACTCTACGACGCCTTTCCCTATCAACGCTTTGGCAGCTTCGAAGGGCAGGTCGCTTCGATCTCACGGATCGCAATCGATCCTCACGAATCTGAAATCCCATTCCCGTTCGAAGAGCCAGTTTATCGGGTGAGAGTCGCGCTCAAGGAGCAGAAAGTCGATGCGTTTGGTGCACCTGCCCGCCTTCAGCCTGGCATGACCTTGCAGGCCAACATCGTGCTTGAACGCCAGAGCTTTCTCGCTTGGATACTTCAACCACTCAATGCGGTGATCAATAGAACCTGATGAACAGTCCTCTTGATCTTGTCGAGTTTTCCGGGCGTCAGCGCACACCCTAGATTGCGCAAGGGGAAGCAAGCGAGTGCGCTCTTGCGTGTCTCGCAATGGTTGCGGGCTTTTACGGATTCAAGACAGACTTGATCGCAATGCGCCAGCGATATGGCATGAGCTTAAAGGGCGCGAACCTTAAGCAAGTAATGCAGGTCGCCGAGGACATCGGCTTCAATACAAGTCCCTTGCGGGGTGAGATTGAGGATATGCCGCATCTTTCGATGCCTGCGATCCTTCATTGGAATCTCAATCACTTCGTGGTTCTCACTGCAATCACTGGCAGTGTCCGAGGAAAACGCTACCACATTCACGATCCGGCTCGCGGCTCTTTGGTAATGAGCGAGGACGAGGTGTCGCGGCAATGGACCGGTGTTGCTCTCGAATTGTTGCGATCAGAAGGCTTTAAACCGAGGATTGAGCGCAAGCAGCTCGGCATTACTCAACTTTGGTCGAAGATGACCGGGTTATGGGGCACGATCCGGCAGATCGTCTTGCACTCGCTGGTGATGCAACTGGTTGTTCTTGCTACACCCTTTTTCCTTCAGATTTCAATCGACACCGTCTTTCCAGCGTTCGATAGCGACTTGCTCTTCATGTTGGCGCTGGGTTTTGGCGGTCTTGTCATCGTCAACTTGCTTGCGAGTTGGCTAAGGTCATTGATCTTGGTGACACTCTCAAATTCGCTCTCGTACCAAGTAATTGTGAACCTCTTCAGGCACCTGATGCGCCTGCCGCTTGACTATTTCGAGAAGCGACACGTTGGCGACATAATCTCACGCTTTGGATCAACGCAGCCAATCAGCCAACTTATTAGTCAAGGCATGATAGCAGCGTTCATCGATGGACTCATGGCGATCCTGACGCTTGCACTTATGTTCGTGTACTCGCCAATCCTTGGTGGAGTCGCTTGCACAGCATTGGCAGTATATGTGGGCCTGCGGCTTGCATTCCTTCAGTCGATCAAGCTTCGCAACCTCGACGTCATCACAACGATGGCGAAAGAAAACTCCAATTTTATTGAGAGTGTCCGGGGAATATCCGCGATCAAGGCCTTTGGCCAGGAAGGCAATCGCCAGCGTATCTGGCAAAGAACCAAGGCTGATGCCGTAAACGCTCAAGTGAAGCTCGGCCGCTTGCAGGCAGCATTCGATGCGCTGGGGCAGTTTGTGATCGGCGCAGAGCGTGTGGTCTTTGTCTACATCGCCATCAACCTCGCGTTCGATAGCGTTCTCACAGTGGGCATGATCTTTGCTTTCCAGGCTTACAAGCAACAGTTTCTGGATGCAGGAATGCGACTGACTGAACAGGCGATCAACTATCAGATTGTCAAAGTGCATCTCACGCGCATTGCTGACATTGCTCTCACTCCGCTCGAAGAAGGAGAGGTCGAGAAAAGCAATGAAGACCCAGACTTCACCAAACCACTCGTGCTGGATGGCGTGTGCTATCGATACGGGACAAATGAACCCTTGGTTCTTCGGGGGATCAACCTGAAAATCGGACCTGGCGAGTTTATTGCCATGACAGGCCCATCGGGTGGCGGAAAGACCACCTTAATGAAGGTTTTGACAGGCCTGTTTGAGCCAACCAATGGCGTGGTTCGATTGGGCGAACGCCCCATATCGTCATGCCGGAAAGCGCACTATCGTCGTGCCATTGGATCGGTCGCTCAGGGCGATACGCTCTATGCCGGTTCGCTCGCAGAGAACATTGCATTCTTCGACCCCGAGATTGACATGAGACGGGTTCGAGAGGTTGCCCGAATGGCCCAGATCGTCTCCGAGATCGAAGCGATGCCGATGGGCTACGAAACTCTTGTCGGTGATATGGGTTCTGTCCTCTCAGGAGGCCAGCTGCAGCGGGTATTGCTGGCCCGTGCACTTTATCCTGATCCCAGCGTCCTCATCCTTGATGAGGGAACCGCAAATCTCGACGCCGAGAATGAAAGCAAAATCCTCGAAACCCTCAAGTCGTTGAGCATTACTCGCATCGCAGTCGCGCATCGTCCTGCGACTTTGGAGGCAGCTGAGAAGGTATACGAGGTCTCGGCCGGCCAGGCGGTCGACAAAGAAGCCGTCTTGCGAGCGGAAGCAGAAAGTAGAGCCATGCTGATCGAGATGGCCGAGCGAAACAAATCGCGAGCGATGGAGATTTATCCAACAGGTGGAGACGGAGAGGGCCCAACCGACGTCAGGAGCTAGCCGAGGTTAAACTCCGCGCCACCTCGGTTAGGTCAAGAAGGCGCGGAAACTAAGGGAAACGCACATGCTTCAATCGAACGTAATTGAAAAAGACAGTGGCTTCAGGACTCTCAGCAATGCGGAACTGATGGCTGTCTGTGGAGGTGCAGACATCGTTGTTACCGGAAACACTATCACGGTGACTGGCCCCAGGTCTGGCGGTCTAAGTGGTATGGATCTGATAGGCCTTCAAAATATGCAGCAAGCCAGTGCCATCCAGATGATGATCGACATGATGGAGGGAACCAATGAAGAATTCCCAGACGATGACGAGTGGCAGCCAGCTGGTCTTTTCGACTCGGATACCGATGACTTCAAAGCATTTGTTGAAAACCAATTCCCTGACCAAGAAAACCAGATTATGGTTGTCGGTAACATTGGTGACAGCAAGTTTGCGGCAAACATTGGGCCAGATGGCAAGGGTTATCTTTGGGCTGTTACCGATAACATCTTCACCTCAGACACCTACCAATTCGTAACTTACGTCGAAAACACGAGGCTAGGCATGAATAGCGGATCGAGCACGAGTGGGAGTTCAGCACTCACGCTTTCAATGTCATCGAGTGATGGCGGTTCGATTAGCTTTGAGCTTACTCAGACTTCGCCTGGCTGGTAAGCCACCCGATGCCAGCTTCAAATCAATTCATTTCGAAGCTCAAATGTGGAGGAGTGCTCGCAGCACTCCTCCTTTCATCTTGCGTTGACAGTGCGGAGTGCTGCGGTGTTTCAGAAAAAACTATGAGCGAACTTGAGGCAAGACTTGGCTCGCACAGCCTGCGTGAATTCAACAGAGCTGCGAAAGACTGGTCAAACTGCTTGACGAGCGAAGCGCCAGGGTCATTAAACTCATCGGTTTGCAGCGCTTGGGAAGAAAACGGGCTAGAATTCAGATTGAATAGGATTGATGCCAATGATTGGGCGTCTGTCCCTTCGATCGAGTCATTAGTCGCCGGATCAATCGAAGCGGACAAAGTGGTGATCCATCTTAGCGGGGGGACCGATTTGCCCCCTTTTGCATACGCGGCGGATTACAGGTCAGATGCTTTTTCCTATTTTCATTCGCGCGGCTATCTGTTTGCATCTATTGGATATTGGGGGTCGCGTTTCAGAACAAACTTGCAAGAAAACGAGATTGACCTAGCAGCTCGCGACCTCAGAAACGCATTATCTTACTACAGACAACGCTGTGCCTGCGAGCCTCTAGTTATAGGTGAGAGCTTAGGGGCCGCGATAGTTTTTCACTACATGCGGACGTACAAAGACCTAAATCTAGACTTTTTGGCGATATCCCCGGTGATGCTCGGAATCTCATATGCCGTCAGTCACTTCAAGACCATTCGCTCGAGTGAAGAATTGTCCCGTGAGTTTGCGACAGCGTACATTTATCGTAGCCCAGATTCCGAGCCTGAGCAATTCGTTGGGACCCGCCTCATTCAACCGATTCGGCACCTTGAGGCGTTTGCAGTTGAACGCGACACCACTCCACTAGATGAGATGCTGAATTCTCAATGTCCAAGCTTCATCATCGGTGAAAATGACCCCCAAAACTCAGGCTTCGATCAGTGGGATCTTGCAAGCATTGTTGCGATCGAGAACGCAGGGCACGACGTCTTCTCTGGGAATACGGGCAAACTTCACAATGTATTCGAAACTGCGATTGAATGCATCTCAACTAGCGTCCGCAACGAGCACTAAAGCAACCGCTAAGGCCAAGGCAGACCGGGATAGAGACGACAGATAGATTAGGTCGAGCTTCGCCCTTATGGGCCGGCCGATGGTGGATGAAGGCAGCCAGATCGGTCGCTATCTTGGTATTGGCATCCTTGGCGGTAGCTTGAAAGTGGCGCTAAATGTCAAGGTCTTCAATCCCGCTTGCAAAGATCTTTCAGTCGCGCGCTGCGAAGCTGCGGTAAACGGTGGTTTCTGTAGCTGCACGGACGAGGGCGACATTGACGTGCTGTTCAAAACATTGGCGAGTACGCAACAGCTGGATTCTGCTAGGCTTGATTTCCCTCCACGGCCCAAGAACAGACGCCATCAACCTGGCGGAGAGAAGAACGCGCGCAGCTCGCTGATTTTGCCATCATTGTTAAGCGTAAAGAGATTAACGCCGTCGAGCGTCACCTCATGGCCGTCTTTGGTTATCCCACGGCCCTGCCATTTGGCGACCGCTTCGTTGCCCACGACGTGAACGAACTTCTACAGGCCAATCTTGCGGAAAGGCTCGAGAAAACCATTTCCCATCGCCCTAGTTTGATCAGGTGTTCGTTTGATAGGCGTGCCGACAGGATCATCGACACGGGCGTCCGACGCGAATGCCGAATACCATTGATCGGCGCCCATGGACTGGGTTCCGGCGAAGTAAGCTGCAAACCAGCTGTACACCTGTTCAGGACCAAGCCCTTCGGGATCATCAGGGACCAAACTCGTATAGATGAGTCTTGTGTTAGCATCACGCAAGGTTGGCTCCTTCGTCGATCGTTTACGCGTATGTTTTCTCAGCCATAGGTAAAAGCTGCAGGTTACGGATCAACGACGGTTTATTGCGCAGAGACGGATTGGAGCTGACTATCCTCTCCGCCACCCATCCCAAACTCAGGTCTATGGCCGCAGGGTGGCGCGTCCCTCATCGCTTTCGATAGTCACCCGGCAGGGACGAATTCGAGACAATTGCATCAAATGGAACATGAGGGCGTTTGACGACGTTAGTAAGATGTCGTTCCAAAAGGCGGAGGGGCAATCCTCGAAGGATGTAGTCCAGATGCATTTGAGCAACGCCGTTATCCTCGTCGTAGAGGACGAGGTTCTCATTCGAATGGACGTCGTCGATCAACTCAGCGCCGAAGGGTATGTCGCGCTTGAAGCTTCAAGCGGGCGTGAAGCCCTGAGCGCGCTGGCGGATGCCGAGAAGGTTGATGTCCTTTTCACTGACATCGACATGCCCGGAGATACCGACGGGGTGATGCTGGCAAATGAGGTGTCGCAAACCTGGCCCGGGATCGGCATTATCGTCACATCCGGCAAGGCGTCGCCAGACCCGGGCTCGTTACCGCAAGGTTCGCGGTTCTGCACGAAACCGTATTCGCCTTCGGCGGTTCACGCCGCGATACAGGAGATTTTGGCCAAACCCGACTGAAGGCGTTGCTGACCTATACGGTGACCGAGGTGCGAGGCAGGACAATCGTGACGCGCAGCCCGTCACCCTGCCAGTCATGATCGATGCTCGCGCCCAGCTGCCGGATCGTCGTGGCGACAAGGCGCGTGCCAAAGCTCTGGCTTTCCGGGGCTTGTGCCGGGGGGCCGCCCGTTTCAGCCCACTCGATCTTCAATCCTTCGGGCGTTGTCTGCCACTCGATCGAAACCGTGCCGCTTGCATCCTTGAGGGCGCCATATTTGGTCGCGTTGGTGGCCAGTTCATGGAAAATCATGGCGAGCCCGGAGAGCGATTGCGCATCGACCGTCTGGTCACTGCCGCTGAGGCTTATGCGGTTTGCCGCATCGCCAAAGCCCAGTGGCCCAAGGATAGTCGCTAGCAGCGTGCGGATCGACGTCATCTCATCGGATCGACCTGACGCGTCACGCACGATGATAAGATCCTGCGCCGATGCCAGAGCGCGCAGTTTGCCATTGACCTTATCAGCCAGGTCCTGAGGAGTGGCAGCGCCTCGCACATTCAGGCTGATCAGGCTCTGCGCGAGCGCGAACGCGTTCTTGACGCGATGCTGCAGCTCTTCAAGCACGAGTGCCTTGGCTTCTTCGGCATGTTGTCGCATCCGCTCCAGATTCATTCGCTCAAGAGCGATGGAGGTCGTAAGCGCAAGCACCTCGATGATTTCGCGGTCGAGACGAGACGGTTCGTGCGGCTCGCGATAATAATTCGCGAAGGTACCAAGAACGCTGCCGTCGCTCGCTTTGATCGGGACAGACCAGCATGCTGCCAGACCATGCGAAAGAGCCAGTTCGCGAAAATTCTGCCAGAGCGGGTCGGTTGCGAGGTCCGCAACAAAAATGGACTCACCTGTAGCGGCGGCTGTAGCGCACGGGTCCTCCCCTCGACCGATTTCCATTCCTTCGATGGCAGCATTGTATTCGGCAGGCAGACTTGGCGCGCCGCCAATCTCCAGCCGTTTGCCATCTTCCGACAACAGAAGAACCGAAGCGAGCATCTCGTCTCCGGTCTGACTTTCGGCCAGACGGACAATATCGGAAAGGATGGCTTTACGGTCCCCCCCGAGTGCCACACGGCCAAGAAGTTCTTGCTGACGGCGCCAGATTTCCAGAACTTGCTCATAGGGCAAAGGGGTGGTGAGGACTGCCGGGTCCTCATTATTTGGCAAACGCTCCACGGCAGACTCTTCCCTTCAGAACGCGTGCCTACCAACTACTGGAAGAGTCGCAAGAAGTCTTGATTATACCTTGGCCAAATCATGACCTGGCATGGATTGATCATCGCCCTGCGGTTCGGTTTGAAGTCGCTCGCGTTCAAGACGCGCTTTTTCGCGCTCCTTGTCCATTTTCATAGTGAGGTTGGCCATGTTGCGCCACGCCGCTTCAGAGCGCAGCGCTCGTTGCTTCACGTTATCGAGCGAGGCTTCGCTGGCCTCGACTGCGGCTTCGTCGGCGCGGGCCATTTGGAATTCATAATTCTTTGACATCGCCGATGGTCCTCTGACTCGCAAATTGGGCTTTGCTCCAGGCACAGGCTGCGGCAGCGCCGAGCCCATGCTGGAAATCGCTGATACGACCAGCGATGTGTGATGCCTTGGCAAGTTTGGCCAGGCGGTCACCATCGTTTGCGGCACCGTCTGCACCCATAAGGGCGCGCTGGTGCTCGGCATATTGATGGTTCAGGTCCATGTCAGTTCTCCTGCTATGGCGGGAATGCTGATGCATGGCCGCAGATTATGGTGCTGCTCAGTCGATCATCGCCGCGACAAGGCGTCGCAATTCAGCGGTCGCCATGTGGCTGGAATGTGACTGGTCATGATCCGCGCCCTGTGCAGGGATAGCCCCATAGCGCAGAGAAAGTTTGGGGCGCGAAGCATCGCGCAAATTCATCGTATTCATTGGTGTTGTATCCGGCAGGTTCTGCCCGCCGCCTTATTCTAAAGTGTCAGCGCCTGTATCCGCGTTTGCGAGCACCGCCGGGGCCTTGCCCGGGTGTTCGTTCGCGAAAGACGATCCGGCCTTTGGTCAGATCGTATGGCGTCAATTCGACATGTACGCGGTCTCCAACGACCGATCGGATACGGTAGCGACGCATCTTGCCTGCGGTGTAGCAGATCAGACGATGCTCATTATCCAGGGTGACGCCGAAGCGGCCATCGGGCAGGATCTCGTTGATCTCACCCTCCATCGTAATAAGCTCTTCTTTCGCCAATCGATCATCCTTGCGTACAAAAAATCATCCGCGCGGACGTATTCCGCAGCGGAGCCAGGTAGGATGAAAAGGAAGTGGAGCCGATCTCTCGCCCTTGGCGAAAAGTGTGGCAATCATAATCCGTCGCAAACGACGTTAGGCAACATCTATATAGCAGCTTGCAAAAAAATTACAATGAGCCTGCACGCGGATGATCGAAATTGCTATAAGTGACAGAACCTTTTGCTGCGACCTTGCACCAACAGTCGAGGTCGCGGCCTAACGCGGGCCGTGCTCCTGACGTTTTAGCTTTATGAGTTCTGCAAGCTTGATGCTTGTGCCCACCACGGTTTTTCGGGCGTGGTCCGCGCCGACATTTTCCGCTGTCGCCGCGGCGTCGGCGAAAAGCCTCCCGCCGACGGAAACAACCGTGAGATGGTCGGGAGCTGCAAACCTGCTCCGCTCGACCGTTTCGCGCAGCTTGGCAAGCGTGTGTTCGCGGGGGACTGCTTCGGACAGGCCAATGTCTACCGCGTCGGGCTGTTGCTTTGCCAACTGGTTGGCCAGCGCCTGATTGCTGTCGGGAAAGGCCATGTCGACATGCCAGCCAGCATCGGTGAACAGGTCCGCCAGCAGCGAGGTACCCAGCGTGTGGGGCTCACCCGGCGCACTGGCCAAGAGGATGCTGTAGCGACTCTGCCTTAGCGCCGCAGGGGTAGGCGAGTTGCGCACGGCGTGGCCTGCCAGTTGCAGCATGCTGAGCCCGATAGTGAGGTCGAATTCGGAACAGTCGTCCGACATCCACGCATCGCCGAGCGCGCGAGCCGTCGGCTCGATCAGGTGAGTGAGGATTGTGTCGCCATCCCATCCCTGATCGGCAAGCGACGCGATGGTCTTGTTGATGCCGATGTCATCGCCATTGAGGACCAGATCAATGAGGGATGGGACAAGGCGGGTCAGCTCGTGCCCTGCCTTTGCCCGTCGGACGTCTGAATCGTCCGCTACATCGCCGTGGCAGCTCAACAGGTCCCATGCGCCAAAGAGCCTTGCGGGAATGATATGTTCGCTCAGGATTTCGATATCGGTATGCCGTTGATCCTTGCTGATCGAATCCCACAGGGATTTGAGGCTTTCGGGAGGTCCTTCAAGCGTCTGGAAGAACCGTCCCCGGTCGTAGAGCAGCATCCCGGTCACGCCGAGCGCATGGTTCCGCGATCTCGCTTTCCACGCCAACTCGCGCAAATCGGCAGCGGTCGGCCTGAAGGTAGCCCTGCTTTGATAGGTGAGGCTGCTGGTCCAGTCGCTTGGCCCGATCGCCGCGTCTTCAAGCTGTGTCGACATGAATTGCTTCCCTTCGCATGTTCGGGATGCATAAACAGTTCAGTTGGCAGAATTTATCAGGCGAGGCATTGTTACCCTTTAAAGGAAACTCAGCCCCGTGCTTTCAGACTTGGTCGATCCTGTGAACCAAGACCTGTCTGAATAGCCATGAGCGCGTCCACGCCGACTCTTGCTGCTGTTCCTCGATTTATCCCAGATGGAAGCTGAATGCGCGGCATGGTCTTGTCAAGCTGAACCGGCAATGGGGTGGCCAGCCGAAGCGAGTGGTTCGTGCAGTGCACGCACGGCCAGTCAATAATCGGCAGTTCGATTTCTCGCATATTTCGGGCTGTCGTCAGGCGATACGAAATTGCGGTTCAGACCACAGATCTCGCACCCGTCAAAGACGGTGGGCCACGCGATTGGATCGCGGTCAAAGCGGACCAGCTCGATCTCAGTCCTCAATGCCAAGAAACCGGAACGTCTGGCCCAGCGTATTGAAAATTCCATGCGCCAGGATCAGCGGCATGATGTTGCGCCGCCCGAACCAGATATAGAGCAATCCGAAAGCGAAGCCGCCCGCGCCTGTGACAAGCGCGCCGTGCCAGCCCTGATAGTAGGCATGGCGATAGCCGAAGAAGATCGACGATATGAGGACCGCCAGCAGGTCTCCACGCAGTCCTGCGTTCATTGCCTCGCTCGCGTGGGTGATGATGAAAGCTCTAAACAGGAGCTCCTCGAAAAACGACCCATGCGTCCAGACGAGGAGCATTATCACGATATAGGCACCCAGATTGCCTTTGATATGGGCGAACCGGTCGCTGGTTCCGATGTCCGTGAAAAACCTGTCGGCAACCAAATTCATGGTCTGGGCGAAGACCAGGAAGACGACCATGGATAAAACGGTCAGCCCGATGGTCCTCAGCCAGCTTTCCGGCCAGCGCAAGCCCAGATCGCGCCAGCCAAGACCGCGGCATCGCAGCAGGATTGTCCCTGCAATCATCGCGCTGAAAGTCGATGCGGGCCCGGCGTATAGCTGCGTGAAGGGGAGCAGCGATTGCTTGACGACGACCAGTACGAGGACGACCAGGCACAAGTCTCGCAGGGCGATCCATCGCTTGCTCGCGTGACTTGCCTCGGCGACCGGTTGAGTGTTTTCACGGGGAAGTGACATCGATTTCAGCGCTCTCGATTTTCAAGAGTTGCAATTCGGCATTGGCGCACGATGGCCAAGCCGATGAGGACGAAGATCAGGATGGCTCCGGCAGCGAACATGGCCAGCGCGAACAGGCCGAACGTGACCAAGGGCATGTTGACCATCATCGCGTCCTTTCAGCGGGGCGTGGCAGGGTGGAACATCGGGAAACGATCAAACCTGTCCGCTGGTGATCAGCGTGATCGCGGCGGCTGCGTAAAGTCCGGCTGTCAGCACGCTTCCGATCGACCGGATGTGATTGAGGCGCGTCCATCTGCGGCCATATTCCAGCCAGTAGGCCTGACCCTCTGAACTGGCGTGATCGAGCCGATCGAGCCGGTTGTTCATCGGCACATTGCTGAACATCGTCATCAGAAAGACGCTTGGCAGGTAAACCGCAGGGGCAAGGATCAGCGTGGCCAGTGCAACCCCTTCGAAGACGGCGAGGCTGTAGAATGCGAAAAGGGTCGAGAAAACCGCGATCGAGAGAATGCCCGCAACGAATTGGGTCCGGATCACATCGCGATTGATGTGCTGCATCGCCTGCATGCCGCCCGCTGCTTCGGTTTTGAGCAAAGCCGACATGATGAATTCGGAAAAAGCTGAAAACACACCTCCGACAAGCGCGCTCCAAAGCGCGAGGAAGAGGCAGAAGAAGAGGGGCCACTCATAGGTCATGCCGCGACCCTCCACGCACCAGTCTCAGCGACTTCACGGGCATAGTCGCGGAAGTCCTTTGCAGGCCGACCCAGCGCTCGCGCGACACCGTCAGCAAGGTGCGCGTTGCGTCCGTCGAGCACGGTTGAGAACAGATAGTCGAGCATCCAGACGACGTCTTCGGGTGCGCCAGACTGTGTCAGTCCTTCGATGAAGGCATCGTGAGGCACATCGATGTAGGCGATCTCTCGCCCCGTGGCATTCGAAAGGTCGGCGGCGATATCGGCCATGGTCATCAGCCGGGGGCCGGTGACCTCATAGATTTCGCCGTTGTGCCTGTCGTCCATGAGCGCGGCAGCTGCGACATCGGCAATGTCGTCGACATCGACAAATGGCTCGGGTGTTTCGCCTGCTGGCAGGGTGATCGCCCCGCTCAGCACCATGTCGATGAAGGCGCCTTCGGAAAAATTCTGGTTGAACCAGCTCGCACGCACGATGGTCCATTTCAGGCCGCTATCCTGCACGATCTGCTCGCAAGCCTGCGCTTCGGTCTCTCCGCGACCCGACAACAGCACAAGCCGTTCGACACCTTGCAGCTTTGCACGCCTGACAAGTGCCCTGATCGCGTCGGTCGCGCCGGGCATGGCAAGATCGGGGGAATAGGTAATGTAAATGCTGGAAACGCCGCTCAACGCGGCATCCCAGCCGTCTTCACGGTTCCAGTCGAAAGCGGGGATGGCCGAGCGTGAGCCTATCCGGACGCACTGCCCTTCGGCCGCCAACCGATTTGCAACTCTGCGACCGGTCTTGCCGGTCCCGCCGATCACCAGCGTGGTCTTTTTGTCTGAAGCGTTCTGGGTCATTTGCTTGCTCTTGCTTGTTGGAGGCAAACATGGATTAGGCTGGGGGCTCGCGGCATTCTTGCCTTAGGATGACAAGCTTTGTGCAGATTGCGCCATCAGCCGGATGTCGAACTCAATCGGTATGAGCGCGGCGTTTCACCAGCCCATCGTTTGAATGCCCTCGTAAATCCGCTCTGCTCGACAAAGCCGGTAAGGAAGGCTATTTCGACCAGCGGATATTGCGTTGTGCGCAGCAGCCGCTCGGACAGTTCACGCCGAGCCTGATCCACCAGGTCTTGAAACACCGCCCCTTCATCACTCAGTTTGCGTTGAAGAGTACGGGCGCTCATTCCCAAGGCTCTGGCGACATGCGACAGTTTCGGGACGCCGCCGCTCAGGTTCTTGCCGATCTGCGATTTCACCTGAAATGCTATCGGCACATCCGAACGCATTTCCTCAAGCATTTCCTCGACGCGCTGATCGAAAAAGCGAGAGATCGCATCGTCGCCCACCGCGTTGGGCAGTGCCAGATCATCGTTCGCCAGAACAATTGCGTTGATGCCTGCCTCATCCTCGACCGGACATCCAAGATAGTCCTCCAGATACTCTCTATCCCCGAGGATTTTGTGCGCGCATTGTGCGTGAAGCGGCTTGAAAGGGCGGCCAGAGGCTTCGCGCGATATCGCGGTGAAGGAGGCGAAAGTCGCCTCGTTGGACAATCTTGCGCCGATCGGAGCTTCGTCGGTCAATCGCACAAACCGGATCTCGGTTGTTCGCGCGCTGCGGGTGATTTCAAGAGCTCTCACCCCGGTGACAACTCCGACATATCGCCGCGCGCGATCCCAGCCATCCATGAGGGTGGGTGAGCTTTTCCAGGCAAGACCCGCTGCACCCAGATCTTCGCAACGCATGGATGCACCAAGTTTGATATGTGCTCTTGGTCGCCCGTCTTCGGCTTGCGCTATCGTTTCGAGAAGCCTGACATAGTCTGCTTCTGCCACCGTTTTTGCGAGGTCCGCAGGCTCGTCGATACCAAGCTTGCAAATCGCGAAGAGCTCGGCTCGATCCAGATGCGCTGGAGCCTGTTCTATCGCCTTTCGCGCGTAGATGGACGAGGATTGGGGCACGGCCAGACGTTAACCTCTCTGAATTGCTGGAGGAAGGGGTGGGCAGGGAGCGGCGATCTGGCGGGTTGTGGTCATCGGGTCATCCGCGATCCTGATCGAGGAGCGACTTCACCGAAACAGCAAGGCTGGCCCGGCTGTACATCAGTCCAAGCGCGCAAACGCACAGGCCGATAAGAAGCATCGCGCTCGCCATCCAGATCGGTTGGGGTGTGTAGGTCATCGAGAACTGCGACTGGTAAATCAGAAGGCCTGCGAGCCATGTCCCTGAGACGGCCCCGATCCCCGCAATGCCTGCGACTGTGAGCCAGTCGTACAGAGCCAGGCGAAGGCAGCCGGTTTTCGTGATCCCCATGCTCAGGAGCAAGCCGTTCTTCTGCCGATCCTCGGCCTCGAAGCCCTGCATGGACGCGGCGATGACGAGTGCAGTCATGAACAGCACCATGCCCGCAAACCCGACGACGATCCTTGTGACGAGCGCGAGGGTATCGTCAAACCTGCGGGTGATTTCCTTCAAGGGTACAAGGGACAGCGTCGGCGTGTCTCGCCACAGGTTTCCAAGCTTGTCCCATGCTGCATCAGGAAGCTCTGCGCTGCCCATGTAATATGTCCTGGGATCAAGCGCGGCATGCGCCCTCTCGGGCATCTGGAACCAGAAGGTCACGGAACCACCGCCGGGCTTGTAGGCATGCTCTGCCACCAACTGCAGATCGGCCTGTTCGCCATCAATCGCGAATGTGAGCCGGTCTCCCAATTCAAGGCCCAGATCGGCGATAACCTCGCTTTCCGCTGAAACCTGGTTCCAGTCTGGATCCTCATCTGACCACCAACGCCCCGCGACGAGGGTGTTGTTGCCAGGAACGTCGCGCGACCATGACATGCGGAGGGTATCGCCCACCACGGCGAGCGTTTCGCTGGGCGTGGTGACTGCCTCGGCAACGGGCAGCCCGTTTATCCCGACAAGCTTTGCACCGGTATAGGGGCGCAGCTGGCGGATCTCGGCCCCGTTCGCCGCGCTCCAGTCTTCAAAATTCGCCAACTCTTCAGCCGGAAGCTCCGCCACCATCAGATTGCCGTTATTGGCACGCGAGTAGCTTTCCATGGTCGCGCCGATGTCCTTCATCAGCATGAGGGTGAAGAGCAACAGCAGGCTGCAAAGGCCCAGCCCCACGATCTGGGACGACTTGCTGACGATCCGTTGTTTCATGATGAAAAAGTTGAAGGACAACAGTCCCGTCCGGTTGCGCCCAAGGCGCTCTCCGGCAGTCAGGATGGCCCAGCTCAGAAAGATCATGAGAATCAGCGCTGCACCCAATGCGCCCAGCGTCAGCAAGGTCAGCGTCATGTTGTCGGAATAGTAGGAGGCCAGTGCGGTGATGCTGGCCGCGCCCCAGAACAGCCTCAGCCACCGAGCCGAAGGGTATTCGATCGAACGGATCAGGCTGATCAGGGACGCCCGCCGCAATTGCACCAGCATCGGCACCTGAAAAGCCAGCAGAAGAAGGGTAATCAGCGCACACGTTTTTGCCATGACGAGTGGGTGGGGTTGGGCTTCCATGCCCGGGAACTGGTCGGCGAGCTGGTCGACCAGAAAGCTCTGCGCGAGCATCGCCAAAGCTGCTCCGATCAACAACGACACCACGAAGCCGACAAACCACTGGAACGCAGCGAGACGCAGGCACTGAGCCATGCTCTGGCCGAAGCTCAGGTAGATCGAAAGCCTCTGCGTCTGGCGTTTGAGGTATCGGCGATTGGCCATGTCGATCGCGATTGCGGCAAGGAAAAACAGGATCACCGAAGCGAGCCCGAGAAAGTTCTCGACCCGCTGCCAGAACAGAGCGAGGGGATGGCCTCCTGCGGTCTTGGTAACGAGGGTGAAATCATCGAGCCTGTTCGCCGCCCATTCCTCGATCAGGGCCCGCCCGTGGGGATCGGCGGCAATGAGGTAGCGATGGACGATGCGGCTGCTATCGAGATCGGCGAGGTTCAGCGATCCTTCTGCGACCAAGGCACGCATGGCAACCGAATGCCCTTCGGCGAGACGGTCCGGCTCGTGATAAAGGACTGCGGTTACAGTCAATGTATCTGAGCCGATCGCCACCCGATCGCCAATCCTTACGTCAAGCGCTCTGATCGCCCTCGGACCCAGCCAGATATCGCCCGGCTCCGGACCGTGGTCGGATTTCACCAGAGACGACTGATCCAGACCCGACCCTGTTTCGAGCTCGCCTTGCACGGGATAGTGCTCATCTGCGATCTTGACCTGTACCGGCACGGTTTCGGCTTCATGCGAAATCGCGAGCGGAACCATTTGAATGGTGGCCAGCGTGTCGGACCAACCGGCAATCTGCTGCAAATCTGCATCCGAAAGCGATCGCGGGCCGGACAAGGACATGTCCGCACCCAGCATCTGGTCGAGATTGTCGTCGAGGTACGATTGCACGGACGCCCCGGTCAGCGCCAACGTCGTCAGGAAGAAGATCAGGGCGGTCTGGATCACGATGACCAGCCGGCCATCGCTCGACCTCGCATCGGAAATGGCGTTTTCGAATGCGGTGCGCAGCCAGCTCATGCAATTGCCTCGATGCCCGACGGCGAGAGGGCCAGGCGATTGTGCGCGCGCCGCGCCAGGGCGTCGCTGTGAGTGACCACTATAAGGGCCGCCCCGGTTTCCTCCGCGAATCCGAACATGAGGTCGATGATGCTCGATGAAGTGGCCGCGTCGAGATTGCCCGTCGGTTCGTCGGCGAAAACGAAAGCGGGGTCGGTTGCAAAGGCTCTGGCGATAGCGACACGTTGCTGCTCACCGCCGCTCATATGGGAGGGTTTGTGCCCGGCGCGTTCCCGAAGGTTGACCCTTTCGAGCCAGTCGGATGCCTTTGCGAGAGCCTGCCGATCGCCTTCAAGCTTGAGCGGCAGGGCGATGTTGCCAAGGGCGTCGAGTTCGGGGAGCAGGTGAAATTGCTGGAAAACGAAACCAGAATTTCTGCGAAGCTGCGTGGTGGTGAGTTCGCGTCCCTTCAGGACAAATGTGACCTCGCCCTTTCTGGGCGGCTCCAGCCCGGCGGCAAGCGACAACAGGCTGGATTTGCCGACGCCCGAGGGGCCGACGATGGCATGTGTCTTGCCTCCTTCGAAGACGAGATCGACATCGTTGAACAGCGAGATCCGGCCGTGGGGGGTGTCGAAAAAATGGGAAACGCCGTGCAGGCCAATCTGGGTGTTCATACCGTCCTCGGGTGATGCGATGACCGCGAGGTTTATGGGTCGGTAGGTCAAATCAGTGTGAAATGGGATTTGACGTTCATTTGACCCTCGGTGATCCAAGCGGTCCGGCAGGACAGTCGCGGCAATTTGCCTGTGCTATGGGATAGCCGGAAAAAGGGCGATGGGAGGTGCGGATTGCGCGTACTGGTGATTGAGGACAATCTGGATATTCAGGCGAACATCGCCGACTATCTCGAGCCCGAATACCTCCTCGATTTCGCCTACAACGGCGAAGAAGGGCTCAAGCTCGCCTGCGCGAACGATTATGATGTGATCGTGCTCGACCTCAACCTTCCGAGACTGGACGGCATAGAGCTTTGCCGCAGATACAAGGCTGAAGCACGGCTACAGGCGCCGATCCTGATGCTGACGGCCAGGGACACGCTCGATGACAAGGAAGATGGGTTTGCGGCAGGAGCGGACGACTATCTGACCAAACCTTTCGCCTTGAGGGAGCTCAAGATGCGGATTGGCGCGCTGGCGAACCGTCCGAGGGTCATAAACGCTCTGGAACTTCGCTTTGGCGATCTGGTCCTTGATCCGTCTGGCCAGACTGCCACCATCGGGGAAGCATCGCGGCGGCTCAGCAATATGGAGGCGGACATCCTCAAGTGGCTGATCCAGGAAGCTCCGAACCCTGTTCCCGGTTCGACGATTAGCTATCGGATATGGGGCGAGGACCCGCCAGCCAGCGGTGCCTTGCGAACGCACATCTATAACCTGCGCCGTATTCTGTCCGAACTGCGCCGCGGTGGCGGACCCGCTATCGCGATCGCAACAGATCGCGAGCGCGGTTATCGGCTTTGCCGCGATGGAGAACGGTGATGCCCAGATCGCAAAGCGTCAAATCCATGCTGACGCGGAACCTGCTGCTCTCGGTCGGGCTGTGTTTCGCAGCCACCCTCGCGCTTGCGGTGATGTTCGGTTTCGACCTCGAGGACCAGATATTCGAGAACCAGGTCAGCCGGGTAGCGGACGAGGTCATTGGCGGGCGGGAAACCGCCGATCCATCGGGAGCAAACGAGCTTCGCGGCCTGGAGATGCAATACTATGATCAGTTCGACGCACTGCCTCCATCCCTGGCGAACAGGATCGACCCGGCATGGCCCGATGGCGAATACGAGGTCACCGTCGACAGGGACACTCACTACCATATCGCCATACGTTCTGATGCCGGTCAGCAGCGTTATGTCGCGTTTAACGCCCGGCCCTACGTTCGCTCGATCGACCAGGTGGGGGACTTCATCCTTATCATGATCGTGCTGGCCGGCATCATGCTGGCTATCGCGCTGATATTCCTGAGAAGGTTGGCCAATCGGGTCAGTGGACCTCTCGAAGCGATGGCAAGTGCCGCGTCCAGCGAACGCCCCGTTCCTTTCGGGTTGATCCACCTGTCCGCGCCGCCTGAAGAAATCGCTTCGCTGGCCGAGGCGCTAGCCGCGCGCGATGACCGGATCGAAAAACTCATCGAACGTGAACGACAATTCAATCGCGACGTAAGTCATGAGCTCAGAACGCCGCTCTCGATTGCGATGGGGGCTGCTGAGTTGCTGGAGAAGGGGGCAGAGCGCACACCGGTCACCGACCGGCTTGGATCGGCTCTTGGAAACATGCGGTTGCTGACCGAAGGCATCCTGTGGCTCGGACGCCAGCCGGATGAGGATGCGGTGTGCAATATCTGGCTGAACTGCGAACAGGCAGCGGGGATAAACCGGCACTTGCTCAAGGAAAGCGAGGTCGAATTCAGCATCACCGGTGACAAGGACGCCCGGATGCCGGTGCCGGATGCCGTCGCGCAAGTGATCATCGGCAATCTGCTGCGCAATGCGTTCGCCTTCACCCAGCGAGGCGCGGTGACGATCTGCATCTCTGCGCGCGAAGTATCGGTAAGGGATACGGGCGTGGGTTTTGGCGAGCCTTCCGATGCAAGCGGCTTCGGCATCGGGCTGTCTCTCGCCGAACGGCTATGCGCGCATTTCGGCCTGAATTTGAGTGTCGGACCCGCAGAGAGAACGGGGACGCTCGCCCGGGTTTTCTGGTGAGCTGAGTGGCTTGGGGCCACATTTGACGCGGCTTTGACACCGCCACCGATAGCAAGCCTCCTCACATAGGGAGATTGCTATGAGACATTTCTTCTCGAGAATACTGCTTTGCGTCGCTGTGGCTGTGTCATTCGCTGGCGCAATGCCAGTGCATGCGCAAACGCAGATCGAGGCACTGGTCATGGAAGCGTCGGATGGGGATCGGATCACCGGCTTCCTGTTCCAGAAGCATGGAACCGGAGATGACGCGCCCGTCGCGATCCTGATGCACGGACTGGGCCAGTCCAGCCTGGCATGGCTGGCTTATGATCAGGCATTCTATGTCGATGTCGTCACGCGTGATCTCATCGACCGGGGGTACAGAGTGTTCGCCCTCGACGCACGCGCTCATGGGCCACGCGCCGATCATATATCGCCGATGGACCGGTTACAGGGCGCACGATCGGGCGACGCCGGGCCTTATCGCGCCATGATCAACCTGACGGTCGCCGATTATGTCGAACTGCTGGACTATATCGACAAGCGGTTCGGGAGACCCGAACGGCTGCTGGCCATCGGCTACAGTATGGGCGCCCAGACAGCGATTTTGCTGTCAGCGCAAGATGATCGGGTGTCGCACATTGCGACCATGGTGCCGCCAGCTGTTCGCAACGTGCCGGATGTCGCTCCGATCACCTTCGCCGACCACGTCAAATCGAAGTGGCTTCTGGTCACCGCTGGCAAGGACCAGTTCTCAACTCCGGAACAAAATACCGAGCTGGTTGCGCTTGCCGGTGCTAATCTCACGCGGGTGGAATTCGATAGCGGACACAGGCTGCCTCGCGAGTACACCCATGTCGTCTCGGAATGGATTGCACAGGAGGATCGAGCGAATTCAACGATCGGTGCCGGAGAACGCTGATTGGTTCAGAGCGAGCAGGCGTTTCCTTGGACTGTCGTGGCGGCAGGTCAGCTTCAAAGCATCCCTGCGCCTTCTTCATTTTCGGACCGGCTACTGTTGTACCCCGACGACTGTGCGAAGGCTGGTCATCAGCGATTGCGCGTCCTAAGCTCCGTCCTGACGGGGATTTCACGGAGGGCATATGGCTGGTCTCGATGCAGCAGGCGAAGCGCGCCATGCGCCGCGTCCCAAGCTGTTCCTGAGCTACACCCGTGCCGATATCGAACAAGCCGGGAAACTTCGCGAAATACTGGAAGCCAGAGGTTTCGAGGTTTGGTGGGATCAATTGCTCGAAGGCGGTGTGAATTACCTGCCGACAACCGAAGCTGCCCTTGAAGGTGCGGATTGCGTTGTCGTCTTGTGGACCAGGCTGTCGGTGGATTCGAGCTGGGTGCGCGACGAGGCACAGCGAGGACGCGAGCGAGGGTGCCTGGTTCCGGTAACGCTTGACGGAACGATGTCCCCGCTCGGTTTCCGTCAGATACAGATTCTCGACATGAGCGAGTGGTCGGGCGCTTCCGATGCGCCAGAAATCGCGAAGCTGGTCAAAGCCATCAACGGTCAGGTCGCGGCCTCCCAAGGCGATAATGGCAAAGCCGCGCCGACTATCGCGCCGGGCGCAGGTTCGCCCGTTGCCGCCGCTTCTGCGCATAAAGGACTTTCACGCCGCGCCCTGATGACGGCAGGAGCAGGCGTGTTGGGGGCAGGGGCTGTTATCGCAGCTTGGCAGCAGGGGCTTTTTGATATCGGCGAGGGCGATGGGTCTTTGTCGATGGCTGTATTGCGCTTTGCAAACCTTACGGGGGGCGAGGATCAGGTCTGGTTCTCCGATGGCTTGTCCAACGAATTGAGACAGGCACTTTCGCGCAACCCGCGCCTCAGGGTTTCTGCTCCGACCTCATCCAATGCCAGCCAGGGCGAGGATGATTTTGCCGTTGGCCTTGCGCTTGGTGTGACCTCGATTCTGCGCGGCAATGTGCAGCAAGTGGACCAGACGGTTCGCATCTATGCCGAACTTCTCGAAGTGGATGGCGGCCTGGTGCAATGGTCCGAAAGCTACGACCGCGATTTCAGCGATGTGCTGGCTGTTCAAAAGGAAATCGCTGAAACGGTCGCGCTGTCTCTGGTCGCACGCATCGCCAGCGACAGGGCTGCGCGAAGCAGCGTCGAACAGCAAGATGACGTGGGCGGAACCGAAAACGTGCGCGCATTCGAAGCCTATTTGCGCGGCCAGTCGCTCTATGCCCTTGGATCGGGCGAAGAGGTAAAGCGATCGGCGCTCGATCAGTTCGATGCAGCGATCGGTTTCGACCCTGAATATGCAGCAGCTCATGCGAGGCGGGCAAACACGCTTGCCGCCATTGCAAATACTGCGTCGGACCCTGCCGAAGTAGGCCGCCTTTTTGCGCGATCGATCGAAGCTGCGGAGCGCGCGATCGAGATTGCACCGGACTACGCTCAGGGTCATCTGGCGCTTGGATATGTGCTGAACTTTGGAAAGATCGACCGAGCGGGCGCTTATCCGCACTACAAGAGAGCAGAGGAGCTTGCTCCCGGCGATGCCGATACGATGCGGTCAATCGCCACGTTCTACGCCTTCGGAAACCAACAGGCCCTGGCGATGCAAATGATCGAGCGAGTGCTGGAACTCGATCCCCTCAACGCCCTCGCATTTCGCAGCGCAGGCTTCGTCGCGCTATTTGCCGGAGCTTTCGATCAGGCGATCGCCTACATGGAAAAGGCGCTCGAGCTTAATCCAAGCCTTGCCAATTCCTTCTACGCGATTGGCGTGGCGCGGCTTTCGCTGGGAGATCTTGGAGGCGCTCGGGCGGCATTCGAGGCTGAGGCTATCGACCTGTTCGCGCTTCCCGGTCTGGCGATCACCAGGCGCAAACTGGGCGACGATGCAGGTGCGAATGAGGCATTTACCGCATTGCTTGCTGATTACGGAGACACAGGACTTTACCAACAGGCACAGGTGCTCGCACAGTGGGGAGAGAATGAACGCGCCCTCGAAGTGCTCACCCGTGCGTTTGATGCGGGCGATCCCGGCGTGCTGCTTACAACCAACGATCCCCTGCTCGATCCCCTTCGCACGGAGCCGGGGCTAGATCGTTTGCTTTTGCGCCTTTCCTCGTGATAGCCGTTGCTGCGGGTCGATTTTCCAAGGGGGGAACAATGAGAAAGACTTTTCTGACGGCAATGGCATGCGCAGCGGCGCTTTCCCTTACCGCCTGTGCTGGCGAAGCAACCGACGCTGCTGACGAAACCACCGACGAGATGGCTGAAGAAGCAGGCGAAGAGATGGCCGAAGAGAGCGCAGAGGGCGATGCTGAGGACGCCGCAGAGACGCCCGCAGCCGATCCGGTCGAAGGCAGCGGCAATCCCGTCGATCCCATGTAATTCTCGGTCACAATACCGAACCAAGGGCCCGGCTCAGGTCATCCTGAGCCGGGCCCTTTGCTTTTCACTTTGGCAAACGAATCAGCGCATGATGCCCAGCATGTCGTCGAGCCAGTCCCGCGCTGCCGCGACACGCGTGTAGCGGCTTGCTTCGCCGGTTTGACCGCATGAGCGCCCCGAACTCACCACCCCGATCACGCGAGGCCTCCGATCCTCGTCGCTGTAAGTGATAAGAGGGCCGCCGCTGTCGCCCTTGCATGCCTGTTCGCGATTAGGGCCGGCAGCGCACAGCATCGTATTCCATTGCTCGCGTGGAAATTCGGTGATGCTGTTGCAGCGTGCCTGGGATTCAAGCAACAGCCTGGCGCTCTGAAGCGATGCCGTGCTTGACGCATCGTTCAATTGTGTGCGCCCAAAACCGTAGACGTAAACCGGCGCACCCCGGCGGATCACGCGGTCCTGCATAGTTTGCTGATCGATGGCGATGCTGGTGATCGAATTGACCGGACCTTCGCGTCGGCCGGCACCGGGGTTATAGCGGATCAGCGCGATATCGTACGCGAAAGTATCTGGATCATAGAGCGGGTGATCATAGACGCGAACAATCGGATAGGAGAAACCCTGCCGTTCGTGTGGATCGTGGACGCCCAGCCTCACGGTATAACCGCGACCTTCGATCAGCCCTCCATCATCGTTCAGGCAATGCGCCGCAGTCAGTATCCACCCGGTCGCTATCAGCGATCCTCCACATAGCACGCGCTGGCTTTCATTGAGGTCGATTCCAAATCCACGCTCAGGACGCCAGATCAAGGCTTGCCAAGGCGCGGCACCGGGCTGCAAACTCCTGCCGCCAATGACCAGTTCCTGCGGGACGCAGACGGTGTCGGTGTAGACTGTGCCCCGAAACTCGATTTCGCTGGTAGCGCATCGATTTCGCCTGTCCTCTCGCTCCTGATCGGTGAGGTATGGGTCCATCCAATCGGTGTCGCCTTCTTCGACTGGGGCGGGGTAGCGGATACCGGCCTGCGTTAATGGGGCGTCGGGATCGGTTGCGAAGGCGTTCTCAAGATCCTGACAACTCCTGCCCCAATTCGCATCGCACAGGCGCAGCGAAAGCTCGTAATGGCGCGCCATGTCGCGGGCGATGATCTCACCTCGTTCGAGATGCTCGGCAAGCTGAGAGCAGGCAAACAGATGCTCTGCCGCGCAACCGCGTTCGAGATAGGCGATGCCCTGATAAACCGTCTCGGCATCGAGGGGGCCAGATTCATCGAGCACCAACTGCCCCGCTTGTGCGCAGGCTTCGGTCGCCCCGGCATAGCAGGCATATTCGTAATAGGCCTGAGCCAATTCCGGGTCGTAGAACGGAGTGTTGGGCCGGTAGTAGATCTCAGCCAGCCTTGCGCAAGCCGAATTGTCACCGAATTGACAGGCGTCAGACTCAATCGGTTCTTGGCGCAGGACTTGCGCCCCCCAGCACAAGCGATCCGGCTGCAGATAACAGGCCCGGTCGTAATAGGGCATCGCTGCCGGGAAGTTGCGATATCCGCTGTCAGCGGACAACGCGATCTCGCCGCGCCGAATGCACGAGAACGCATCGTCGAGCTGACAGCCGCGCTCGAACAGCTCCGCCTTGCCGGGATGGGAAGGCAGCGCATCGTCAAAGCCTGAATAGCTCGGCAGGCTACTGCAGGACCATGCATCCCCGGCAAAACAAGCACGTGTGTAGAGCGCAACGAGTTCGTCAACTCGCAGGTTTTCAGTGTCAGCTGAGGCGATCTGGTCCGCGATGTCACGGCATGCAAGCCCGCCGCCTTTATCGCAGGCAGCGCGCGCTAGTTCGTTCGCGCGCACCACATCCTGTTCCACGCCATCACCCTTGCGATAGGCGCGAGCGACACTTGCGCAGCCATCGAGCGAGTCCAATTCGCAGGCGCGGCTGAACGCCGTGAAAGCGCGCTTGCCAGGCTGCTCTAGTCGTGAGGCGAGTAGCAATTCTCCTAGTCCCAAGCAGCTGCGGGCATCGCCGGCGTCGCATGCTTCGCTCAACAGGATCCCCGCGATCGGGCGGTTCTGCGGCGTTCCTTCACCGCGCTCATATGCCTTGCCCAAATTGCCGCAGGACGCGATTTCTTCTGCTGCGCAAGCCTGTTGCAATGCCGCAAAGGTCGCGGCTTCATCGCGCAGTCTATCCTCCGACTTGTCGACCGGCGCCTTGGTAGTTGCGATCCGCTCATAGTCTACATTCGCGATGGGCGTATCGTTGGGTTGCTTGAGCTCAGGCTCAACCGTTTGCGCATGCGCGGCAAACGGTGCCACCATGATTGCCGCAACCAGCCATGCGCTCGCATATTTTCGATGCATACCTTGCATCCTCCCCCACGCGTCGAAACAGGCTGCGCTTCGCATTTGGGGGTGTCAACCGCTACGGGGTTGTGCCTCGCGATGATCGGACGGTAAGGAAAGGCCAGCCATTATACGGGCTGGCTGCATTTCGGGCGGCAACAGGGGTTAAAAAGCGAAGCACTGATGAACCCAAAAGCGTTCGCTCCCTGGCAGCCGCATCTGGCGCTTGCGATTACCGGACACCGTCCCGACAACGCTTCACTCGAAGCGAATGAGGCGGAGGTAAGGGCCGTCCTGTCAGACCTGTTCGACCGGTTTGATCGCCTGCGCCGCGCGGATGCTGATCTGGTTCGCCCAGTCCGGTTGCACTGCCTGCTTGCAGGCGGCGTCGATCAGGTCGCAGCCCATCTCGCGCTTGAGCGTGACTGGTCGCTGATTGCACCGCTGCCATTTGGCGCAGAGCTGAACCTTGCGATCAATGCGGGCGCATCAAGTGCCAGTGATGTGCGAGCTCTCGCACGAGGCGAACGGCCCGGCGATCCCGAAGTCGAACGCCGCGCCGCCGCAATTCGCGGTCTGATGGACCGGGCGCATGTCTTCCAGATTGCGGATCGCGATGAGGAGATACGCGCGGTCTTCGAGCAAACTCTCGATGAACCTGCCAACAAAAGTGCGGCGCATCGTTTTGCCGCTCTTGCGTCAGACAATGTTGCCCTCGCGGGCCGTGTGATGATCGAGCGATGCGATCTTTTGATCGCGGTCTGGGATGGCAAGATGACCGATTTGCCCGGTGGCACGGGTCATACGGTCCTGCACGCGCTGGAACAGGGAACGCCTGTTCTCGTGATAGACCCTGCGATGCCGCAAGGCTGGTCGATCCTCGTTCGGCCTGAGGAACTGGGGCATCGCAAGCAGGGCGACGGCAATCCCGACGGTGATCGGCTCGATACTCTTGTCCGCACATCGCTGGGGCTTGATGGTGACAGCATGGACCCGCTCGACCGCGAAAAGTGGCGCCCAAAGGCTGGCTTTTTCTTCGGGTTTTATCGCCGCATCGAAGCGTTTTTTGGGGGGCGATCGGTCAAGTCCGGCACCACGAAAGCCGCTTACGAATCTCCTGAAGACATTGCGAACGGTTCAGCCGCATCAGTCGTCGACGCGGCGCAGGAATTGCTGGGTGCGGACAAGCATTTGCACAGCCGTATCCGTGACAGCCTGTTGCCCATGTTCGCATGGGCCGATGCAGTGTCGAGCCGTTTATCCGATGCCTATCGCAGCGGAATGTCGCTCAACTTCATCCTCTCGGCCCTGGCGATCATTGCCGGAATTGCCTACCTGCCGTTCGATCTGGCGAAGTATAAATGGATATTCGCTTCGATCGAGCTGGCGCTGCTCGTTCTTATCCTTTCGATCACTTATGCCGGGGCGCGCAGGGCATGGCATCGTCGCTGGTTCGAGACACGGCGCGTCGCTGAGTATCTGCGCTTTGCACCCGGCATCCTGATGATGGGGGTGTCTCGCCCAATTGCGCGCTGGCCACGGGCAGAGACGGCGCAATGGCCCGAGCGATATGTCCGCGATGCCTTGCGCGATGCTGGCCTGCCAGAAGCGCGCGTCGATCGCGCTTATCTTCGCCGCGTCCTCTCGAACGTCGTGCTTCCCCACGTTCGGGGGCAGCGCCAATACCATGCAGCCAAGGCCGAGCAGCTGCACCGTGTGCACCACCGGATCGACAAGACCGCTGAATGGGGATTTCTCGCCGCCGTGGTGTCGGTTTCGATCTACCTGCTGATTGAGCTTGGCGCGCTTGCCGGCGTCTTGCCTGCTGGCTGGCCCTACGCGACGGCGAAGCTTTTCACCTTCCTCGGAGTGGCCTTTCCAACCATTGGCGCAAACCTTGCGGGCATCCGTTACTTTGGCGACTTTGAGCGGTTTTCATCGATCTCTCGCGTAACGGTCGCAAAACTGGCCGATGTCGAGGAGAGGATCGTCCTGCTTTTGAGCGGCGACGAGCAGCGCCTCACCTATCACGTCGCCTCTGATCTTGTCCGCGCGATCGACGATATCGTGGTAGAGGAAATCGAGAGCTGGCAGGCTGTCTACGGAGCCAAGCATCTCGCCCTTCCCGCATAATCGCAGCATTTCAGCGAATACTTCGATATCAGCCACTAAAGCGCGGTGGCAATAAAACCTGACTGTCTCTGGTAAGTATAAGTCAGCCGAATTCACTTCAGATAAGTCTATTGAGTGAACTCCCCTAACTCGTAATTAACCATTCTGCCCTAGCCCTGTAATCGAGGCGCGTGGCGTTTGGCCATCGCGAAAACGGGGACTCATTATGCAGGTATCAAGGAGTCCGTTTCTGCACACGGATGTGCGCGGTGAGAAGCTTCCGCCGACAATTGGAGGTTTTGTTGCTGACGGTTTTGAACCCGTCGCTCACGCTTTTGAAGCTTCGATCATTTCCGGAAGTGCTCTGGGTGCTGCCTGCACGATTATGCACCGCGGTGAAGCTGTGGTCGATCTGCATGGCGGCTGGAACAGCGCCAAACGAAACAAGGCATGGGCCAGCGATACGATCGCATTGGTCTACTCGTTGACTAAGGGGCTCACCGGCATGGCTGCCGCTGTTGCCGCATCGCGGGGCCTGTTCTCTTATGACGAGCGTGTCGCGGATATCTGGCCCGAATTCGCCGCCCACGGCAAAGGCGATGTAACGGTTGGCGAGGCCTTGTCCGAGCAGGCCGGGCTTGCAGCAATAGATTACAAGCTCGCAGTCGACAGGCTCGGCGATGAAGAGGCGATCTGCGCCGCGATTGCGCGGCAGAAGCCCAACTGGGCGCCAGGCGACTATTCCGGAAACCATGCTTACACACTAGGCTGGATCGCGAGCGAGATCATTCATCGTCGCGATCCTCAAGGCCGCCGACTGCCCGAGTTTTTCAATGAAGAGATCGGCGCCCCCCTTGGTGCGGATGTTTTTGTGGGCCTGCCTGAAGGCTTCGATCAGAGGCGCATTGCCCGGATCGAAGGGTTCGGAATGCAGGACCTCTTCATTCACCACACAACGATGCCATGGCCGCTCACCTTCAAGATGTGCGTGCCGGGAACGCTGGCCTTTCGCACGCTGAACAATCCGCTCGTGCTCGAAGGTCCGGGTGCATTGGATAACGAGGAATTCTGGCGCGTCGGACAGGGAGCTGCTGGCGGAATGGCGTCGGCGCGCGGGCTGGCGCGGCTCTACGATGCCTTTGCGCAGGGCGGGGCGTCGCTGGGCGTGACGTCTGAAGTCATGGCGACGCTCAAGCAAGGTCACCCCTATCCGCGCAAGGGTCTCAAGGATCAGATCCTGACCGCCGACATGTATTATTCCTACGGCTTTGAAAAACCGTTCAGCCAGTGGGAGTTCGCCCGAACGCGCAGCGCCTTTGGCAGTTTCGCTGTCGGGGGCTCGCTCGCCTTCTGCGACCCCGAAGACGGCGTTTCTTACGCCTGGATCACCAACCAGCTTGGCACCGGCAAGTGGGATGATCCGCGCGAAAAGCTCGTGCGCGATGCCTTCTATTCCTGTCTGGAGAACCAAAAATGAGCGTTCGTTACGTCGTTCTCTCTGACATCCATCTGGGTGCACGAGACAGCCTGCTCACTCACATCGATGGTGCAGGAGCAATCGCGGACGGACCTTCAGAAGTTCTGCGCGCCTTCACCGCAGCCATAGGAGAGACCATGGGGGGCGTGAAGCCGCAGCTGGTCCTCCTCGGCGATGCTCTCGATCTGGGGCTTTCGCCATTCGGGGATGTGTCGAAAAGCTTCCTGCAATTGCTCGACGCCTTCTTTCCTAAGGAAGGGCCCGAGCTCTTCCAGCGCGAGATTATCTACATCGCAGGCAATCACGATCACCACTTGTGGCGCATGGCGCAGGATCATGGCTTCGTCACCGCGCTTCAGAGCGGCGAGTTGCCGGGCGATCTTGAGGCAGTGACGGCTGTTTTCGGCACGCCGCGCCATCGTTGCCGCTTGATGGAATCGCTCATCGCGCATCGCCCGCATCTGACCGGAGCTTCGGTGCGAATTGCCTATCCAAACTGGGGTATCTCCGATCGCGAGAGCGGACGGGCTGTCGTTATGCATCACGGTCATTACCTCGATGGCATGTACCGCTCGCTTTCGAATGTGCGCGGGTTTCTCGAAGACAGCGATCCGCGCCCCTCGACCATGCGCCAGCTTGAGCAAGAAAACGGCCCGTGGATCGACTTCCTCTGGTCTGACCTTGGAAGCGCCGGCGATGTCGGCGGGGAAGTTGGCTCTCTTTACGAAACGATGCTCAGCGCTGGCGCGAGCCACGATTTCGCAGAAGGTCTCGCGCGCCGGATCACTGGCGGCCTTCATACCAAGATGGGCATCAATCCCAAGATGCCGCTGAAATACGGGGTCACGCTCGATAACCTTATCCGCGCAGGCATCGACATCACAGCGGGCCGCACCGCAGAGCGTCAGCGCGATGGCTACGGTCATGTGCTCGGGGCAGACGAGATCGATGATCTTGGCTGGTACATCGGCACTCCGCTTGCAAGAGCGATGGATGACGAGCTGGCAGAGCGCCCGCGCGAGCTTTCCTTCATCTTCGGGCATACTCACAAGCCGTTCCAGGACGAGCTTAAGGTCGATGGCTTCGGCCTGCCGGTTGCCGTCTTCAACACCGGAGGATGGGTGCTCGACGAGCCGACGCTGATGCCGGTGCAGGGCTGTGCTGCGATGCTGGTGTCCGACACTCTGGAAGTCGCTTCCCTGCGTCTCTTCAACGATCCCACCGACGGCACCATCGCCCCGGTCCGGGTCGAGGGAAGCGGGCGCGTCAGTCGTTTGGTCGAGGAAGCATCGCAGGCGGTCGATCGCGCCTCTGCAAGCTGGGCGGATTTCTCGCGCCTGGTCCACGCCCGCATCATCGAGGAGGCGGACAAACGCACCCGCGAGTTGCTCGAACGCTCCAACACTCAGCTGCGGGAGGCGGCAGAATGACCCAGGCAATCCCATCATACGGCCAGAAACGCATCGCAAAACCGCTTGCTGAGGCCAGAGTGCATTACACCGTGCTCGTCGTCGGCTCGGGCTATGGAGCAGGGGTCGCGGCATCGCGTTTGGCGCGAGCGGGCAAAGACGTGTGCGTGCTTGAGCGGGGCAAGGAGATACTTCCCGGCGCATACCCCAACAAGCTCGCAGACGCGCAGGGCGCGGTGCAGTTCAACGCCAAGGGTGGGCGCATCGGTGCGCCGGACGCCTTGTTCGAAGTGCATGTGAACGATGACCAGTACGCGCTAGTCGGTTGCGGCCTTGGGGGCACTTCGCTGATCAACGCAAATGTCTCGCTCGAACTCGACAAGCGCCTACTCGACCAGGCCCATTGGCCTGCAGCTTTCCGCGAAAACCCTCATGCGATCGACGCCTATTACGAGCGTGCGCGAGAGATGCTTTCGCCCAATCCCTATCCCGATACCTATCCCGCGCTCGGCAAGCTCGATGCGCTGGAGCATTCGGCCAAGGTGATGGGCAAACGGTTCTACAAGACGCCGATCAACGTCACATTCGAGGACAAGACCAACAAGTTCGGCGTGCCTCAGCCTGCCTGCACCAATTGCGGCGATTGCACCTCGGGCTGCAATGTCGGGGCAAAGAACACGACCCTGATGAATTACCTGCCCGATGCGGCAAATCACGGCGCGGAGATTTTCACGCAGGCCAAGGTGCTTTGGATCGAGCGCGACGGCGAACAATGGCGCGTCCATGTCGAGCACAACGCAGAAGGATCCGCCGGCGAGGCAACGACAATCACCGCCGACCACGTCGTACTGGGCGCAGGCGCTATCGGGTCGACCGAAATCCTGCTGCGCTCGCGCGAAAAGGGGCTTTCGCTGTCGAACCGTTTGGGCAAGCGCTTCTCCGGCAACGGCGATGCGCTCGGGTTTGCTTATGACAGCTACTACAAGACAGAAAAGGAAGGCGACGTCGTCATGCCTCAGCCGATCTACGCGCTGGGCGTCGGCACGAATGATGTAAGCGAGGAAGCCTATCCCGGCCCCTGCATCACCGGCATCATCGACATGCGCGATGCAGAGGACGTCACTCAAGGCCTGGTGATTGAGGAGGGCGCAGCTCCCGGTATCATCGCAGCCGCGCTCGGCCCTGCGTTCTTCTTCGGCGAGGCCCTGGCCGACGGGTTCACACGCTTCGGTTTCGATCAGGTGAAACCGCGACTGCTCGACGCAAAAGCAATGGGCGAGGCGGTGCAGACAGATCCGGGCAGCATCGCCGACTGGGCTTACAAGGGGCCGATGTCGCGAACGCAAACCTATCTCGTGATGAGCGTCGACGATTCTGGCGGATCGCTTGCCCTTGAGGACGACCGCATCACGATAAACTGGGCGCATGCCGGCGAGCAAAAGACCTTCCGCCACGACGATGACAAAATGCGCGAGGCGGCAGAAGCGATCGAGGCGCAGTACTTCACCGACCCGCTTTGGTCAGACAAGCTTGGCCGCAAGCTCATAACCGTGCACCCGATCGGCGGGTGCGGCATGGGCGACGATGCCAGCAGCGGCGTCGTCGATGACAGCTGCCGCGTTTATGCCGGTTCGGAGGGGACCGACGTTCACCACGGACTCTATGTCTGCGATGGAGCAGCGCTTCCGGGCGCTGTAGGCGTCAATCCGCTGCTGACGATCACCGCCGTGGCAGAGCGCGCGGTGGAGAAGATGGCTCAGCGTGAGGGGTGGACAATCGATTACGCGCTCGGTGAGGAGTCCGAACTTCCGCCGCCGGTCATTGAAGAGGTGGAACCGGGCGAGAGCAAGCCGATGCCTCATCACGACCACCTCAAGCTCGGGATCGCGAAATGGGTCGCGGGTCACGCAATCGGGCCTGTAGCCGACGCTGTCGCCAAGGCTGGCAAGCACTTCGAAGAGGGCGCAATCGAGGAGGGCAAAGCCGCGATCCGGAACCTGGTGAAGGAGCACCCGGAAGCGATGAGCCCGGGGCTATCCTTTACCGAGACTATGGCGGGACATATCAGCGCCACAGGCTGCCATCATCGCCCCTGCGGACATGCAGAACGCATTCGGGACGACTATGCCAATGGCGCGGCGTGGGGTGAAGCCGAGGGTGGGGAGTGCAGTTTCAAGCTGACTGTCACCACCCAGAACCTGCACCGCATGATCGAGGAGCGCGAGCACCGCTCGGCAATCACCGGAGAAGTCCTGGTGAGCGCCATCGCTCCTGAACCTATGCCGGTGCGCGAAGGAACCTTCCGCCTGCTCGTCGCAGACCCCGACAAGGCCGAGAGCTGGAAGATGCTCTACGACATGGTGCTTGATGGACCGCAGGGTCCTGTCCATTTCCACGGGTTCAAGACGCTGGAGCAGCGCGGCGCGGGGAGCGGAAAGTCCGACCCCTGGACCGATCTCACCACCTTGTTCGTGACCCTGAGACATGGCGAGGACGAAAGCGGGGAGCTGATCGGGCGCGGCGTGCTCAAGCTGGGCATTGACGAATTCATGCGTCAGCTGACCACTATCACCGTGCACGATGCCGATACGCTGGTCGGGCATATCGTCGGCCTGATCCCGCGCGCGAAGAAAGCGATCGAGACCTACTTCCAGGCCAAATATGCCGGGTTTTTCGCAATGACCGTGTTCCGCGCGTATGGCGGAATGCTGGCGACGCTGAACGACTTCGCCAAGGCAGACGCCGCAGAGCTCAAGCTGCGCGATCTTCGCTTGCCGAGTGCCGAACGCCATATCGTGCCTACGCAAGACGGCGTGAATATTGGGCTCACCCGATATCGCGGCGGTTCGCGCGGGCCGATTGTGCTTGCTCCGGGTTTTTCGGTGCGTGCGTCTAGCTTTGCGACACCGACGGTCGATGAAAACCTCAGTGAAAGCCTTGTGGCGCAAGGATATGACGTCTGGCTGTTCGACTACCGCGCGAGCGAGGATGCGGGCAACGATACTGAGCATCCACCCGAGTTCAACATCGATGACATTGCGCGATACGACTGGCCAGCTGCCATCGCGATAATCCGTGAAGTCACTGGCGCGCACAGCGTTCAGGCACTGGCTCATTGCGTCGGGTCGATGAGCCTCCTCATGGGTATTGGTGCCGGCTGGGTCAGCCATGTGCGATCGGTCATCAGTTCGCAGCTGACGCTGCACCCTGTAACCGACTGGCTCAATTACATGAAGGCCGATCTGGGTATCGCTGGCGTGCTGGGCGAAATCTCTTTGCTCGACGGGCATATGGATTTCGTGAGCCAGGGGACGGAGGCCGACTACGAGATCGACGCGGTCGCTTACCAGATACCCGTGCCGGAGGGGCAGGAGTGCAAGAACCCGACCTGTCGGCGCGTCTTCGGCACTTTCGGTCCAAGCTGGGATCACCGTCAGCTGGGTCATGATACCCATCTGGCGCTAGGCAGCATGTTCAGCCGCGTGTCGCTCTCTCCCTTCAAGCATCTGGGCGAAATCATGCACAAGGGGCTGGCGGTGAACGCCGATGGCAAAGCGATCTACACCGACGAGGACGCCGCGCGGCGTCTTGCGCTGCCGATTACCTTCCTGTCAGGTGCAACCAACCAGATATTCTATCCGGAGAGCGGGCAGCGCACGCGCGTCTGGCTGTCAGAGCACAATGGCCGCGACCTTTATCGCCAGCGAATTGTGCCGGATTACGGGCATATGGACCTCTTCATCGGCCGCAATGCAAGCCGTGAGGTCATGCCGCTCTTGCTCGAAGAGCTGGAACGGCTCGACCGGATGACCGGGTGGGATGATCGAACTGGCGAAGCGCGCAGGATCGCTTGATTACTGCGCGCTCTCCCGCATGAAGACATATACTGGTCCCAGGTCGGCTTCCTGTGTCGTTCCGCGGAAGTAAACCTCAAGCTCCGCGTCGAGCGGCTCGAGCGTTTCGTCATTTTTGCCTCAGCGATCTGTGGCGAGGTTACAAATGCGAGGCCCATGAGAGCCGCCAGAACTCGGCCCGGTGCGCCTGTTCGTGAGGCTCCCGTGTCCTCGACACTTTACACATCCTTCCGTCAAAGTTGATAACGTTACCAACAAAAAATGCAAAAATTTGCATGTGTATGCGCGGGTTAAAACTGGTTGGGTCTATGCCGCCTTGGCCGGACAGTAACGAGACAGGTATTCGCCATGTCCCGGCATATGCTGGACGAGGAAACGGATCGATTGCTCCATCTCGTCGATCTCCTTGCGGGTCGAGACCGGATCGAGCGAGTCGGCCATCGCATTGTGGCCGTGCATCGCGATGCCCTGTCCCATCATCACCGCTGCCCAGCTTGTTTCGGTGAACAGTTCATCTTCTTCGCGGAAGATCTGGCCGTTCGCCTTGAACAATTCGACCTTCTCGGTGAGCGTTTCGGGCACGTCCATGGTTCGCACATAGTTCCAGAAACCAGAATCGTCGCGGCTGGTCGCGTTATAGTGAAGGATGAGGAAGTCGCGAATGCGCGCATACTCACGGCCTGTGAGCCGGTTGAACGTGTCCTCCTGCGTTTGCGTCACTCCGTCGAGCGAAAGCAGCGACAGGAGCTTGTCGACCCCGGTGTTGATGAGGTGGATCGACGTTGATTCGAGCGGCTCCATGAAGCCAGCTGAAAGACCAAGCGCAACGACGTTTTTGTTCCAGAACTTCTTGCGGCGCCCAGTTGTGAAGCGCAGGAAATTGGGGTCCGCCTGAGGTTTGCCCGCGATGTTGCCGAGCAGGATGTCGAGCGCTTCCTGGTCTTCCATGAAGTCGCTGCAATAGACATGGCCATTGCCATTGCGGTGCTGCAGCGGGACCTGCCATTGCCAGCCCGCGCTGTGTGCGGTTGCCTTTGTAAAGGGCGGGGGAGGGCTGCCATCATCGCGTCCGCAAGGCAGTGCGACGGCGCGATTGCATGGGAGCCAATGGGTCCAGTCCTCATATCCGGTCTTGAGCGCCTGCTCGATCAACAGCCCGCGAAAGCCTGAGCAATCGATGAAGAGGTCGCCTTCAAGCGAGCGCCCATCGTCGAGCGTGAGGCCGGTGACAAAGCCGGTTTCTCCATCGAGGGAGACGTCGCTGACCTTACCCTCGTGCCGGATAACGCCTCGCCTTTCGGCATATTGGCGAAGAAAAGCGGCGTATTTCCCGGCATCGAGGTGGTAAGCGTAGTTGATCGGCGGCAGGTCGTCGCGCTGCTTCTGATAGTCCTCGCTGCGCATGAACTTTCCGAAGTAAGCGGCCATGGTTTCAACATTGAAGACCTGGATCGGACGATTGTCGCCTTCCTCGGCGAATTTGTGCCAGACATGATGGAAGGAGATGCCTCCCATCGTGTACCCATAGGCGCCGAACGGGTGGATGTAGCTGTCACCGCGCTTGCCCCAGTTTTCGAACTGGATCCCCAGTTTGAATGTGCCCTGCACGTTGGACAGCAGTTCGCTTTCCGGAATGCCGAGCAGATCATTGAAGCCCACAAAAGGGGGAATCGTTGCCTCGCCCACACCGACTGTGCCGATTTGCTCTGACTCGATCAGGCTTATGTCCAGCTTCCTGCCGGACTTAAGCCGCGACAGGGCCGCTGCGGCCATCCAGCCAGCGGTCCCTCCGCCGACGATCACGATGTGTTGAATTGTCATGTATTCCTCTATCCCCGACCGGCAGCGTAACAGACACGCCGCACCCGTGCCAAATTCTATTCTGTGGCATGGAGGCCACAGCAATTGTGAACGATTTATTGCAGCTCTTGTGAACGCTAACAAAATAAGGTAGCCATCTGTCAATCGAATTGTCGGCACAAAGCCCGCATGCGATTTTTCGGAGGGGATACCTAGAAATGAACACCGGTCGAATTGCGCCCAAAGGGCGTCTTTTTGCATTGAGCACCGCATCCGGCCTCGCCATTTCGATGGCCGCTGCCATGCCGGCATATGCGCAAGACAATGACGCTGATGAGGATGAGCAGATCGCGTCCGACGTGGCGGACACCGAAAACCTGATCATCGTTTCAGGCTTCCGTGCCTCGCTCGAAAACGCACAGAACATCAAGCGCGATTCGGACACTTTCGTCGATGCTGTCACGGCGGAAGACATCGGTGCTCTGCCTGACCGGTCGGTTGCAGAAACGCTTCAGCGTATCCCGGGCGTCACGATCGGCCGTTTTGAAAAGACCACCGATCCTGACCGTTTCTCGGTGGAGGGCACCGGCGTCATCATTCGTGGTCTTCCCTTTGCGCGTTCGGAGTTGAATGGCCGCGACATTTTCTCGGCGACTGGCGGGCGCGAGTTGAACTTCAACGATGTCTCACCCGAGCTTCTCGGTCGCGTCGAGGTGTTCAAGAATGTCACCGCTGACATGATCGAAGGCGGGCCGTCGGGTACGGTCAATCTCGTTACCCGAAAGCCGCTCGACGCCAGCGGGTTGAGGATCGCGGGCACCATTGGCGCGAACTACGGTGATCTTCGTGAAGAATGGTCGCCTGAATTCTCGGTTCTGGGCTCGAACACGTTTGAAACCGGCGCCGGCACCTTTGGCATCCAGGCTTCCTACGCCTATTCCGAGCTCAAAAGCCGCACCGACGCTTCGCAAGTCACCGACCCTTGCTATCGCGACGCCTCGCTGAGCGGACCGTGCATCCGTCCGCTGTCGGTCGGGTCGGGCGGCTTCGTTGGCGATCCCAACTTCGATCCGTCGAATTTCCCGCCGGCTGGCTCCGTCCTTGTGCCGAAAGGTGCCGGTCTGCGCACGACCGATCTGGATCGTACGCGTGAAGCGTTCTCGGGCATTCTTCAGTATGAAGACCCCACTGGCGATTTCGTTGTTACAGTCGAATATTTGCGCGCGGATGCAACATTCCAGACTGAAGAATTTGCGCTTCTCGCCCGAGTCGATGACGAGGGTCTTTTCCCTGAGCCGCTGAATGGCACCTCGTTCCAGTACGACGCGAACGGCATCTTTCAGAGCGGTATTCTGAGCCAGCGTCAGGGTGATGCCTATGCCAACCCGTTCGGTCGAGGTGGTCTACCACTGGACTCGCTGCGCTTCGAGCGTGCGCTCGACACGAGGACCGAGGACATCTCGCTCGACGTAAAGTGGAACATCACCGATCGCTTCCGCATCAACTTCGAAGCGCAACGGATCACTTCTGATCTGGAACGCAATTCGGTGTTCGGCGCGATGTCGACGTGGGCCGATATTGCTCTCGACCTCACAGGTTCGGTGCCATCGGTTCAGTTCCTCGCTCCGCAGGGCGCTCCTGCGGATTACTTTACCTCGGGTCTCAACACCTATTACTGGTTCGCTCTCGACAGCCGCGAGCTCAACGAAGGCGATCTCGACAGCCTTCGCTTCGACGCAGAGTACGACATCAGCGACGACGGCTTCTTTAAGGCGGCGCGCTTCGGTGCCCGCTGGGCCGAGCGTGATCGCACGACCCGCAACACCAATTTCAGCACCTGGGGCAATCTTTCGGCGCCTTGGGCCGGCCGCGCGGGCTGTCTGCCGTGGGGCGAAGGCCCGGGTTGTGGTGCAAGCGGGCCTGGCCCGTTTGGGAACGGCTTTATTCCGGGTCGTTTCTTCACTGGTCTTCCCGGCCAGGAATTTGCGATTGCTGGCGGTGCCTATGTTGACGAGTTCCCCGCCTTCTCGAACTACCGAAACCCATTTGGCGACAATTTCCAGCGCGGCAACGCGCCGCTGCCGATCGAGAACGGTGCGGCCTTCTTCTTTGGCGGCGATGATTTTCTTGGCGAATATCTGAGCGGCCTGACAGACACGCAGGTCGAGGAAGTTCAGCAGTTCAGCCAATCGCCTGAGCGCTTCAATTATGGCGTGAACAACCGTTTCCGTCCTGATGAAGTGACCGGCGAGATCCTGCCTTGCGACATTGAAGGCGTGTTCTGCCCGGGCGAAGTATCGGTCGTGACCGAAGTGACCAAGGCCGCCTATGGCCGCGTCGATTACGGTATGGACTTCGACAATGGCTGGGAACTTTCCGGCAACATCGGACTGCGCTATGTCGAGACCGAGATTTCGACTATCGGTCGCATCGGCTTCCCCGATCCGGGCCGATTTGACACTCCTGTGATCGAAAACGGCGTCGTCGTAGGCGGGGGCAATGGCGACGGTGTCGTCCAGCCTTCCGAAGTGACCGCCGGGTGCAACACGGGCGGCGCAGCGCCGATCAGCCTGGCGGGAATCTGCCAGCTCTCTCCGGAGCGCGTGGCTGAATTTGCCGCAGCGTTCACCGGGGAAGTGCTGATTGACGATCGCGACATCACTTTCGATCACTGGCTGCCGAGCTTCAACGCGCGTCTAGATGTAGGTGATGGCCTGCTGTTCCGTGCCGCGGCCTCGAAGAACATCTCGCGTCCGGATCTGCAGCTGTTCCGCGCCGGGGGCGGCATAGGGGACAACACCGTGGCGCTTGCCAATGCCGGCAGCGGCGCCCTTGCCAGCGGGCCACTGTTCACGCTCAGCACCGGAAACCGCAATTTGCTGCCGGTTGAGGTGTGGAATTACGACCTTTCGGTTGAGTGGTACTTTGCCGAAGTCGGCCAGCTGACTTTCTCGGTCTTTGCCAAGGATGTCAGCGGGTTCATCGACACCGGGTTCTCGCGGGTCGATTATCCGGGTTCTGCCGTTACGGTCGACGTGGCTGTTCAAGGGCCGGTCAACTCGCAGGACGGCACGCTGAAGGGCTTCGAAATCACGCACCAGCAGGTCTACGACTTCCTGCCCGGACCGCTTGGAAACATCGGTACCGCATTCACCTACACCTATGTGGATGGCAGCGATTTTTCGAACCCGGATCTGGCACAGTTCGGCCAACCCTCGGTAACGTCAACGACGGGTGATCTGGGCGGTGGCGCGTTCGTTGGTCAGCAACCGCTCGCCGGCATTTCGAAGAACTCGTTCAACGCTACGGTGTTCTATGAGGACAGCAAGTTCTCGGCTCGCGCCGCTTACAACTGGCGATCGGCCTTTCTTATCACACCACGCGACGACATCTTCCCGTTCTCGCCGATCTGGCAGGAATCGACGGGCCAGCTCGACGCGTCCATCTTCTACTCGGTTACGGACCAGCTGAAGATCGGCGTGCAAGGTGTGAACCTGCTCGACGAGGTGACGGAGACCAGTCAGGTCGTCGATTTCGACGGCACACGCATCACGCGTTCGGCGTTCCGCAACGACCGTCGCTTCACGTTCCTTGCCCGCTTCGACTTCTAGGGGATTTGTCGAAGCTTCCGAATGCTCGCTTGAGTATCTCGGGTGAGGGTAAGAGGGGGCTTTGCTTGAGGGGGCAAAGTCCCCTCTTCTTGCTCGGGCGCTGGACGCATTGGAATTCGCACGCAGGGGAATGACATGAAGCGAATGGGACGAAGGAGCGCTGCCGTAGTTTTGGCCGGCTTGCTTACAGCTTGCGCAGCATCGGATGCGTCGCAAGGCGACGCGACACAGACCGTGGTCGCACCGCTCGAAGGGGCGGGCTGGGAGCTGGTTTGGTCGGACGAATTCGATGGCGACGGCCTCGACCGCACCAACTGGACACCGGAACAATCGTGCTGGGGCGGCGGCAATGATGAGCGGCAATGCTACACCGACCGGCCAGAGAACATCGCGGTCGAGGATGGCGTTCTCCTGCTTAAAGCGCGCAAGGAGACCTTCACCGGACCTGATCGTCCGCCTGAAATTGCCGCAGACCCCAATCCGCAAGTTACGCAAGGATACACGTCGGGCAAGGTTCGCACGCGCGGCCTTCACGCGTGGCGCTATGGCCGGATCGAAGCGCGGGCGAAGGTTCCGGGCGGGCAGGGCATGTGGCCAGCCGTCTGGATGATGCCGGCCGACGATCACTATGGTCGTTGGCCACTATCGGGCGAGATCGACATTCTTGAAGCTGTCAATATTGGCGCAGATTGTGACGAATGTGACGGCGATGTCGGCGAGAACCGCACTGTCAGCGCGCTTCATTTCGGCGATCTTCCCCCGAACAACCGCTATGTCGACAGCAAGACGGCGCTTCCCGATAACTCGCTGCCCTCCGACGGCTTTCATGTCTATGCGGTGGAGTGGGGCGAGGGGATCATACGCTTCCTCGTGAACGATCGGGTGCATGCCGTCTTCACGCCAGAGGATTGGGATACAGGTTCGCCGAAGGCCGAAGGCAATGCCAACGCTCCCTTTGACCAGCCGATGTATGTTATGGCCAATCTGGCAGTAGGCGGGCGATGGCCTGAACGCGACAACGAAAAGGGGCTTGCACCTGAAAGCGTTCCGGCTCAATTCGAGGTCGACTGGATCAGAGTTTACCAATGCGGGAGCGACCCGGGGACGGGGCGCGCCTGCATTAAATAGGCGAAGCTAAGGACGGGCATCGCAATGGGCAGAGGCCACAAATCGGTCACCATCCGCGAGGTTGCGGAGGATGCAGGCGTGTCCCTGCAAACGGTGAGCCGTGTCATAAACGATGGGCCCAATGTGCGCCCGCAAATGCGCGACAAGGTGCAGGCATCGATTGATCGGCTGGGTTATGTGCCTTCGCTTGCCGCGCAGCGCATGAGCGGTTCGCGCTCCTACATCATCCTTGCCATCAACGACCGCGAACGCACTCTTGCCGACTGGCGCGAGCGGCAAGGGACCGACTGGGTCGACCAGATGCTTCTGGGCGGTATCCTCACATGCTCAAAACATGGCTACCGGATGATGGTCGAACTGGTCGATACGCACGCCGACCATGTCGAGCGCGAGCTTGCAGCCACCATCGCGGCCTTGCAGCCGGACGGTGTCATCCTGACCCCGCCGCACTCGGAAAACCCGCTTATAACCACGTTGCTGGAAAAACGCGGCGTGCCGTTTGCTCGCATCGGCTCGAACCGCGAGGAACCCGGCATCCCGATGACGATGGGTGATGAGGGAGCGGCTTACACCTCGACCAAGCGCCTGATCGAATTGGGGCACAAGCGCATCGGCATAATCGCAGGTCCGCGCGAATACAGCCTGTCTGGCTGGCGCGTCGCGGGTTGGGAACGCGCGATGAGCGAGCATGGGCTCGATATTCATGGCCTCAACGAGCGCGGAGATTTCAGCTACGAGTCCGGCACGCAGGCCGCGCGCGCCTTGCTCGACCGCAATCCGCAAATGACCGCGATCATCGGCAGCAACGACCAGATGACCCTTGCCGCGCTAGAAGTGGTACGTGATCGCGGAATGCATGTGCCGCGCGACATCTCTCTGATCTCGTTCGACAACACGCCGATTGTCAGGTTTTCGCAGCCGCCACTCACAGCCGTCGATCAGCCCATTGCCGAAACCGTTTCGCTTGCTGTCGAGAAGCTCATCACGCTGAAAGGGCAAGATCACAAGGGCGGTGTGATCGACGTCAAAGCCTCCTTGGTCGAGCGCGCTTCCACAGGTCCTGCTCCAAGGTCAGCTTGAGCACGTCTCAACCCACTGCAGAACGCCAGCCGCTCTGGTTCCTGGCTCTCTTTGCGCTTGCGGCAGGCGGCGGCTCGATCGCTTATGTGCCGCTTCTGACGGTTTTGCTTCCGCTCAAGATCACCGAGCTGACAGGTTCGGAGGACGTCCCCGCGCTTGCGCAGGTGACCTTCTACGGCGCCGTCATGGCGAGTGTAGCGAACATCGCCATCGGCATGCTCAGCGATCGCAGCGGCTCGCGCCTTCCGTGGATCCTCGCAGGCCTCATTGGGTCAAGCGCGCTCCTGATTGCGATAGATCAGGCAAGCAGTCTGAGCGAACTCATCATCTTCACGATGCTCTGGCAGGTCGCGTTGAATATGATGCTCTCGCCGCTTTTCGCGTGGGCAGGCGACTGTTTTCCTGACGAGCAGAAAGGCTCGCTTGGCGGAGCGCTCTCCCTCGCGCCTGCTTTGGGAGCCATTGCCGGATCGTTTGTCACTTTCGAGATGTTAGTGCCTACGGGCTTGCGGCTGGAAGTGGTGGCGCTGCTGGTCGTCTTGCTGATGAGCCCGGTGATTGTTCTTGGCCGGGGCAGAGTTCGCCCCCAACTGATGCAGCCACGTCGCGAGGAGGTGGAAACGGTGCGCGAGCTTAGTGACCGTTCTACCGTCGCGCGCATGTGGCTGGCCCGGTTCCTGATCCAAATTTCAGAGGCGGGCCTGTTTGCTTTCCTCCTGTTCTGGCTTCGCTCGATTGTTGAAGGCTTCAACGAAAACACCGCCGCCAATATTTTCAGCATGGTGCTGGTTATGTCGGTCCCGCTTGCACTTGCCGCAGGACGTTGGTCGGACCGCGAAGGCCGACCGATCTTGCCATTGAGCTTTTGCGCGGTCCTTGCTGCGCTCGGGCTTGGAACGATGGCGGTTGCAACGGGTCTTGAACTTGCGATCGCGGGTTATGTGGTGTTCGGGATCGGCGCCTCGATCTTCCTGTCGCTCCACACAGCGCAAACTTTGCGTGTCTTGCCGCAGCCTCGTCATCGTGGACGCGACATGGGGATATTCAATCTCACCAATACCGTCCCCTCCATCGTTATGCCATGGCTGACGCTGACGCTTGTACCAAGCTTTGGTTTTGCTGCGCTTTTCGGGCTGTTCGCGGGATTCGCGCTGCTTGCCGCCGCACTGCTCGCTGCGCTTCGTGTGCGTCGATAGTGGCTAGATACTTGCATTTCGGAGGCCGAGATGTAGTATCTTGATAACGTTCTCAACGAGCGCAGAATCATTGAGCCTTTGGGAGGGGCTTGCCTTACAATGCGACTGAATTTCCGTCTGGCGTTGGTCAACGCCGTTAGCCTTGGTGCCTTGTCTGCATGTGGCGAAGGCAGCCTTCAATCTGCGAGCAGCGCGCCCGTAGCTGCAACAGCAACGCAAGCCGCGCCCTCCGCTTCAGATAACATGATTGCGGACATGGTTTCGCGCATGAGCCTGGAGCGCAAGGTCGCGCAGCTGATCCAGCCGCAAATCAATTCGTTCGATGCACAAGAGATGCAAGAGTATCGCTGGGGCAGCTATCTCAATGGGGGCAATGGCGGCCCTTACGGCGACGAATTTGCGCCCGCATCGCAATGGCTGCGCCTCGCGGACGAGATGTGGGACGCATCGACGCAACCCTTGCCAGATGGTGAGCCTGTCATCCCTACGATGTGGGGCACAGACGCCGTTCACGGCCACACCAATGTCGTTCAGGCGACAATTTTCCCGCACAACATCGCCCTTGGCGCAACCGGCGATGCGGACCTTGTCCGGCAGATCGGGGCTGCAACCGCTACAGAGATCGAGGTGACCGGGATCGACTGGAACTTCTCGCCGACCGTTGCGGTCGCGCGCGATGACCGTTGGGGCCGTACTTACGAAAGCTATTCCGAAGATCCCGATCTGGTCGCACAAATGGGCGCTGCACTCGTCGAAGGTTTGCAGGGCAAGAAAGGCGCCGAGGATTACCTCGGCCGAGGCCGCGTTATCGCAACCGCCAAGCACTTCTTTGGCGATGGCGGCACCGATCAGGGTGTCGACCAGGGCGACGTCAACGGTGACATCGATGCGCTCAAGGCGATCCACGCGGTTCCTTACCCGGTCGCGATCGAGGCCGGTGTCGAAACCATCATGGCAAGCTTCAACTCAATCAATGGCACAAAGATGCACGGGAACGAAGCTTTGCTCACGGGCGTGCTTCGCGGCGAGATGGGCTTTGAAGGACTGGTGGTCGGCGACTGGAATGGCCACGGGCAGATTGCTGGCTGCACTGTTTCCGACTGCCCGCAGGCGCTTATCGCAGGGCTCGATATCTACATGGTGCCAGACGATGCTGTCGCCTTGCACACCTCGCTGGTAGCGCAGGTTCGCGATGGCACTATTCCCGAAGCGCGCGTCGATGAGGCGGTTGCCCGCGTCCTTCGCATCAAGCAGCGTGCCGGACTGCTGGGTCCGGATGCTCAGAGTCCCTCGGCGCGGCCCAATGCCGGTGAATACGACAAGCTTGGCATGGCGCCGCACCGCGCTGTTGCTCGTGAAGCTGTCGCCAAGTCGCAGGTGATCCTCAAGAATGACGGGGTCCTGCCTTTGAAGCCGGGCTCCGATATCCTCGTTGCCGGTGTCGCCGCGGACAGCATCGCGCAGGCCGCTGGCGGCTGGACGCTCACCTGGCAAGGCGGTCGCGAGCTGACCAACGACTACTTCCCGGGAGCGACCTCGATCTGGGCAGGGATCGAGGAAGCGGCGCAAGAAAGCGGCGGCAGCGCAACGCTTTCGACAGATGGCACATTCGACCAGCGCCCCGACATTGCGATCGTGGTCTTTGGCGAAGAGCCTTACGCAGAATTTGCTGGCGACCGGAAGAACCTGATCTTCGCGGATAGCGAGGGCCTCGACCTGCTACGCAAATTCGAAGAGCTAGGCATCCCGACAGTATCGGTGTTCCTTTCGGGCCGTCCCATGTGGGTGAACCGCGAACTGAACGCATCCGACGCATTTGTTGCCTCATGGCTTCCGGGCAGTGAAGGCGCGGGCGTTGCTGACATTCTGTTCGGCGAGAGGGCTGCCACGGGCAAGCTATCCTTCAGCTGGCCTGCAAGCTGCGAGGGGAATCCGCTCAATGGCCCGGATGGCGCTCTGTTCGCGCTTGGCTATGGCCGTTCGCTCGACGACACTGCCCCCTTGGGCGACCTCAGCGAAAGCTGCGGCTTCCTGGATGGCGCTCCGGCTGCCGATTGGTTTGTTAATGGTCGCCTGTCTGCCGGCATCACCGCAAGTGCTGGCGGGACGGACTTGCCGAACCTGCGCGGTGAAGGCGGGGGTCTCGTTGCTCGCGGTATCGACCGCAACCGGCAGGAAGATGCGCGCCAGCTGACATTCGGACCGGGTTCAAGCTTCACCGTCGCTGGCGAAGGCGAGGGCGCTTACATCATCACTTACAACCTGCCCGCCGCTCCCGCAGGCACCGTGACCATTGCAAGCGGCGAGCGGACCGAGGACGTGACGCGCCGCATGACGGTTGCCGCTGGCAAGGGATGGCGCGAAATGGTCCTGACCGAGGCGTGCCTTGGCGAATTTGGCGATGGCCTCACCATCACCACGAACGCGCCGCTGCAATTCTCGATCGCGCAGATCTCGCGCAGCGCGCTGCCAGAAGGTACGGAATGCTCATTCTAGGGAATAGCTGAGGACATGTGCGCGAGCGTGGCTGGGAAAGACCGCGCCGCGTGCTAGTTCGCAGTCATGGGGAAATACGACGCGCGTGAAAGAACTCGCGCGCATTGGGGAGTGAAGCAGCGATGACGCTGGAGACTATCGATATCATCATCATCGCGGGCTACGCGCTCGCGCTTCTCGGCATCGCTCTGTATGTGAGCCGCGAGCCAAAGGGCCACGACAAGAACACCGAGGATTACTTCCTCGCTGGTCGCGCGCTCCCGTGGTGGGCGATCGGTGCCTCGCTGATCGCCTCCAACATTTCTGCTGAACAGATCATCGGCCAGTCAGGCGAAGGTTTTGCCATCGGGATCGCGATTGCGGCCTATGAATGGCAAGCGGCCATCGTTCTCTTGATCGTCGCCAAGTACTTCCTCCCGATTTTCCTCAAGCGTCGCATCTACACGATGCCGCAATTCCTCGAGCAGCGTTACGGCGCAGGCGTGAAGAACCTGATGAGCGTCTTCTGGGTCGCTCTTTACACCGCAGTGAACCTCACGGCGGTGCTTTGGCTTGGCGGTCTTGCCATCGACACGCTGACCGGCTGGGGCGTGATGCCTGCCATGATGGCACTGGCCGGATTTGCCGCGCTCTATTCCCTGTATGGCGGTCTGAAGGCTGTCGCGCTTACCGACATCATTCAGGTCGTTATCCTGATCATTGGCGGCCTTGCGATCACGTGGTTTGCGCTCGATGCGCTGCCTGCTGATGGGGCGGTCGCTGGCTTCAGTTATCTCATGCAAGAGATGCCTGGGCACTTCGAAATGATCCTCGACACCGACGATGTGGGCTACGACAAGCTGCCGGGTATCTGGACGCTTTTGGGCGGCCTGTGGGTGCTCCACTTCAGCTATTGGGGCTTCAACCAGTACATCATCCAGCGTGCTCTTGGCGCAGAGAACCTTGGCGAAGCGCAAAAGGGCCTCGCCTTTGCTGCCTTCCTCAAGCTGCTGGTGCCTTTTATCGTTGTCATTCCTGGCATCGCGGCGGTGATCCTTGCGCAGCAAGGCCTGCTCAATGGCGATGCTCTCAACGAGGCATCGGACCGGACCTATGGCGAGCTGATGGGCTTTGCACCGGCTGGTCTACGCGGACTGGTCTTTGCGGCGCTGATCGCGGCGATCGTCTCGTCGCTTGCATCGATGATGAACTCTATCTCGACCATCTTCACGATGGACCTTTATCGCAGCTGGAAGCCTGACGAGGCGGAGACTCACTACGTCACTGTAGGTCGTCTAGCCGCCTTCACCGCAATGGTGATTGCGCTTGTTCTGGCGCGGCCGTTCCTTGGCGGGTTCGAAAGCGCGTTCCAGACGGTTCAGGAATATACCGGCTACATCGCGCCCGGCATCGTGATCGTCTTCCTGCTCGGCTTCTTCGACAAGCGTGCGAACACCGCTGGTGCCTTCACCGCCCTGATCGGATCGGTTGCACTCAACCTCGTGGTCAATGCGGCCTTCCCGGAACTGCCGTTCGTGGTCCGTATCTGGATTGTCTTCATGGTCGGCATCGTCGCAGCGATGGTTGTGTCGCGTGTTACGGCGAAGCCGGACGAAGACCGCACAGTCAATCTGTCGGACATGGCCTTTGCGACGAGCACGCTGTTCAACACGCTCGCTACGATCACGGTGGCGATCCTCGTGGGGCTTTACGTCTGGCTTTGGTAAAGTGTTCGGGGGCGCTTGCCGCCCCCGAAGGCCGTGCGCGTTAACCAGCGGCGCAGTGCCGGGCGAGATAGTCCTCGTGGGTCGGTAAAGTGCCCACGGCACGCTCGATCAAAGTGCGCACATTGCGCAGGAATTCCGAAAGCTGCGCATCGCTGAGCCCGTTCGCCATTACATCGTGGCTTTGCGGAACGACGCCCTGGCCCAGCATTACCTGCACCCAGCTCGCCTCGCGAAACAGATCGTCGGCATCGCGACCAACGCGCCCGGAGGACGCGAAAAGCTCCTGCTTGTGCGTCAGGCTGTCGGGGACATCCATGTTCTTGCAGTAACGCCAGAACTCGGAATCGTCCCGCTCGGTCTGATGATAGTGCAGGATCAGGAAATCGCGGATCTGTTCGAACTCCGCCTCGCAGCGACGATTGTACTCGGCGCGCTCAACGTCGGATCGATTGTTCGTCGGAAAGAGCTGCAACAGGCGGCTGACATGCGACTGGATCAGGTGGATGCTGGTCGATTCAAGCGGTTCGAGAAAGCCGCTCGACAGGCCGATGGCAGCGCAATTGTGCGACCAGAACTTCTCGCGCCTGCCGGTGGTGAAGCGGATGGGCCGCGGATCGGCCAGTGGCTTTGTATCAAGCCCTTCCAGCAGCGCCGCGCCCGCTTCTTCGTCCGAAATGAAGTCGCTGCAATAGACATGGCCGTTGCCGGTCCGGTGCTGAAGCGGGATGCGCCATTGCCAGCCAGCTGTCTTCGCGGTGGCACGGGTAAACGGCACGAGCGTCTCAAGCCGTTCGCTGGGCACTGCCTGCGCGCTGTCGCACGGCAGCCATTTTGACCAGTCCTGATACCCGACGCCCAGCTCCTGACCCAGAAGCAGCGCGCGAAATCCGGTGCAATCTATGAAGAAGTCACCCTCGACCTCGTGGCCGTTATCAAGGGTGATGGACGTAATGTCACCGCTCTCCCCGTCGCGCGCAACGCACTGTACGATGCCTTCCGTTCGCGTCACGCCCTTCTGCTCTGAATACGCCCGAAGGTAAGCGGCGTAGAGGCTGGCATCGAAGTGATAGGCATAGGCAAGACCAGTCATCGGTGTGTTGCCGACGCGGTCAAGCTTTCCGAACTTGGCGTGACTGGCGGCCAGCTGGTGCAGAGAATAGTGCCACAGGCTGTGCCCCGAACCCGACGCAGCGGCGCGTTTCCAGTAATGGTGGAAAGGCACGCTCGCGAGGTTCATGCCTGCGTCCCCGAAAGTATGAAGATACCGGCTCCCAACTTTGCCCCAATCAACGAATTCGATGCCGAGTTTAAAAGTGCCGTTGGTGCGCTTGATGAAATCGTGCTCATCAAGACCCAGGATCGTGTTCAAGCGGATGATCTGAGGAATGGTCGCTTCGCCAACGCCGACGGTGCCGATCGCATCCGATTCGACCAATTCGATCGATAACGCGCGTCCCATCAGGCGCGAGAAAGCCGCAGCGGTGATCCAGCCTGCGGTCCCGCCGCCCACTATGACGAGTTTTTTAACAGAGGTGTTGCTCATCATGATCCCATTTGCGCCTGTTCAATAGGCCGGAAGAAGGCGTTTATCGTCAAGCGGCCCCTTGCGGGATCGGGTGACAACTCTGCCGATCCGTCGATCAGGCCCGAGTGCAGCACATTGCCGCGATAGAAAAACGCCTGATTGAATGCCCCTTCGCACACGTGAGTGCGCTCAAAATAAGGTTCGCCATCGGTAACGTAGGCAGGAGGGGGCAGACCATTGGTGCGAACGTCGTTCTCGAGCGCCTGTCTATAGCGTGGAAAATTTGCGTCGGTCAGGGCTTCCAGTCCGGTGGAACGCTGGCGGAAGAATCCGGTCCCCCCGTGAGGTGTGTCGTGCAGGTAAAGCATCATCGCGAGCTGTCTCGCATCGGTCCCGTCTACATGCGGAAAACGCTGCATCGGGATCAGGTCGCCAGGCCCTGCAGTGACTAGCGAGAACCAGGCTTGCATCTCCCATCCGTGCTCCGATGAGCCGAACGCCGTGTCCAAGAGCGGTGACAGCTCATTCAGCCATGCGAGCGAGACACTTTGCGGCAACGGCGCGCGGACACCGGGATATTGCGGCGTGATCTTTGCAAATTTTTGCAAAGTTGCAGCTTCGATGACCTGCGTTGGCGATGACAGGATGTTTACGACAGACGCAAATACATGATTTTGCAAAGAAAATGATCCAATTTGCGTGTCTGCGAGGGATATAGTCCAGTCTTGCATGGTGCATGAAGCCGCTTCGTTCTGTTCGGATCGTGGCGAGAGGCTAACAGAGCGTCGGAGCGAATCCAATTGGGCCTGACTAAGTAACTGTAATAGCGTTATTTAGAGCCTTTGATTGGGTTGGTATTCTAGAGGTTCCCCTTAGCCAGAGGGTGCCGTCTAACGGGTGGGCATGCAAAAGTGTGACACCACAGACACAATGTGTTGATAGTTACCCTGAATTTGCTGACTTCAGCTCATCGAATTTCAGTAAAGTACTGACCGGAAATGATAAAATGACACTTCGACCATGTCATCAACGTTTCGCAATTCATGATTTACGCGGGCGAGTTTTGCAGCTATGAAAAAAACTGCAAACACGCACAGATCGTGATGCGTCGGGGAGAGATAGAATGGGATTGAAGCGTTACTCCGCTAACACTCGTCTGCTGTGTACTGCAGCCACGGGTTTGGCATTGGTCGCCACCGCTGCGCCTGCAGTCGCACAGGACAGCCAGGAAGAAACCGTTGCAGAGAGCGAGGACAACGAGATTGTCGTCTCCGGTATCCGCAGCGCTATCCAGAACTCGCTTGAGACGAAGCGGGAGGCCACGTCGATTGTCGAGGTGATCTCTGCTGAAGACCTCGGGCAGTTGCCCGACCTGTCGATCGCCGACTCGCTCGCGCGCCTTCCGGGCGTCACCGCGCAGCGTGTGCGCGGTCGCTCCCAGCAGATTTCGATCCGTGGCCTTGGTCCCGACTTCAGCCTCGCGCTCCTTAACGGCCGCGAAGTCGTTTCGGCAGGCAACAACCGCGGCATCGAGTTCGACCAGTTTCCAAGTGAGTTGATCGGCCAGGGTGTCGTCTACAAGACGGGCGATGCTCGCCTTGCTGCTATCGGTATCGCCGGTGCTGTGGACCTTCGCACTGTTCGTCCGCTCGACTTCAACGACCGCCAGGTCAGCGCCTCGGCCACTTACGTCATCAACGACAGCGGCTCGCGCAATCCTGACTTTGCAGACGATGGCTATCGTTTCTTCGGGTCCTATATCGACCAGAACGCTGACGGCACTCTGGGTTGGTCGCTGGGCGTCACGGTTCAGTCGAACCCGACCCACTTCATCAGCCGCGAGCTGAAGACCAACCAGTTCCAGGTTTCTACCGACGCAAATGGCCTGATCTACCCGTCGGACAACCCGCGTCAGGGCGCAGTGAGCCGCGAGTTTGAGCGTACATCGGTCGCCGGTTCGCTCCAGTTCGAGCCGAGCAGCGATTTCTCGCTCATGATCGACGCGTTCTTCACCGACACGCAGGATACGGGCATCTTCCGCGGGACGGAAACGCCAATCGCTTCGTGGAGCGGTGCGCAATTCGATGGCGCGACCGGCAGCGGCCCGTTCGCCGACAGCGCCCAATATTCGGCGGTCGTCCCGATCATTCGCACCGACACCGAAGGCAGCGAATCCGAAATCTTCGCCATCGGAGCGAATGCCGATTTCAACGTCACCGACAATCTCGGACTTTTGTTCGACTACGGCTATTCGACGCTCGATCGGCAGGATATCGACTACGAATCCTACGCCGGAACGGGGCGTGCCCGTGGCGGTGCTCAGGACACGCTGAACTTCACCTTCCCGGAAAATGGTCGCTATTCGATCGACGGTCTGCTGGACTATACCGATCCGGCGAATGTTCTCCTGACCGACCCGGGTGGTTGGGGCCAGGTGGGCTTCATCAAGCAGCCGCTTATCGACGACGAACTGCACCAGCTTCGTGCTGAGGCATCGTGGGAGTTTGGCGGCGGACTTCTCGACAGCATCATCTTCGGCTGGCTCTACACCGATCGCGAGAAGAACTTCGACTCCAACGAATCCTTCCTGCGCCCGACAGCGGCGTTCGGCGACGGACTTCCCGTTCCGACAAACAGCATCGTCGGGATTACCGACACCGGTGATCTGGGCCAGAATATCCTCGCCTATGATCCGTCGGGCTTCCTGACCGATGGCACCTATCTCGTCGAGAAGGCGACTTTCGACACCGAATGGGTCGTCGAAGAGCAGGTCCACAACTTCTACATCCAGGCCAACATCGACGGCATGCTGGGTGAGGTTCCGGTGCGCGGCAATATCGGCCTGCGCTATGCCGACACCGATCAGTCTTCGACCGGCACGATCGGCGGCGGATTCACCAACACCGTCGAAGAGAGCTACGACGACTGGCTGCCGAGCCTCAACCTCAGCTTCGAAGTTGCAACGGATACGTTCATCCGTCTGGCAGCTGCGAAGACGGTGACGCGGGCCCGCCTTGACCAGATGGCGGCGAACCAGAACATCACCGCCAATCCGCTGGCCTGCGCCGATACAGATGGCGATCAGATCCCGGATACGGTGATCGGATTCAATCCGCCTAACCTTGTTTGCTTCAACCTGAGCGGCGGCAACCCGTTCCTGCAGCCCTATGAATCGCTATCGTTCGATGTCTCGTTCGAGAAGTATTTCTCGCCGGGCAGTGCGATCATCATCGCTGCGTTCCACAAGGACCTGTCCGACTGGATCATCGACTTCAACGAGTTGATCGACCTGACGCAGCCGATCGAGAATGCCGGTTTTGGCGGCATCCTGACCAATGCGCCTGAACTTGCGACGGGTGTGTTCGCCGGACCGGTCAACTTTGCTGACGGCAAGATCACCGGTATCGAAGGCACCGTCCGCGTTGACTTCGCTGACCTGACCCCTGCTCTCCAAGGCTTCGGTGGCTTCTTCAGCTACACCTATGCCGATGCGGAGGTCGAGGACCAGAATGCGGTTCCACTACCCATTCCGGGTTACTCGGAGCAGACCTGGTCGGGCGACATCTTCTACGAAAACAACGGCTGGCGTGCGAAACTCGCAGCCCGTTACCGCAGCGGCTTCCTGTCCGAGGTTCAAAACTTCGACGGATCGCTGAGCGGTGCGGACGCGCAGAACGAGACGATCCTCGATGCGCAAATTGGCTACACCTTCCAGGAAGAAGCCGGTCCGCTCAAGGATCTCGGTATCCTGATCGAGGTGTTCAACCTGACCAACGAGCCGTTCGTGACGCAGAACGATCTGTTCGGTGCAGGCGGCAATCAGGTGGGCACGTTCCCCAGCCGCCACGAGGTCTATGGACGCACGTTCAACTTCACGATCCGCAAGAATTTCTAGAGCCTGAAGGGTCGCAACCTACAGGACACCGGGGAGGGCCCGCCGAGCGATCGGCGGGCCCTTTTTCTTTGCAATATCGAATGGAAAAGCGCGCTCAGCTCGCGAGCGGGGAAGGGCAGTGGCGCGCAAGGAAGTCGGCATGCGTCGGCATCTGCGCGACCGCTTCGCGCATTGCTTGCGAAATCATCTGCATGCGCTGTGGCACAGGAACATTATCCCGCATTTCAGTAATCGCGGGGGCACGGCGCGGCATGATGTCCTGACCCATATAGACCGCGATCCAGCTGGGATTGGCGAACAGTTCGCGCTCATCGGCAACCAGCAGGCCGTAATTGCGGAAGTGGTCGATCTTGTATTGCAGGGTGTCGGGAATTTCCATCGCAGAACAATACCGCCACAGCTCTGCATCATCGCGTGTGGTGGCCTTGTAATGGAGGATCAGGAAGTCGCGGATGCGCGCATATTCGTCCGCCGTCTGGCGATTATATTCGCGTGCGAGAAGGGGTGACATCTCACTATCGGGTAACAGCGCAATCAACCGCAGGATGCCATACTGGATCAGGTGAAGGCTGGTCGATTCCAGCGGCTCCATGAACCCGGCAGAAAGGCCGATGGCGACGCAATTCTTGTCCCAGAACTTCTTGCGGCGCCCGGTGACGAAGCGAAGCGTGCGCGGGTCCGCTTGCGCCTCACGGTCGAGCGAGCCCATCAGGGTCTCGGTCGCTTCATCCTCGGAAATGAACTCGCTGCAATGGACGTAGCCGTTGCCGGTGCGATGCTGAAGCGGGATGCGCCATTGCCAGCCAGCCGCTTTCGCCGTGGACCGGGTATAGGGCGTGATATCGGACTGTTTGGCACAAGGCACGGCGACTGCGCGGTCGCAGGGGAGCCAATGCTGCCAATTCTCGTACCCTGCCTCCAAAGTGTCTTCGATGAGCAGGCCGCGAAATCCGCTGCAATCAACGAATAACTCGCCGGAAACACTGGTGCCGTTGTCGAGCGTGACGCTCTCGATGAAGCCGTCCTCGCCGCGCTGGATCACGTCCGTAACGCGCCCCTCGATCCGCTTCACCCCGCGTGCTTCGGACACGCGGCGCAAGAAGGCTGCGTAGAGGCCGGCATCGAAGTGGTATGCGTAATCGAAGGTCGACTGGATCTTGCGCCGGTCGGCTTCAGGCCGCGCGAATTTACCCGCCTTGGCCATCGCCCAGCACATCGAAAAATCGTCGATTGGCCCCTCGACACGGCCATTGAGCGCCTCGCGCATCCAGTAATGGTAGAAGGGCACTTTATCGAACTCGGCCCCGTACTGGCCGAAGGGATGGAAGTAACTGTGGCCCAGTCTCGACCAGTCGACGAACTGGATGCCGAGTTTGAAAGAACCTGCGGTTTCCTTGACAAAGGTTGCCTCGTCGATCCCGATGCGCGCGTTGAACTGGCGGATGGGAGGGATCGTCGCCTCGCCCACGCCGACCGTGCCGATGGCTTCGCTTTCGATGAGCGTGATCGAACAGGACTTGCCCAATGCATCGGACAGCGCAGCAGCGGTCATCCAGCCGGCGCTTCCGCCGCCGACGATGACGATGCTTTTCAGCGGAGCGTATGCGTCCTCAGCCATATCAGCCGCCACAACTCTCCCGAATTAGGAGGCTCGTCTCCAAGCGCTCCGAGACGGCCTGTGCCCCTTGCGTGTCGATAAGCTTGGATACCAGCATCCGACCTGCAAGGTTCGTGTCCTGGTCGATCGTTGTCAGCCGCGGGGTAACAAGCCGGGCGGCAGGAATGTTGTCATAACCCACCACCGAGACATCGCCGGGGACCGAGCGGCCCGACTTGGTCAAGGCTCGGATGGCGCCAATCGCGATGAGATCACTGGCGGCGAACACCGCATCGAAATCGATCCCGCGTTCAATCGCCGCACGCGTGGTCGCTTCGCCCGAATGCACATCAAAGTGCGCAGGCAAGGTCAAGCTGTCGTCCAGAGCGACGCCTGCCTCGGTGTGCGCAATCCGATAACCACGGTGACGCTGCTCGGCCTCGGGCGCTTCCGTGTCGCCCAGGAAAAGCACGCGCTTCCTTCCAAGTCGCAACAGATGCGAGGTGGCTCGCTTTCCGCCCGCGACATTGTCAGATCCGATGGTACAATATCGTGCATCGCCAAACTCTGCGCCCCAGACGACGAACCTGTCGTTCGTGTCGGACAGTTTGTTGAAAGCGTGGTGCAGCGAGCTCTGCCCGATGAAGATCATGCCGGTCGCGCGGCTCGTCGTCATGGCGAATTCGAGATCTTCGGCTGAGCGCGGGAAGACATGGCTGATGACGAGATCGGCATTACGTTCGCGCGCGGCCTCGGCGATGCCTGCCAGCAATTCGAGGAAAAAAGGATCGGCCACACGCGTCTCACGCGCCTGCGGGGCGGGGACGATCACCGCAATGGTTGCTTCTGCACCAACCGGCCCGTTGGGCATGTTGGTGCGGAAATCGTAATCGTGCTCGCGCGCGATCTTCCAGATTTCCTGCTTGGTCCGGCGCTTGACCGCTGGGCTGTCGTTGAGCGCACGGCTGACGGTCGAGATCGATACGCCTGCCTGGCGCGCGATATCTTCCAGCCGTGCGTTCTTTCTGGATTTCAGACCGGCCGAGCCCATCGCCTACTTTCTCCCGATAGCCGCCCAATATCCCGTTCGCGGCGCCAAGGTCGTTAGCACGCCTTCGCGCGTTTCAGCCACCGCCTCGCTTGCGATAGTTGTGGCTGACTTGAAGCGATCGGGCGGCGACCATTCGATTGGCGATTGGCCAAGGTTGAAGGCGCAAAGGACTTCGCCCCCGCCGTCATGGCGGATGAAGGCGACAATGTCGTCAGGCGTGTCGAGCAACTCGCTAGACCCGCTGACGAGCGGCGGATTGTCGTTGCGGATGGTAAGCAGCTTTCGGGTGTAATTCAGCACTGCTCCGGGCTCTGCCGACTGACGGTCAATCGCGCGCGCTGCATGATCGGGGTCAACCTTTAGCCAGGTGCGGTTGGCTTGAGAGAACCCTGCCTGAGGCGCTTCGGCTGACCACGGCATAGGCGTGCGTGCGCCATCGCGGCCCAGCGTATGCGGCCAGTTGATGATGGCCTCCGGATCCTGCAGATCGGCAAAGGCGACGTGCCCCTGCGGCAAGCCCAATTCCTCGCCCTGATAGATGATCGGATTGCCGCGTAGCGACAAGAGCAGCAACATGCTGAGCCGAGCGGTCTTTTCGAAGTCGTCATCGCCTGCCCAGCGCGTGGTCGCTCGCGGCGCGTCGTGATTTGAAAATGCCCAGGATGGCCAGCCTTCGCCCGGTGTCTGGTCCCAGTTGGCGAGCGAGCTGCGCACCCGCTCCGCCGTCAGGTCCGGCGCGTACAGGAAATCGAAATTGTAGGCGGAATCGAGCCGCTTGCCGCCATCGGTGAACGCCTTCATCTCTTCGAGGGGTTCGGGCCCTCCCACTTCAGCGACAGTGAAACGACCGGGATATTCGTCGATGGTCGCGCGAATGCGCTCAAGGAATGCCGGAATGTCGGCATGGCTCTGATTGTAGCGCTTGATCTGCATGTCGAAGGGCCGCGTAACCTGGCTCATCGGCACGCCAGAGGGCGGATTGTCGCGCAATTCGGGATCGTGCATCGAGAAGTTGAGCGCATCGAGCCGAAACCCGTCTACTCCGCGATCCAGCCAGAAGCGTGCAACGTCGAGCAGCGCGTTCTGCACTTGCCGGTTATGGACATTGAGATCAGGCTGGCTGGTGAGGAAATTGTGCAGGTAATATTGCCTGCGCGGACCATCCCACTGCCACGAAGACCCGCCGAAAACCGACTGCCAGTTCGATGGCGGTGAGCCATCGGGCTTTGGATCGGCCCAGACATACCAGTCCGCCTTCGGATTATCGCGGTCGCGCCGGCTTTCCTGAAACCAGGCGTGTTCGTCCGAGGTGTGCGAATAGACCTGGTCGATGATAACCTTCAGGCCCAGCTCGTGCGCCTTGGCAATGACCGCGTCGAAATCCTCGAATGTCCCGAAGGTGGGGTCGATGCCGCAATAGTCGGAAACATCGTATCCGAAATCCTTCATCGGCGAAGTGAAGAAAGGCGAAATCCATATCCCGTCCACGCCGAGCGAAGCGATGTAGTCGAGCCCTTCGACCACACCGCGCAGGTCACCGATGCCGTCAGCGTTGGTGTCGCGGAAACTGCGCGGATAGATCTGGTAGATTACAGCGCCGCGCCACCACTGGGCGCCGCTGGTCACCGTTCGGCTTTTCATTTCTGTCATTTCGCTCATTCGGCTGCCCCGGAAACACGTGCGATGCACCAGCCATACGGCCTAAACTCGACAGCTACGCTCCCCGGTGCCGAAACCTCGGCGGGGCACGAGCCGCTCAGCGTTTGAAGCTTGCGCGCGGTGTAGCCGATCGTCGAGGACGCGCTCAAGGCATCACCCGAAGTGTTGAAAGCGAGCAGATATTCGCCGCCCGTCTCAGGATCGAAGCGAGAGAAGCTGATGAGACCGGGTCCGGTATCGTTATAGGTGCGCGTGACCTGCCTGCCCCGGCGAAGCGCCGCGTGATCGGCGCGAACCTTCGCGAATTCGCGAACCAGTTCATAAAGCGGGTGCGCCGTGTCGAAGTTTTCATCGGCCGTGGTCGCATCGGTGCCGATCAGCGCGTTGTCGTTGTAGCTGTCGGTCAGGCTGGGGAACATGTCCTCGCGTGCGGCCTGGTCATTTCCATCGCCGACAAAGCCCTGCTCGTCGCCGTAATAGATCACCGGATTGCCGCGCAGCGTCATCATCATCGCGTGGCCCAGCTTCACCCGCGAGAGCAATTCGTCCTGTGAGATATCGGGATTGTCGGCTTTTATCAGCGTCGAAAAGCGGCCCATGTCATGATTGCCGAGGAAGGTCGGCATGGCCCGCGCTGCATCCTCTCCGCCTTCGTAATTCACATCGCCATCGAACATGTCGACGATCACCGTGGTGGGTGCTCCGCGGCCGATCGCTTCGTGCATCGCGGCCTGAAATGCGAAGTCGAGCACGGCGGGAAACCCGTCGCGGCGGGTGAACTGAGCCAGATATCCGCTGTTGGGACTTGCCGAATAGACCTCGCCGAAGATCAGGAAATTGGGAATGCCCTCGGCCTCGGCGGTTTCGAGCATGGCTGGTACGAAGGATTGCCAGAATTCGGGGTTTACGTGCTTCGCGGTGTCGATGCGGAAGCCATCAATGCCAAAGCGGGTTATCCAGCTGGAATAGATGTCGATCATCCCTTCGAGCACGCGCGGATGCTCTGTGTAGAGATCGTCAAGCCCGGCAAAATCGCCATAGCGGCTGTTCTCACCGCTGAAAGTCGTGCTGCCTCGGTTGTGGTAATAGATCGGATCGTTCAGCCAGGCGGGCACTTTCGCATCTCGCTCCGCCTCGGGAACGAACGGCACGTTGGCGTAATCGGGCGAGGTAAGCCTGGCGAAATTCTCCGCCGTCTGGACATCGTCGCCAAGGAAACCTTCGTTGATCGGCTCTCCATTCACGCCACCGCGCCGCGTGTAGGGATAGTCGGCGAGGCTGCGATATTCGTAGCCTTCTTCATACTGGATCACGTCGGCAGTGTGGTTGGTGATGATGTCCATATAGACCTTCATCCCGCGCGCATGGGCTGCATCGACAAAGGCCTTGAACTCATCATTGGTCCCGAAATGCGGGTCGATGCTGGTGAAGTCGGTCACCCAGTATCCATGATACCCTGCGCTTTCCTGGCCTTGCGGCCCCTGTACAGGCTTGTTCTTGAAGATCGGTGCAAACCAGATTGCGGTGACGCCCATGCCTTCGAGGTAGTCGAGCCGCGCGGTCAGGCCGGCAAGGTCGCCGCCGTGATAGAAACCTTTATGCGTTGGATCATAGCCGTGATCGAGCGCTGTTCCGGTGACGCCGCCGCGATCGTTTGACGTATCGCCATTGGCAAAACGGTCTGGCAGGACGAAATAGACCACCTCGTCTTCAGGCAACCGATCGCGGAAGCTCGATTCGCTTGTCGATGGCTCAGTCATAGCCCAGGCACCGCCCCCGCTCAGCGAAAGCGCTGCGAGGCATGAAAGCCAGATTCGTTTGCTCATCCAATCCTCCCATCGACTGATTGCCACCACGAGCCCAGTTTTGCAATTGTTTGTGAAAATTTGCCTTCTTGCAAGGTGATGCAAATATAATTTTTATTATCAATAAGATAGATCGCCACATCCGCCTTGAATGGCGACTTTCCGCACATCTTTATCAAAGATTCTTGCAAATTTTTGCATAAGCGCCACACTGCGCGCTCGAAGGTTGGTATATGGGACACGCCAATCGGGAAGCGCGAGAGCACCGTGAGCTAAACACGGGCGGGCGCAGGAGAGGGATACTAGCGATGAATCAGGCAGCGGCCACTGGCTCTGCGCGCAAGCCGGCAATGAATGCGGGCCAGATATGGAACATGAGCTTCGGCTTTCTTGGCATCCAGATCGGCTTCGACCTTCAGAACGGCAATGTCAGCCGGATTTTCCAGACGCTGGGAGCCGAGGTGAACGAGCTTGCGATCCTGTGGATTGCAGCGCCGATGACCGGCCTGATCGTGCAGCCGATTATCGGGCATTTGTCCGACAACACCTGGGGCCGGTTCGGGCGTCGTCGCCCTTATTTCCTCGTAGGTGCGCTGCTCGCGACGCTGGCCTTGTTCATCATGCCCAACTCGCCAACGCTCTGGATCGCGGCGGGGATGCTGTGGATCATGGACGCCTCGCTCAACATCACGATGGAGCCATTCCGCGCCTTTGTCGGCGACAACCTGCCCGACCGGCAGCGAACGCGCGGTTATGCGATGCAGAGCTTTTTCATTGGCGTTGGCGCGGTGATCGCAGGCGCTCTGCCCTGGGTGATGACCAACTGGATGGGACTGAGCAACGTCGCGCCCGAGGGGCAGATCCCCGAAACGGTGCAATGGGCGTTTTACATTGGCGGTGCTGCCCTGTTAGCGGCCGTCTGCTGGACAGTTTTCAAGACCAAAGAATACAGTCCCGAACAGCTCGCCGGGTTTGAGGCGGCGCGGCACGAAGCGCTGGGCGTTACTCCGGACAATGCCTCCACCACCCGCCGCAGCGCTGCGCAGTTCCAGCGTGGCGGGCTGCTCTGGATCATTATCGGCATCGCTTTTGCAGCGCTCGTAATGACCGCACGCACCGATCCGCGACCTGCATGGATAGGCGACCTGGAAATCGCTCAGGAGCTTTACGTCCTTGCCGGACTGATCGCTGCTTTCGGCATTATCCAGTTCATCGCCTCTTTCCTGCGCAAGAGCGGGCGTGACGAGAATGGCTTTATGGAAGTCGTCAACGACCTCTTCGCCATGCCAAAGACGATGCGACAGCTGGCCGTGGTGCAGTTCTTCAGCTGGTTCGCGATGTTCTCGATGTGGATTTACGGCACGCCCGCGGTGGCCGAATTCCACTTCGCCTCGCCCGATCCGGTGACGCAGGGGTATCAGGATGCGGCCGACTGGTGGAGCCTGCTTGGTTCGGTTCGCAACGGGATCGCTGCGGCGGCTGCGCTCGGCTTCATTATCATCGCTGCAAAGATGGATCGTTGCCGACTGCATGCACTCAATCTGGCCATCGGCGCAGTCGGCTTTGCTGCGATGCTGCTGATCCGCGATCCGGGGCTGTTATGGCTGCCGATGGTGGCGGTCGGGATCGCTTGGGCCTCGATCGTGTCGCTGCCTTACGCGATCCTTGCCGGGTCGGTGCCTGCGAAGAAAATGGGCATTTACATGGGCATCTTCAACATCTTCATCGTCGTGCCGCAGCTGATCGCCGCGACGTTGCTCGGCTTCCTGCTGACGACGTTCTTCGATGGCGCACCGATCTACGCGATGATGATTTCGGCAATCTCGTTTGCGCTCGCAGCCGTCGCGACTTTCTTCGTAACCGACGGGACCAGCGCGATCCTCGAACGGCAGGCCCAGCTGAAGGAGGCATCGTGATGCTGCGTATCGGATTGACACTGACCGCCGCATTGGCGCTGAGTGCGTGTGACGCGGCTATCGGGTCTGACACGGCGACCTCTTACGAGCCGCAGCCTTACGTGCAGATCGAGGCACCTGAATGGGCGGCGGATGCGGTCATCTACCAGATGAACACGCGACAGTTTACGCAGGAAGGCACCTTCGCCGCTGCGCAGGAACACCTGCCGCGCCTCGCCGAAATGGGCGTCGATATCGTCTGGCTGATGCCGATCCACCCGATTGGCGAGGCAAAGCGAAAAGGCGTCATGGGTAGCCCCTATTCGGTGCTCGACTATCGCGCGGTCAATCCGGACCTCGGCACAGAGGAAGAATTTCGCGCCTTCGTTGATGCAGCTCATGAGCAGGGTCTGAAAGTTATTCTCGACTGGGTGGCGAACCACTCGGCCTGGGACAATCCGCTGACCCAGAGCAATCCCGAATGGTACACACGCACACCCGAAGGCGAGATGATGCCGCCTGAAGGGACCGACTGGTCCGACGTGGTCGACTTCGACTTCTCCAACCCGGGCCTTCGTGAATACATGACCGGGAGCCTCGCCTATTGGGTGCGCGAGTTCGGCGTGGACGGATACCGCGCGGATGTCGCTGGATATGTCCCGACCGACTTCTGGGAAACCGCGCGCGCCGAGCTTGACGCGATCAAGCCGGTTTTCATGCTCGCCGAGTGGGAGACGCGCGACCTGCACCGAGGTGCCTTCGATGCGACTTATGCATGGGGCTGGAAAGAGGTCATGCAGAAAATCGCGAAGGGCGATACTGATGCGAGCGCCATGCGCGGTTACTTCGCCACGCAAAAGGTAAGCTGGCCGCACGCGGCAATGCGCATGACCTACACCGACAATCACGACCAGAATTCGTGGGATGGTGTCGCATCGGATATCTATGGTCCCGCCTATAAGACCGCCATTGCATTGAGCTTCACCGCGCACGGCATTCCACTGATCTACAATGGTCAGGAAGCCGATCTCGACCGCCAGCTCGCCTTTTTCGAGAAGGACGAGATTGAGTGGAAGGTCGGCGAGTATGATCCGCTCTTGCGCCAGCTTATTGCCTTGAAAACTCAAGAGCGCGCTCTGTGGAACGGTGCATGGGGTGCGCCGATGGTCGATGTCCCGACCAGCGCAGACGACGATGTTTTTGCGTTCGTCAGAGGCAAAGGCGAGGACCGTGTTTTCGGCGTCTTCAACCTCTCCGGGCGCGAGCGCACGGTGACGTTTGATTTCGCCCGCCATCACGGCAGCTTCACCGACGCGCTTTCAGGTGAAGCGAACGAGTTCGAGGACGGTACGTCGCTGACGCTTGGTGCGTGGGGCTATCGGATTTTCACTGCCAACTAAGCCCATTCTGATTGGAGAGCACCATGTTGCATACCGGGATCAAGTTTTCTGCTCTGCTCGCTCTGACGATAGCGGTCGCGCTGCCTTTGAAGGCGGAGACGCTGACGGTCGCGTCACCTGATGGCCGGATCACCGTCAGCGTCAGCGACGATGGCGGGCACGCAAGCTACCGGATCACGCATGACGGCGATCAGGCAGTCGATACATCGCGCCTCGGCCTTTTGTTCGCCGATCATCACGGCTTTGAAAACGACCTTGCGATCACCGCATCGGCGCGCGTTTCAAATGACGACACTTGGGAGCAACCGTGGGGTGAGCGCCGCTATGTGCGCGATCACCACAATGAACTTGTCGTAACTTTTGGCGCATCCGAGGGTCCGGCGCGCTCTATGGTCGTGCGTTTCCGCGTCTTCGATACCGGTGTCGGATTTCGCTATGAACTGCCTGAGCAGGACGCGCTTTCAGGCGATATCCGCATCACAGATGAGCTGACCCAGTTCTCTATCGGCCCGGACGCCAATGCGTGGTGGACGCCGAGCCGCCAGTTCAACCGCTACGAATACATTTACCGCAAGGGCAAGGCAGCGATCGTCGACGATGCGCATACCCCTGTGACCTTCCGCCAGCCCGATGGCCTGCACATCTCGATCCACGAAGCCGCGCTGGTTGATTATTCGGCCATGTCGCTGCTCGCGCTACGTCCCGGCAGCTTCGAGGCCGCGTTGCGTGCAGGCTCTGACGGGATCAAGGTCCACACCAAGGCGCCTTTCAAATCACCCTGGCGTACGATCCAGATTGCACCTGATGCCGCTGGCCTCATCAACTCCGACATCATTCTCAATCTCAACGAGCCGAACAAGCTCGGCGATGTCTCGTGGGTGGAGCCGGGCAAATATATCGGCATCTGGTGGGCGATGCATATTCGCGAGCGCACCTGGGGCAATGACGGCATTCACGGCGCGAACAACGAAGATGTGATGCGCTACATCGACTTTGCGGCAGAGCATGGCTTCAACGGGGTGCTGGTGGAGGGCTGGAATATCGGCTGGGACGGTGACTGGTTCAACAATGGCGAATTGTTCGACTTCACGCAGGCCTATCCCGATTTCGACCTGCCGATGCTGGCTGACTACGCCGCCGACAAGGGCGTGCGCATCATCGGTCACCACGAAACCAGTGGCAACGTCGCCAATTATGAAGCGCAGATGGAGGACGCCTTTGCGCTCTATGCCGCCAACGGCGTGCGCGAGGTGAAGACCGGATACGTGGCCGACGCAGGCGATATCGTTCGTTATGACGAAAACGGCGTGAAGCAGTACGAATGGCACGACAGCCAGTTCATGGTCGGCCACCACCTGCGCGCGGTCGAAGCAGCGGCTCGCCACCGGATCTCGATCAACGCGCACGAGCCGGTGAAGGACACCGGGCTGCGTCGCACCTATCCCAACTGGATGACCCGCGAAGGCGCGCGCGGGATGGAGTTCAACGCATGGGGCAGCCCGCCTAACCCGACAGACCACATCTCGATCCTCGCCTATACCCGGATGCTGTCCGGGCCGATGGACTACACGCCGGGCATCTTTGACCTGCGTCCAAACGAACGGCCCCCAGTGCGCGAGGACATGCAGCGCGGCGATCCTTCGAACCGTCCGCAGACGACGCTCGCAAAGCAGCTGGCGCTATACGTGGTGCTCTATTCACCGCTCCAGATGGCGGCCGACCTGCCTGAGAATTACGAGGCGAAGATGGACGCTTTCCAGTTCATCAAGGACGTGGAGGCAGATTGGGAAGAGAGCGTGGCCATCGCGGGCGAAGTGGGCGAATATGTTGCGATTGCGCGCAAAGGGCGCGCAGGCGGCGAGTGGTTCCTCGGCGCTGTGACCGATGAGGAGGAGCGTGATCTCACGCTGCCGCTCGATTTCCTCGAAGAAGGCAAGAATTACACCGCACAGGTCTATCGCGACGGCGATGGCGCGCATTGGGACACCAACCCCTACGCGCTTGTCATCGAAGAGATCGAAGTCACCGGCGGCGGCACCATGGAGGCAAAACTTGCGTCATCGGGCGGGGTCGCGGTGCGCTTTATCGCGCGCGATTGAGCGGGACTAAGTGGCGCGCTTCACCCGACCCAGACGTCGAGTGAATAGCGCCCGTTCGCGATAAGCTCACCGATCCAGCTTTGCGCCTCGGCTGGTGTGGAGCCGGTCTTGTCGCTGTGGATTTTGGCCAGCGCCGCGCGCACGTCCGGCTCCATCCGCGCGCCGTCGCCGCAGACATAGACGCGGCCACCTGCCTCAAGCATCTGCCAGATTGCGTCGGCATCTTCTGCGATGTGGTTCTGCACGTAGCAATTGCCTTCGCCAATGCGTGAGAAAGCGGTGCGCAAGGTGACAATTCCGCGCTTGTCGTAATCCTCAAGCTCGTCGCGATAGAGGTAGTCCTCTTCCGGGGTCCGGCATCCGAAATAGAGCCGCGCGCCCCCCAATTCCTTGCCCGAATTGGCAAGCGCATCGCGCGCCTGCAGGAAACCGCGAAACGGCGCGAGGCCTGTTCCCGGTCCGACCATGATGAGCGGCACCATGGGATCGTCCGGCAGGCGGAAATTCGCAGTCGGTTCGCGCACAACGGCGTTGAAGGATGCACCCGGCTCAAGTTCAGCGAGGTAATTCGAGCACGTCCCTTTAAATGTGCCTTTGCCCGAAAGTGCCGGTCCTTTGACGACGCCGACGGTGATTGAACACGTCTGAGGGGTGTCTCCGGGCGCTGATGAGATCGAATAGTAACGCGGGGAAAGGAACGGGATCATCTCGAGAAATACCGCCAGCGGAAGGTCGCAGGCGGGGTATTCCTCCAGCAGGTCGAGCACCGATTTGCGCTTGGCCAGAACATCGGTTGCATACTGGTCCGTCCCGTCATCGGCTGGCGGCTGGGCAAGCTTTTCAAGTTCCGGTTTCGAATTCGGACACTCGGTATAGAGCGCCAGCGTTGCAATGTCCTTGCGCGTTGCGACCGCCTGCAATTCGCCTGCCGTCTTGGCGAGATTGTAGACCGAGAAGGTACTGCCGCTTGGGAAGGGGCCGCGCATTTCGCTGCGCGATTCGATCCGAACATAGGTGTCCGCATCGAGATTGAAGCGGTGCAGCAGCCGTTCGACCACGGCATCGTCATTTTCAGGCACGACGCACAGGTGATCGCCCGGCTGGTATGTCTCGCCATCGGCCAGTTCGACTTCGATATGCCGGGTCGAGCGCCCTTCGCCCATGTCGGTGTTCTTGAGCTCGCGATTGGCGACCATCCGCACCGCATGCGCTCCCACGCGCGAGGCGACCGTGTTGGCGGTAACGCTCTGCGTGACTTCGACCTTGTAGAGCGGCTCTGCAATCCCGGCAGCCTCGCCCGAAAGGTCGAGGTCGAAATGCTCACCCAGCTGCGGCATCAGCGCATCGAGCCAGGTGTGGAATTGCGTGTCGACATCGCTGCGCGCGTCGAGTTCGGTGGTGGGGACGATCCGCTTCGCGCCAAGCTCTTCCATTCGCGCATCGATCAGGCGCGGTACAGCCTGAAAGGTCGCCGCCCAGTCGGAATTACCGCAGCCGAGCATCATGTAGGATACGTGGGAGAGGTCGGGCGCAGCGCCGTCCTTGCTTTCGATCCAGTCAACGAACCTGGCGGCATTGTCGGGCGGCATGCCGTTGTATGACGCGCACGCAATCGCAACCGCACCGCCATCGGGCAGCTTGCCGACATAATCGTCGAGCGGGGCCATCTCGACGTCGAAGCCGTTGAATTCCCCCTTCTGCGCGACTTCGCGGGCGAAGCTTTCGCTTGATCCCAGGTTCGATCCGTAAAGGACGAGCAGCGGCGTGCCGTGTTTGGCGACTTTGGGTGCGGCGCGCTCAATTGCCGCTTCGTCCGTGTCTTCGGTCACCTTGCCGCCGCGTTCCACATCCTTGCGCATCCGCGCCTTGATCGTGAATTCGTCGGGCTTGATCGACAAAGTCTCTTTGATGTCGAGCTTGTAGTCGGAATGGTCGAACAGCTCGAACCGCTGGAGGATCATCGCAAGGACCAGGATCGATTCCTGGATCGCAAACTGCCGCCCGATGCAGGCGCGCTGGCCGTTTCCGAAAGGCTTGTAAGCATGGACGGGCCGCGCGGCTTCGGCCTCGGGAGCGAAGTTTTCGGGGTCGAACTTCTCAGGATTTTCGCCCCAGACCGAATTGTCACGATGGAGCGAGGGGATGAGGACGGTCGTGAACGTGCCCTTGGGGATCAGGTACTTGCCGCCCAGCACTTCGTCTTCGAACGGGGCAAGGCCAAAGGCGGGCGCGGTCGGCCACAGGCGCAGCGCCTCGAACAGGATCGCGCGGATGTAAGGGAGCTGGCCGATCTGCTTGAGGCTTGGCGGCTGGTCGATATTGCGGCCAAGGACGGTGTCGACCTCGGCATAGGCGCGGGTCAGCACGTCGCGGTTCTTGAGCAGATAGTAAAGCGTGAAGGATAGGAGACCCGATGTCGTTTCGTGGCCCGCGATCAGGAAGGTGTTGATCTGATAGCGGATGTTCTCATCCGACAGCCTCTCCCCGGTCAGCGGGTCGCGGCCCGAAAGCATGAAATCGAGCAGGTCTTCCGGCCCGTCGCCGCCGCTGCGCTGGCGTTCGCGAATGATCTCGTCGACGAGGTTGTTCATGTATTTCGCATCGCGGTGCAGCTGTTTCACAGCGTCGCTCTTGAGCAGCTTCTCGCCCGGAATTCCGCGTATCTTCTGCGTTGTCTCCAGCGTGCGGGTGAGCGCGCGGATGAAGGGGTGGAAGTCTTCGCGGTAGAACGAATTGAACCGGTACCCGAAACCGCAAACGCCAATCGTGTCGAGCGTCAGGCGGATCATATCCTTGGGCACGTCGATCACGTCGTCCGAGTTCATCCGCTCCCACTTCATGACCAGCTGCGTGGCAATGTCGGTCATCATCGGAAGGTAGCTGCCCATCGCCTTCTGACTGAAGGAGGGCAGCAGGATGTTGTGCGCCTTCGACCAGTTGGGCGCGTCCGTATCACCGGTGAAAAGGCCATCGCCGCCGATCAGCCGCAGGCGTTTGAGCGGCCCGCGCACCGACTTGTCGAAACGCTTTTCGTCGCACACTTCGGCGACAAGATCCGCGCCCGATACGATCACAATCGCGGTGCCCATCATGTCGAGCTGGAAGATCGGGCCATATTCTTCGGCCAGCTGCATAAGCGACTGGATCTGCTGACTTGCATCCACAGTCAGGGCGTTGCCGATCAGCGGCTTGCCGGGAGGTTGCGGGATGGGTGTGAGCGTCGCGTTTGTGGCCATGTTTTGTTGTCTGCCAGACAATTGCGAGAGTGAAAAGCCGCGAAGGCATCCGCTCTGGACGCGGCCGCGCTCGGCATTTACGCGTGGAGAGCATGTTCCAGTTTCCCCGTCTCGCTTTTGACGCCCAAGCCGACGACTTGAGAGCGCAGATCCGATCATTCCTCTCTACAGAGCGCGCGTCGGGCGGCTTTGTGCCGCAGGCGGATTGCTGGGTCTCGGCCGCTGACCCGGAATTCAGTCGCAAGCTTGGCGCACAAGGCTGGCTCGGCATCACGTGGCCGAAGGAATATGGCGGGCATGCGCGGCCCATGGCGCACCGCTTCGTCGTGACCGAGGAATTGCTCGCAGCGGGCGCTCCGGTTGCCGCGCACTGGATCGCGGACCGCCAGACGGGCAGCCATATCCTGCAATACGGCACCGAAGAGCAGAAGCACGATATTCTGCCTCGCATTGCAGCGGGCGAGTGCTTTACCGCCATCGGGATGAGCGAACCGCAGGCGGGTTCAGACCTTGCGGCGATCAAGACGTCGGCGAAGCGCACGGATACGGGGTGGGTGCTGTCGGGGCGCAAGATCTGGTCGACCGGCGCGCATTTCTCGCATTACATAATCGTCCTTGCGCGCACCTCGCCTGCAGAGGGGCGCAATCGGCAGGTTGGCCTGTCGCAGTTCCTCGTCGACCTCTCGCTTCCCGGCGTCGATATCTCGGGCATTCGCGACCTTGGCGACACACCGCATTTCAACGAAACACTGTTCGAGGATGTGGAGTTGCCGGGTGATGCCTTGCTCGGGACCGAAGGCAATGGCTGGGCGCAGTGCATGGGCGAACTCGCGCTGGAGCGCTCGGGACCGGAGCGGTTTCTGACGTCGCTGATCGTGCTCGAAACCGCGCTGCCGGTGATCGCGCGCCATGCCGACGACCGCAGGGCCGGCGAGGTCGGGTCGATCCTTGCCAATCTCCGCGTGCTGAGGCGCATGTCGCTGGGGGTGGCGGAGTTGCTCGAGCGGGGGGAATCACCGGCAACGCTTGCCGCCGTGGTCAAGGAAATGGGCAATCGGCTTGAGAACGATGTCGTCGCAAAGCTGCGCAATGTGCTTGCTGGCATCCCGAGAGGCGAGTGGCCCGACGGACTGGGAACGCTGCTAAGAGACGCGGTGCTGCATTTGCCGTCCAACACCTTGCGCGGCGGGACGACGGAGATACTGCGCGGCATCATCGCTCGCGAAATGGGGATGCGGTGATGGAAGCTGGCGACCTGCAGATGATCGCAGAAGGGCTGGAGCGCATCCTCATCGATGCGCCGCTCGAGGCCATCGACCATGTGGGCGGGGTCGGCGACGATGCTAACGCCTTGTGGGAAACGCTTTTCGACAATGGCTATCCTCTGCTTTGTGCGAGGGAAGAGCACGGCGGGATGGGTGGCTCGCTTGCCGATGCGGCTTTCATCGCGAGCATCACGGCGCGGCATGCGCTTGCCGCGCCGCTGGCCGATACGGTGCTGGCTATCGGTGTGCTGTCCGCCTGCGGGATCGAGCCGCCCGCCCACCGCATCGCGATTGCCGACCCGCTCGACGAGAGCGCTCCGCTGTCTCATTCGGCGCAGGTTGATGCGGTGCTGGCGATCAAGGACGGGCGTTTGCGACTTGAGCCTCATGCGCCCGAACAGGTGAAGCCGCTAAAGGGAGCAGAGGATGGCGCAGCACCCCGCATATCGCGGGCCGAGGCGATAATCGAGATCGCCGCGCCGAACCGGCTGACGGCGCAGGTCTTTCACGCGCTCGCCGCGCTGCTTCGAGCCGCGCAGATGGCGGGGGCCATGCAGGCGGTGCTCGACCTGACACTGACCTATACAAGCGAGCGCGAGCAGTTCGGCAGGCCCTTGTCGAAGTTTCAGGCGATCCAGCATCACCTCTCCGACATCGCCTGCGAAACCGCTGCTTCCATCGCGGCGGTCGAGATCGCGAGCGATGCGCTGGCGGCTGATCCGCATTGCGGTGCGCGCGCAATCGAGGAAATCGCAATTGCCAAAATTCGCTGCGGTCAGGCGGCGTCCAGGGTCGCAGCGGGTGCGCATCAGGCCCACGGAGCCATGGGCTTCACCCGCGAATACAAGCTGGGCCGCTACACTCGCCGCCTGTGGCAGTGGCAGGACGAGTTCGGAGCGGAAAGCGAGTGGGCGATCCGGCTTGGCCATGCCGTGCTGGCCGAGGATGAGCCTGCGCTATGGCCCCGGATCAGCGCGCCGCTCTAGCTGAAGACCAGCCCCATCGCTGTGCCGCCGAGCCAATAGACAAAGCCGGTGATGAGCGCGATCCCGATCAGGTTCAGCACCACGCCGCCGCGCGCCATCTGCCCGATGGTGACGGCGCCGGTGCCGAACACGATAGCATTGGGCGGCGTGCCGACCGGCAGCATGAACGCACAAGTCGCGGCGAGCGCTGCGGGCACGAGCAGCCCCATCGGCTCCATCCCGACGCCGAGCGCAACGCCACCAAGGACCGGGATGAGCGTCGCCGATGTCGCGGTGTTGCTGGTGAGCTCGGTCAGGAACAGCACGATGGCGGTCACGCTTGCGATAAGCAGTATCGCGGGCAGGGTGGTGAGCCCTGCGACCTGCGTTCCAAACCACGAATCGAGGCCCGTTCCCGCAACCGCTCCGGCGAGGCTCAGTCCCCCGCCGAACAGCAGCAGTACGCCCCATGGCAGACCCTCTTCCGCGTCCTTCCAGTTGAGCACCATCTCGCCCGGACGGCTTGCAGGCAGCAGGAAGAGGGCCACCCCTGCACCGATAGCGATGACTGCATCGTCGAGCACCCCAAGCACCGCCATGACTGCATCGGAGAGCGGCAATTGTTCAAGCAAAGCGGGCACGATCCACAAGAAGGCTGCGCTCGCAAACACCCACGCCACGCGCCGCTCGCCCGCATTCATCGAGCCGAGTTCGTCAACCTCGCGGTCAATAAGCTCCTTGCCGCCCGGTATCTCGTCGAGGTCGAAGCGGTAGAGAAACCGCGTCATGACGAACCAGCCGATGGCGATGAAGCTGACCGATAGCGGCAGCCCGAGCATCATCCACTCGGCAAACCCGATGGTGATACCCAGCTGCTCACGCGCATATCCTGCGATGAAGGCGTTCGGCGTGCTCCCCGTCAGCGTGGCGAGGCCCCCCATGCTCGATGACCATGCGATGGAGAGCACCAGACACACGCCAAAGGTCGCGATGTTGGTGTCGGCCTCGGCGTCTCCGGCGCCTGCGACCGCAGCGTTGGCGCTGACCAGCGACAGCACAGAGATCGCAATCGGCACCATCATCAAGGTCGTCGCGGTGTTCGACACCCACATCGACAGAAACGCGGTCGCGATCATCATGCCGAGCACGATGCGGGTCGGCGACACGCCGACGCGCTTGACCGTCAGCAGCGCGATGCGCCGGTGCAGCCCCCATTTCTGCATCGCAATCGCGATCAGGAATCCCCCGAGGAACAGGAAAACGATGGGGTTCGCATAAGCGCTGGTAGTCTCGCGCACGGTTCTCTCTGTCAGCGCAGGAACCAGCACGATGGGCAGCAGCGAAGTCACGGCAAGCGGCGCGGCTTCGGAAATCCACCAGACCGCCATCAGGGTGGCGATGGCTGCAACAAAGCGCGCATCGCCTGACATCTCAGCCGAACCGAGCAAGGCATAGACGAGCGCTGCAAGTCCAATACCCAACGCGCGATATGTCCAAAGCAGTGAGGCTGGTCTCGCCCCGTTCGCCCCGTTCGCCCCGTTCGTCGCGTCGGGAAGGGTCACGAACCGGCCTGTCGCGACAGGATTTGCAGCATCACCTCATCTGCGCCGCCGCCGATCGATCCCAACCGGCTGTCGCGATAGGCGCGCGCGACGGGCGAATCCCACATATATCCCATGCCGCCCCAATATTGCAGGCACGCATCCGACACCTCGCGGCTCAGCCTACCCGCCTTCAGTTTCACCATCGTCGCAAGCCGCGTCACGTCCTCACCTGCAATATGCAATTCCGCTGCGCGGTAGGTGAGGCTGCGCAACAGTTCGACCTCGGTTTCCAGCTCGGCGAGCCGGAAGGCGACCGACTGAAAGTCGAGCACGCTCTGACCGAAAAGCTTGCGACCCGCCGCATATTCGCGCGTCGCGGCGATCAGGTTCTCCATGCTGCGAAGTCCCGCCGCGCCTGCCCACAACCGTTCGATCTGAAACTGCGACATCTGGTAGGCAAAGCCCTTGCCTTCCTCGCCAATAAGGTTCGCCTGAGGGACGCGCACATCTTCGAAAAACACCTGCGTCGTGTCGGAGGAATGCATGCCAAGCTTCCTGAAGCGCGGCGCGGTGGAGATGCCGAGCGTATCCATCGGCACGCAGATCAGCGACTTGTTGTGATGCACGCCGCCTTCGGGATCGGTGATCGCGAGCAGGCACATCCAGTCGGCCTGCGTGCCGTTGGTGGTCCACATCTTCGTGCCGTTGATGATGTAATCATCGCCATCCTTCCTCGCCGTGGTGCGGATGCCCGAGACGTCCGACCCCGCGCTGGGCTCTGACACGCCAAGGCACGCGACATAATCGCCGCTGATCGAGGGGCGCAGGAACCGCTCGCGCACATCGTCATTGCCGAAGCGGGCGAGAGCAGGGGTTGCCATGTCGGTCTGCACACCAATCGCCATCGGCAGGGCGCCGCAATTGATCGTGCCGACCGTCTCGGCAAAGACGAGGCCGTAGGAATAGTCGAGTCCAGCGCCGCCGAACTCTTCGGGCATGTTGATCCCGAGGAAGCCTGCATCGCCCATTTTCTTGAACAGCTCCTTTGCCGGGAAGATGCCTTCATCCTCCCACGCATCGACATGCGGATTGATTTCGCGCTCGATAAACGATTCGAGCGAGGCCTTGAGCGCCTCGTGCTGCTCGGTGAATTGCATGGTTGATCCTGTCCAAATGGCTGTTTGGCATCAGTCCTAATCAGCCCTTCGCTGCGCAGCAACGCCTTGGGGCTTACGGTGGAAAACATGGCGATCCCGCCGTGACGTTACGTCAGCCGGCATCGCCGCGCACTTTACCGTTCGATACGGGTTCAAAAACGAAACTTATCCTTTAAGTGCTGCGTAGCTCATGCCACACTGAAGCGCAGAAAGTTTGAAGAGAGAGCACAGCTATGAACCTCGAATTCACCCCCGAAGAAGTGGCGTTCCGCAAAGAAGTCCGCGCCTTCATCGAAGAGAACCACCCCAAGCATCTCGAAGGCATGGGCAACCGCGAGGACATGTCGCCCGAAGACATGACCGCGTGGCACAAGATCCTCGGCAAGAAGGGCTGGTCGGCTCCGGCATGGCCGGTCGAATATGGCGGCACCGGATGGAGCGCGACGCAGCGCTATATCTGGTCGGAAGAAAATGCGCGCGTGGGCACTTTCATGCCGCTGCCCTTCGGCGTCTCGATGGTCGGCCCGGTGATCTACACTTTCGGCAATGACGAACAGAAACAGCGCCACCTCCCCGGCATCCTGTCGGGCGATGTGTGGTGGTGTCAGGGCTATTCAGAGCCAGGCGCAGGGTCGGACCTCGCCAGCCTCAAGACTACTGCCGTGCGCGATGGCGACCATTACGTCATTAATGGTCAGAAAACATGGACCACTCTGGCGCAGCACGCCGACTGGGGCTTTTTCCTGTGCCGGACCGATCCCGATGCTGCCAAGCCGCAGGAGGGCATCTCCTTCATCCTGATCGACATGAAAACGCCCGGCGTCGAGGTGAAGCCGATCAAGCTCATCGACGGCGGATACGAGGTCAACGAGACCTGGCTCACCGATGTGCGCGTACCGGTCGAAAACCTCGTGGGTCAGGAGAACATGGGCTGGACCTATGCGAAGTTCCTGCTCGCTCACGAACGTTCCGGGATCGCCGGTGTCGCGCGGTCAAAGCGCGGCGTTGAAAAGCTGCGCGAGATTGCCGGCAGCGAAACCCTCGACGGCAAGCCGCTGATGAGCGACTTCGATTTTGCTCGCAAGGTGAGCCAGCTTGAGATCGACCTAGCCGCGCTCGAGATCACCGAGTTGCGCACGCTGGCCGGAGAACAGGCGGGCAAGGGGCCGGGGCCGGAAAGCTCGATCCTCAAGATCAAGGGCACCGAAATTCAGCAGCGCCTGACCGAACTCACGCTCGAAGCGGTCGGCAGCTACGGTACACCGATGTACGGTTCGATCGTCGATGCAAGTTCGAACCAGTACCCGATCGGACCGGACTATGCGCAGCATTCGGCAGCGACCTATTTCAACATGCGCAAGACTTCGATCTACGGCGGATCGAACGAAATCCAGCGCAACATCATCACGAAAATGATCCTGGGCCTCTAAGGTACCCAAGGACACCAGAGAGGAACTCACGTGGATTTCAACTTCACAGAAGAACAGGACATGGTGCGCGATGGATTGTCGCGCCTTGTCCGCGAAGAATACGGCTCGGAAACCCGCCGCGAAGTGATCGCGAGCGAGGCCGGATGGCGTCCCGAAATCTGGGCGCAGCTGGCAGAGCTTGGCATTCTTGGCATGCCGTTCAGCGAAGAAGATGGCGGCTTCGGCGGCGGTTCGATCGACGCGATGGTCGTGATGGAAGAGTTCGGCAAAGGCCTCGTGGTCGAGCCGTTCGTCCCGACCGTCGTATGCGCAGGCGGTTTCCTGAAGCACGCTGGTACGGCGGCGCAGAAGGAAGAACATATTGGCGGCATTGTCGATGGCAGCCGGGTCTTCGCCTTCGCTTATGCCGAGCCGAAGGGCCGGTATGATTATGCCGACCTCGAGACCACCGCGAAGAAGGACGGCGACGCCTATGTTCTCAACGGCCACAAGGCGGTCGTAATTGGCGCACCTTGGGCGAGCCACCTGATCGTTACAGCGCGCACGAGCGGTGATCGCCGCGACAGCGAGGGCGTGTCGGTGTTCGTCGTCGACAAGAGCGCCGACGGCGTCGTCACCCGCGATTATGCGACCGTCGATGGACGCCGCGCTTCGGAAGTCTATTTCGAGAATGCGCAGGTCCCTGCCGACGCTCTGATCGGTGAAGAGGGCGGCGCTCTCCCGCTGATCGAGCGCGTTACCGATGAGGCCATCGCCGCACAATGCGCCGAGGCATGCGGAGCGATGAAGGTCGCGAACGAAATCACGCTCGAATATTCGAAGCAGCGCAAGCAGTTCGGCGTGCCGATCGGCAAGTTTCAGGTGCTCCAGCACCGCATGGTCGACATGTATACCGAGTATGAAAGCTCGGTCTCCATGACCTACCTCGCAACCCTGCGCCTCGATGCCGAAGAGCGTGAGCGCAAGCTTGCCGTGTCGGCGGCCAAGGTTCGCGTCGGGCAGGCAGCGCATCATGTCGGGCAGGAATCGATCCAGATCCACGGCGGCAACGGCATGACCGACGAATATGCGATCGGGCACTATTTCAAGCGCCTGACGATCTTCGACAGCGAGTTCGGCAATATCGACCACCACATGAAACGGCACGTGGCGCTGTCTTCGTAAGGTCTGGCTATACAGAGGATTGAACGGGCGGGGGTGTGAGCCTCCGCCCGTTTGGTATCAGAAGTCTAGACCCCACGCGCGATACGTCGCCTCGATACCGGGCGTCATGGCAAGCGCCAGCGCGATTTCCCGGCGACCCTCGGCCTCCTCGCCTTGCCGGACCTTGATGATCCCGCGCAAAAGTCGCGATGCGGTAAGGCCCGGTTGAGCCAGAAGCGCGGCATCGACATCGGCCAGCGCCGCCTCGAGATTGCCCATCCGCAGATGCGCCAGAGCGCGGCTGTCGAGCGCGGCGGCGGAATAGTCGCTCTTTTCGACCGCATCGATACACGATTGCATGCGCTCTTCGTTGAGCACGTTCCAGATGCCCGCATTCCAGCATACCGAATTGAGCAGCGTACCATCGCCCGGACGGCGGAGCACCTGCGCTGCGAGCAGGTCGAGCCCTTCCTCGACTGACCCCGCCCAGCCCAAAGCGGTCGCCATCAGGTTCGCTTCATCGACCGGATCGTCGGCGAAGCTCGCAAAATCCTCAGCCAGCGCGAGCGCTTCCTCGGTTTCTCCCAGCAGGGCGAGCAGTTCAACCTGATTGCTGTATGTCGCGCCATCGGGTTTCAGATCCTCGGCCAGTTGAAGGTCGGCCAGCGACCCTTCGAGATCGCCCAATTGCCGGCGCAATGAAGCGCGGCGCAGATACAGGTCGCGCGATGCCTCGATCTCCAGCGCGGCTTCCACGTCTTCAAGTGCACCTGCATGGTCATAAACCCCGGCGCGGAAGGCGGCGCGGTTGAGGGAGGGATTACCTTCGTCCTCGTCCGCTTCGGCAATGGCCTGCGCGTAGAATTGCTCATGCGCATCGAGCAGGGCGCGGTCCTCCCCGAAATATTCCCACAATTCGCGCACGCCGCCAGAGGTCTGCACGACCGGCAAGGCGCGGTCGAACCGGGCAAGGGCACGGCGAGCTACCGGAATGTCTTCGGCAGGCAGTTCTTCAGCCACGCTGCGCATGGATTGCGACAGGATGAAGCGGTTGCCTTCGAGCGTGGCTTTCGACGAAAGCTCGACCCCGCCGATTGTCTGCGAGGCTTCTTCGCTGCCTTCGAGATCGAATGCGGGGCCACTCGAGGGCAGCTTCATTTCCATTTGGGAAGCGAAATAGATCGGCCCGTTGAGCTTCAGGGGAATGTCGCGCCACGCCGCGCGCGCGCGGTCGGTGTTGAAACCGACAGCCTTGGCCGCCTGAGCGGGCGCGACGAGTTTGTATTCGATATCGTCGCGCTGCCACGGCGTCGTGCGTGCGCCGCGCGCGCTGACACGGGCGATGCCGGTTTCGACGTCGTAGGAGATTTCATGGTCGACCAGTTGAGAAGGGCCAACGACGCCTGAAACGGCACGGTAAACCGCGCCTTCGCGCATGTCCTCGTCACCTTGTTCGGCGACCGAACGCCATTGGGCGCCAGTCGTGCCGCGAAACTCGATTTCGACGTTGAAGAGCGAGGGAAGACGAACACCGGCGGAATGGTCTATTTCGAGCCGGACAAACCGGTCCGGCGTCGCCTTTGCCCGTTCATCCAGCTTGATGAGGTCGGCCCCTTCATCGCGCAAGGGCAGGGCGTAGAAGAAGCGTGGGACCGCATCGATCGTGTCGATCCGCGTGCCCGACGCGGTGCCATCGAGCCAGTAATTCACCCCGTCGATCTCGGCGCGAACGATCATGTGGTCGAAATTGCCCGGCATCGGGGCGAGCATCGGGACCGAATCGCCGCCCTGGCTTTTGACCAGCACGACCTCGGATGTGACGCCAAGATCGCGCAGCATGGCGAGCAGCAGGACCGATTTCGCCTTGCAGTCGCCAAAGCGGTTTTCCCATGTTTCTTCGGGTGATTGTGGCAAGTAATTGCCTCCGTCGAGCCCGTTCAGAAGGTAGCTGACATCGTCCTGCACCAGCTTTACCGCCATCGCGGCGCGGGTCAGCGGATCGTCGCTTGCCTCCGCGATGCGGGCGACTTCGGCGGCAAGATCACCGCCCGGTGCGATGCTGCCTTCGACCTTGTAGTGCCTGGCCATGTTGGAGGAGACCGCCTGCCAATCGGCATAGGTCGAAACCTGCATCAGTTCGCCGATCTTGAAGCGGGACGGGGCATCGTTCGGGGTCGGGTCAACCTCGCTTACCGGGATGTCGACCGACCAGACATTGTATCCGTCGATCAACTCAGGCTCGGCCACTTCGGCATCGCCTTTGCGCAGGCGCGTGACGGGCAGATCCTGCGGCCATGACACGCTGATCCGTCCGTCTCCGAGCGGGAAGGGATCGGCGATAATGCCCGATTGCCATTGCACGTTGTCGCCCATGGCCTGATCGCTGGTCGTGACGGAATAGGCGAGGCGGATGACGTCTCCCAAACGCGCGCCCGGCACGTTCATCGTCGCGGTCAGCGCGCCGTTGAGCAGGCGCGATTCCAGACCTTGTTCGCGGCGCAGGACTTCAAATCGGGTCTCACCTTCGAGCAGGTCGATCACCTCGTCTTCGCGGATGATCTGGACCGCGTGGACGATAAGGTCGCCCTTGTCCGGAAGCCAGTTGGCCGACAGCGTGCCGAACCGGGTCAGCGCCTGCGGGGAATCGACCGCAATGGCAGTGTCGCTGTAACGCCAGAGCTGCCCGCTCTCGATCCGGGCCTGTTGGTCGAGAAGCAGGATCGGCGTGCCTTCCTCGCGCGCCTGTGCGTCAATCTCGCGCACGTCGACCCAATCGGGTCGTTCGTCATACAGAACGTCTTCGCCCGCAAGTGCAGGCTGTGCCACGAGCGCCGTCGTAGCGAGGAGCGACCCCAGGTAACGCATTATTTCCAGTCCCCGTTTAAATCCCGTCAGGCACAAGTAGAGCCTAGTCTTCGGCTCCTTGCAAGACGAAGCGCTGGACGCGGCGCCCGGTGTTGACTTCGCTGGTGTAGACATTGCCTTCGCTGTCCACATCGACGCTGTGCAGCCAGATGAATTGGCCCGGATACCGGCCATTGCGTCCGAACCAGCCAACGACATTGTGCGTTTCGCGCAGAAGGATCCACACCCGGCCATTCATCATGTCGGCGACGTAGACGTAGGTTCCATCGGGACTGAATGCGACATCGCTTGCCGTGCGCGTGCCGCCGGTGCCGTCGGCGATGACGACATCGCGGACAAATTCGGTCCCCTCTGCGGTTTCGCGGAACACTTGCAGGCGATTGTTGCGGCGGTCGCAGACATAGACGGTGTCGTCGGGCCCGCGCACGACGCAGTGGACAATGTCGCCAAAGCTGCGGCTTTCCGGGTTCGCACCGCCATCGCCAGTGCTCGTCGCCTGGCTCTGGTCAAAGGGTTCATCGCGCGTGCCGCCATCGGGGTCTTCGGCATAGGCACCGTAAAGCTCGTCAAAGGCGAGGTCGCCGTGGTCGAAGGCGATGATGCGCTTGTTGATGTAGCCGTCGGCCACCAGCACGCTGTCACCATCGGCAGCGATGTCGGCGGGGTTGCCGAGATACTCTTCGCTCGAATTGCCCTCAGTCGTCTGGCGGCGGCCGATCTGGCGGATGAACTCGCCATCGGCGGTGAAGTTGAGGACCACGTGGTCGCCATTGCCATTGCCGCCGATCCAGACGGTGCCTTCCTTGTCGACATAAAGGCCGTGAACATTGGCAGGCCATTGCTCGTCGCCTTCCTCGACCGCGTCACCGCCGCTGCCCGTGACCGTGCTTTCACCCGGCGCAAGCTCGGTCCCGCCCCAGCTCCGCAGCAGATTGCCCTCCTTGTCGAACTGAAGGACATGGGGAGGGGCCGTGCAGCATGCCTGCGTGATCGGCGGATCGGTGTCGCGCCCGATTTCCGTGGGCCCCAGCGAATTGGGGCGGGTGAGCACCCAGATCGTGTCGTCCTCAGCAATGGAGAGGCCGGGGATTTGCCCAAGGATCATGTCATCGGGCAGCTTGGGCCAGCTGGTGTCGACCTTGAAAGTGGGCATCTCGACGCTCTGGTCGACATGCTCGCTCTCCACATCGACCAGCGTGTCCGCCAGTGCCGGGCTCGCCAGACCAATCGCAGCGCCAAGCGCCATCCCTGCCGAAAACCGCATCATGCCAATCCTCTCTTTCCTACGCTCTCATGCTATCGATAATCTCGGGCAGCGCCGATGCATAGCGCAACCGCACTAGAACTTGGCGATCATCGTTATTCCAACGACGATGAGGTAAATTCCGAAGACCCGGCGAAGCACCTGCGGCGCAAGATTGTGAGCGACCGCTACTCCGAGCGGCGCAAAGATGATCGAGGTCACAACGATACCGAGGGCGGCAGGCAGATTGACATAGCCGAGCGAGCCCCACGGTAATCCCGCCTCGCCCCATCCGATAACGGCAAAACCAACAGCGCCCGGTATCGCGATGATCGCGCCCATGCCTGCCGCCGTGCCGATCGCGCGGTGGATCGGCGCGCCACATACGGTCATGGTGAGGGTCGTCAGCGTGCCCCCGCCAATCCCGAGAAGCGCCGAGAACGCGCCAAGAGTGCCCGCAATACCGACGCGCGCAACTCCGGCGGGCATCGCTGCAAAAATCGGCTCCGCCGCGCGCGCAGGCAGCAGGAAATAGACCGCAAAGCCAAGCACGCCGACGCCGAAGATCATGGCCAGCTGCGCCCCGGAAACGAAATCGGCGATCCATGCGCCGGCGGCGGTGCCCAGGACGACCCACGGGGCCCAGCCCTTGAGCAGATCGAAATCGACCGAATCGCGCTTTGCGTGGCTCATCGTCGAGCGGATTGATGTAAAGATGATCGTGGCAAGTGATGTGCCCACCGCGACATGCGCCGTTTGTTCAGCGCCCGCTCCCATCAACGGCAGCAAGAAAACAAGCGCGGGAACAACAACAAAGCCGCCGCCAATCCCGAACAGTCCCCCCGCGAAGCCAGCAGCCGCCCCTGCCATCAGCAGCGCGGCCCCAGTCAATGCGAGATCGGATATGTCACCCACCGGCCCGAACATACGCCTGTTCCGGCATTCGCCAAGCGCTTCGTTGCAGCGCAGCAAGCATGACGGGCGCGGCTTATTTCCCGGTCAACCTCGTGCGCCAGTAATCGGTGAAGAACAGGTCGTGCGGGTCGCGCTGCGCCCGCAATGCCATGAAATCATCGAAGCGCGGCAGATTGTCGCGGTAATGCTTTGCCCAGAAAGAGAGGTTGTCACGCGGAATGAACTTGCCCCAGTGTAGACGGAACGGAATGTCGCTCTGCTTCAGGATGTCCCAATACTGGTCGAGGAAACCCTCGTCATCGTTGGGAATACCGTCATTGTCGCGGTACCAGTACACGTCGATCCGCACCGCGCCGTTTGCGTATTCATCCGCGCCATCGCTGTATCCGGGATGCAGCCAGCCGCTGGTGGGTGAGCCGCCGTAAACCTCGGTCGAGAAATAGCCGGTGGCCTCTTCGCCGCCCTCATCGAACATGGTCTGATAGATGTTCATCACCTCCTGCGTCCGGTCGATCGGCACCCAGATTTCGGTAAATTCGGTGCCGAGCAATTCGTCGCTCACCGTGTTGTCCATGCAAAGCGAGCGCCAATACCAGTCATTGAAGCGCGTCTCTTCCCCGCGCTTGGTCATCGGCTGAAAGATCGGCAGGAGCTTGGGAAAGACCGCCGTTATAACCGAGTTGAAGAAGGCCAGCAGCGTCGCGATGGCCCCGGCAACGATCCCGGTCAGGCATCCAAGCAGGAAGGTGAAGAACCGCGCAAACTCTCCCTTGCCGCTCTGGCGCAGCACGAATGCGAGGTTCTCAAGGTAAGCGCAGGTTTTCTGCCAGATCAGGCCGATGATGCGCCAGGGACTGGTGTTGCCGACCAGCACGAATATGAGCGCGCCGAGATATTGCTCGGTCTGGCCGCCATAGTCGGGCGTGAATTGCTGGTAAGGGACGTTGTCATCGGGGTTCTGCGGCGGATCGACGCGCTTCGCCTGCCATGTCTGGATGCGCTCAGCGCCCTTTTGCGGCCACCACACGACGCGGGCGTAGGGTGTGTCTTTGAGGAACTCTTCAAGGCTCGGCTGGTCCGCGCCGCCTTTCCCAAGAAAATCCATCGGCGCCTCTGCGCCCGAGAGCGCGGTGGTCTGCTCGGTCCCTTCGATATTGTACATAGGAACAAGCTGCATGCGGACCGCGACGACTATCCCCAGCAACCCCATCGAGGTCGCATAGGCATCGAAATGATCGTGGCCCTGTTCGATCCACTCGCATTTGCCCGTGCCATCCACCACCTTGAACGCGATGGAATTGTCCCATCCATATGTGGTCGAACCTCCCGCCGAGCCGGTCGCCGTGAACCCGGCCAGCGTCTGATGCGTAATTCCGCCAAGCGTGTTGACCGCCCAGCCGCGCTCGAAAATTTGATGAAGCAGGCTGTTTTCACGCGTCGACACGCCGAACGGGTCCTGCGGGTCCCAGCCCAGATTGATGCCCGGCCCCGCTTCGATTACGCCTTTATCGGCGTCGACCCATGTGAGATCGCGCATCTTGTCGAATGCGATGTTGATCTCCTGCTTTCCGTCCTTCAGCGGCGGCGGGCTCTGCTGGAGCGTGCGATTGCGCGGAGTGTCGCTGCATGGATTGGTGTAGATGCTCCACGCGACCGAGTGTGTCGAACCGCGCGCCCTTATCTGGACGCCAGCCTCGCGTGCATAGTGGACGAGGGCAATCACCTCATCCTCGTTCGCCGGATGGAAAAAGCCGTCTGTGCCGACGGGAATGGGTGGTGTTGTCATTGTAACGGCTCGGCTCCCCTGAAAATCGTGCCCGGACCACTCATGACAAGGCTGCGCCACAGGTGAAAGGACTGAGACGACAGTTTCACGCATCTTGTGGCCACACTTGCAAAAAATTCGCGGGGTTTGTCCGGGAAATCATCGTATTGGAGGTTGCATCACGCGCCCGGTACTGTGACAAAGGAGCGCTTGCTTGGGAGGGCAGAGTCTGGGGATCACCCATTACTTGACGTTACCATACAAGTATCGCGGTCTGCGCATTGCTAGCCTGGGGGCACGATTTGCGCAGGCAGCCGACGGGATATTCGGGCGAGGGCGGGCCTAAGGGCTTGCGTCGCTCGGATAAAAAGGCAAAGTTGCAGGCATCTCGTGGGGGGTATGAGATGACAAGATCAGGGCCAGTGTGGGGATTGGCTAATTCCCTGAGCCGGAATGTCGCGGGTTTCGCGCGCGTCTTTGCCGTGCTCGGGCTCATTGCAATTTATCCAGCAGCGACCGCATCGGGCAATGCGCAGTTCGAAGGTGTTGCCAGCTGTGCAGGCTCGACCTGCCATGGCCGCGCCGAAGGTAACGGCGCCGTCGTCAGGCAGGATGAAATCGCCACATGGCAGGAACCTTCCTCGCCAAGCGGCGCTCACAGCCGCGCCTATGCTGTGCTCGCCGGTCGCCGTGGTCAACAGATCACTGCGACCCTCGGCCTTGGCGATGCGACGCAGGCCAAGGAATGCCTTGGCTGTCACGCGACCTATGTGCCTTCGGCTCCCAAGGGGCCGCGCTTTCAACTTTCCGACGGGGTCGGCTGCGAAAGCTGCCATGGCCCGGCAGGCGATGCCTGGTTGTCGAGCCACTATGCCCGCCCTGCGACGCACGCCTCGAACGTGGCCGATGGCCTGACCCCGCTGGACCGGCCTCAGGTTCGCGCCAATGTCTGCCTTGATTGTCATTACGGTTCGACCAAGCCGGGGCAGTTCGTCACCCACTCGATGATGGCGGCGGGTCACCCGCGCGTATCGTTCGAGCTTGACCTGTTCAGCGCGCTTCAGCAGCACCACAATATCGACGCTGACTACACGCAGCGCAAAGGCCGGCCCAATGCGGTGCGTTTCTGGGCGGTTGGACAGGCGGAGGCAGTGCGCCGCGCGACCGGGCTTTTCGCCAATCCCAAGTTCGGGATGGAAGGCGTCTTCCCGCAATATTACTTCCTCGATTGCCATTCGTGCCACCGCGAAATTCAGGATTCGAGCCAACGCCGCCTCACGTTTGAGGAAAATCCGGGCCGCCCGATCCCGTTCGGCAATGCACCGTTCAATGATGAGAGCATCATCATGCTGACCGCCGTGGCGGGCGCTCTGGTGCCGGGTCAGGCGGATGAATTCCGGGCGGCCAGCCGCAGCTTCCACGCGGCGATGGGTGGCAACGGTTCCGACCCGCGCGAGGCCGCGATTGCGCTGTCGCAGAGGGCAGGGGCGCTATCCAATGCGCTGAGCCAGCGGGCCTATGCCAATGCCGACGCTTTCCGGGTGATCGGCATCATCGGCGACAATGCGATCCGTCCGCGCTTCACCGATTATTCGGGTTCGGTGCAGGCGGTGATGGCGATCGACACGCTGCTGAATGGCCTTGTTACCAATGGCCGCGTGACCTCTGGCGCTGCCGCCGGTATCCGCTCCGACATCAACAAGGCGTATGCCGCCGTGCAGGAGCCGAACGCCTACGATCCCGACAATTTCCGCGCTTCGCTGGCTTCGGCCATCGCAGCGATCCGCAGGTTGAGCTGACCATGGCGGGGGGATGGAAAGTTCTGGCAGGCGCACCGCTTCTGGTGCTCGCTGCGTGTGGTGGTGGCGATTCGGCTCCCGGTGGTGGAGGGACGGGAGGCAATCCGCCGCCTCCCCCGCCGCCTCCGCCCCCGCCCCAGGGGCAATTGTTCAGCTTCCCCGCGCAGGAAAGCCTCTCGGTCGGCGAAGTTCAGCAGATCATCGCCCAGGCCGCAGGTGAAGCGAGCGCGCGCGGTATTCCATCGACGATCGCTGTCACCGACCGCGTAGGCAATGTGCTCGCCGTGTTCCAGATGGCAGGCGCACCGGGCACGACGCAGGTAAGCCTCAACCAGATCGGCGGCACGGCAGCACCGGGCACAGGGATCGGCTTGCAAGGCGTTGACGTTCCCTCTTCAGCAGCGGCCATCGCAAAGGCCGTCACCGGCGCATATCTTTCAAGCGGCGGCAATGCGTTTTCGACCCGCACAGCAAGCCAGATTGTGCAGGAGCACTTTCCGCCGGCTCCAACGACGGTTGGACTTGAAAGCGGCCCGCTGTTCGGTGTGCAGTTCAGCCAGCTTCCGTGCTCCGACCTTAGCGAGCGCTTTTCCGCATCGGGCGGGCCGGGGGCCTTTATTGGACCCAAGCGTTCGCCGCTTGGCCTTGCAGCCGATTCAGGCGGGCTTCCGATCTACAAGAACGGCGTCATCGTCGGGGGGATCGGGGTAGAAGGCGATGGCAATTACGGCTTCGATGCCAACATCCTCGATGTCGACAACGATCCCGAAGAATTCGCAGCGCTCGCCGGAACGCAAGGCTTCGTCGCGCCCGAAACGATCCGCGCAAACCGCATCAGCGTCGATGGCACGGCGCTCCGCTTCGTCGATGCGCGCTTCGACCAGCTTTCTCCGCTCCAGACCAACTTTGACGCGGTAAACGGTCCGGGCGGAGGGCTGATTTCGGTTGCTGGCTATACCGACGGCACAATTCGCGCAGGCACCGCATATGGCACAGAGGCAAGCGGCATCCGCGCCTCGACCCCTGCCGAGTTTTCCAATCCCGACGCCTTTGTCCTGACCGACGGTAACGGCAACAACCGCTATCCGATCCGCGCCGGGACCGATGGCACTCTGGTTAGCCAGCCCCTGACGGCCAGCGAGGTTCGCGCGGTTCTCGAAGAAGCGTTCGTTGTCCTCAGCCGTGCCCGCGCGCAAATCCGCCGCCCGCTCGACAGCCGGATGCAGGCGACGATCAGTGTGGTCGACACCAACGGCCAGATCCTCGGCATCGTTCGCAGCCCGGACGGACCGATCTTCGGCACCGACGTGTCGCTGCAAAAAGCGCGCACGGCGGCGCTATTTTCGAACCCGATTGCCGCGCAGGACTTCTCGGCGGCTCCGCCCGAAGTTGCGGCGGTGGTGCAGCGGGTGCGCGATTTCCTCGGCGATCCCAATGCCCTGACCGGGACATTCGCCTTCGCAGACCGTTCGGGCGGCAACCTTGCGCGGCCCTATTTCCCCGATGGCGAAGTCGGCCCGATTGCGGGGCCCCTGTCGGTTGAGGATCCGCAGACGTTTAGCCCGTTCGCGACGGGGCTTCAGCTGACGCTGGTTGCCGGAAACATCTTCCAGCACGCAGGCTTTATCGCGAGCAACGGCACACAGCCCGATACGCCGCGTGCCTGCACCGGGCTGCCCGCCACTTCGCAAGGCACGCCGCGCATCTCCAACGGTATCCAGATCTTCCCCGGCTCTGTCCCCATCTATCGCGGCGGCCAGTTGATCGGCGGTATCGGGGTTTCGGGCGACGGTATCGACCAGGATGACATGGTCAGTTTCCTCGGCCTTCACAATGCAGGGGTGCGCACCGGATCGATCAACAACGCGCCCAATGATATTCGCGCAGACCGCATCGTGGTCAATGTCGCCGGACGGCAAGTTCGGCTGCGCTACGTGAACTGTCCGTTTGCGCCGTTCCTCGATGATCCGACGCAGAACGTGTGTGAGGGGCTGTAACCATGTCGGCCTTCTCCCTCCTTCCACTCGTGATCCTCTCGCAGCCTATGGCGCAGGACGCCGGGGGAAGCACGCACCAGGAGCAGCCGCAGGAACAGGAGCAGGATCACAACAGGACCGTCGGCGAGGGGCTGAACACCACCGCGCGCGAAGAGGGTGAGGACCTCGATCGGCAGATCCTCGAAGGGCGCGAACGTCCCGGCTTCAATGAAGAGCTTCCCGAAGAGGTCATTCAGGTCAACGAAGGCGCCGTGCGCGCCCCCCCGCCACAGGCGTTCGACCCGTCGCAGGTGCCGATCCCCGATCGCTGGCGACTGATCGAATCACTGGGCGTGGTCGAGGAGGACTTCTTCGACCCCTACGCTCAGAACACCTATAAGGGCGACCGCCCGATCTGCATCCCGACCGAGGACGAGCAGGAACGCCGCCGCCGCATTCGCGAAGCGGCAGAGGCAGCGGGCGAAGAGCCACCCTATGGCAGCGCGCCGTGCGGGACGCCCAAGTTCCTTGGCCTGAAATCGCCGGGCAAGTGGTTCTTTGTCCTGAACGCGATCAGCGACACCGTTTACGAGCCACGCACATTTCCGATTCCCGTCGGCGTGCAGACCACCGAAGACCCCGACCGGCTCGATGTGTTCGGCAACGATTTCTCGACCGTGCTTTCGCAGACCTTCATCGTCGGCGCGGCGCTGCTCAAAGGCAACACCGCCTATCAGCCGCCATCGGTCGAATATCGCGTCACGCTCGCCTACAACGTCAATTATGTCGACGTGCCAGAGCGGCGCGTTCTGTTCGTCGAGCCGTCGAAGGGGACCGACCGTCTCGACCATTTCCTGGGCGTCCAGGAATTGTTCGTCGACTATCACTTCACCCCGCTCGACACCGACCGGTTCGACTTCATCTCGATCCGCGCAGGCATTCAGCCGTTTCAGGCCGATTTCCGTGGCTTCCTGTTCAACGACCAACAGCTTGGCGTGCGGCTGTTCGGCAACCGCGACAACAACCGTTTCCAGTTCAATCTCGGCGCGTTCTGGCGGCTTGAGAAAGACACGAATAGCGGCCTCAACTCGGTCGTTCAGGAACCGCGCGACGACTTCGTCTTCATCGCCAACGCCTATCGTCAGGATTTCCTGATCCCGGCGCTGACCAGCCAGATCACCTTTGCCTATAACCGCAATCGCGAGGGCAACGATATCGAGATCGACGATAACGGCTTCCCGGTTCGCCCGGCGCTGCTCGGCGATATTCGCGGGCGCGATTACGACGTGTTCTATCTTGGCTACAACGTCGATGGCCGCATCGGGCGCATCAACATCACGGGCAGCGCCTATTGGGCGCTGGGTGAGGATCGCAACAACTTCTTCACTGGCGAAGAGGCTGACATCAACGCGCAGTTTGCCGCGGTCGAACTCAGCTACGACCGCGACTGGGCGCGTTTCCGCCTGTCGGGCGCTTTCCAGAGCGGCGACAGCGATCCCTATGACGACACAGAGGGCGGGTTCGACGCGATCTTCGAAAACCCGGTCTTTGCGGGCGCGGATACCTCCTACTGGATCAGGCAGACGATCCCGTTCGCAGGCGGTGGCCGCGCGGTGGCAGTTAATGGTCGCAACGGCATCCTCAACAACCTGCGCTCCTCGAAAGAGCAGGGGCAGTCGAATTTCAACAACCCCGGTCTGTGGCTGGTGGGCGTGGGCGCGGACTTCGACCTGACGCCGGAATTCCGCCTCAGCGCGAACGCCAACCATTTGTGGTTCGAAGACACCTCTTCGCTTGAGGCGCTGCGTGTCGAAGGCTCGATCCCGAGCGAGATCGGCTACGACGTCTCGGCCTCGGCCATCTGGCGGCCCAAGGCCAACCAGAACATCGTTTTCCGCCTGTCGGGCGCTGCGCTCCTTTCGGGCGACGGGTTCAAGGACCTGTTCGACAATCTCGGCAACCAGGATGAGTATTACTCGATCCTCGCAAACGTGACGTTGACTTACTGATGCAAGGCAAACTCATCTCGCTCTCACGCTTCCTTTCGCCCGCACAGGCCCTTTTCGCGCTTGCCGTGATGGTTCTTGGCCTATCGGTGTTCCAGTCGACCGGCTTTGCGGCGGCAGAGGAAAAGCCGGTCTATCGCAATTACAAGGACGCAGGCGTGCTCGCGCCGCCCGCTCCCGCGCGCCAGTCGCAGGCTGAAGCCGATGCAAAATCAATGGGCTGCAAGACCTGCCACAAGGCAAGCGATGCGGCGACGATGCACGAAACGCCTGCTGTCGTGCTGGGCTGCACCGACTGCCACGGCGGTAACGCAGGCGTCGAAGGCAATCCCGCGCTGCCATACGACCATCCTGATTACGCAGCCGCGCGCGATGCTGCACACGTCCTGCCCAAATATCCGGACAGCTGGCACGCACCATCATCGGCGAACCCCAAGCGTTCTTACGCGCTGCTCAACAAGGAATCGCCCGAATTCGTGAAGTTCGTGAACCCCTCGGACTACCGCGTCGCGCGTGAGGCCTGCGGTTCCTGCCACATTCAGTCGATCGAAGCGGCTGAGCGTTCGATCATGGCAACCGGCGCGATGCTGTGGGGCGGGGCGACGTATAATAACGGCATTCTGCCCTTCAAAAACTACATCCTTGGCGAGGCTTACACCCGCTCGGGCGATCCGGCGACGATTTCGGGTGTGGCCAATGTCATCTCCTCGCCCGGCGATGGCGAAGACGGCGCTTTGTCCGAAGAACAGGAAGCGCGCGGCGTGCTCGGCCAGCTTTACCCGCTGCCGACCTGGCACGTGATCCCGCCTGCCGACGTCTTCCGCGTGTTCGAGCGCGGCGGTCGCACGATCAACTCGCAATTCCCGGAAATCGGCCTGCCAAGCCCGACCGGCCTGATCCAGCGCCTTGAGGAGCCGGGCCGTCCCGACCTCAAACAGTCGAACCGTGGCCCCGGCACCGGCCTGCGCGTCGCGATCCCGGCGCTGAACATTCACAAGACCCGCCTCAACGACCCGTTCACCTGGTTCATGGGCACGAACGACCAGCCGGGCGATTATCGCCATTCGGGCTGCGCGAGCTGCCACGTGGTCTACGCCAACGATCGCGAGCCGCGTCACAGCCTCGTCTATGCGCGATATGGCCGCGACGGTCAGACCCAGACGGTCGATCCTTGCATCAACCCCGTCGCCAATGCGAACGCCGCCGCAGTCGCCCAGTGCTATTCGCGCGAGAGCGCCGGTTACGGTGGCCGCATTCCGGGCGAAGGCTATGACGGCAAGGGCCACGGCGATGACCATGGCGGCGACTACACCGGCGGCCACGGCGCGCTGAAAGGGCCGGGCGACGATCCCTACGGCGACGGTCATGACGCGCATTCGGACGAGCCCACGCGCGAAAGCGGTCACCCGATCCGCCACGTCTTCACCCGCTCGATCCCGACCGCGCAGTGCATGAACTGCCACATGCACCAGCCCAACATCTTCCTGAACTCGTATCTCGGCTACACGATGTGGGACTATGAGAGCGATGCGCCCTTCATGTGGTCCGGCCCGGAAAACACCACCCCGCGCCCGCACGGCATGAGCGATGAGGATTACGAGGCGTTCTACAAGGAACAACGATTCCCCACCGCCGAGGAAGTGCGTGCCATCATGGATCGCAACCCTGAAGGCGCTGCCGCTCGCGGTATGTGGGCTAACCTCGATTTCCTGCGCAACGTCTTTGAGCTCAACCCGGAGCTAGAGCACACCCAGTTTGCCGACTATCACGGCCACGGCTGGAATTTCCGCGGCATCTTCAAGCGCGACCGCGATGGCAACCTGCTCGACGCGGAGGGCAACATCATCCGTCCCGGCAACCCGGAAACCGACAGCGCCGAGGCGTTCGCCTACCACCAGGACCGCTGGCGTCAGCGCTGGCGCAAGGATGGCGAGGAACTGTTCGTCGAGGTCGAGAAGAACCCGGCTGAAAACGACACGACCAATCCCGGTATCGCGGTTCACATGATGTCGATCCACGCCGAGGCTGGGATGCAGTGTGTCGACTGTCACTTCGAACAGGACACGCATGGCAACGGCCTCATCTACGGCGAAGTCGCCAACGCGATCGAGATCGGGTGCAAGGACTGCCACGGCACCGCCGATGCTTATCCGACACTGCGCACCAGCGGACCTGCCGCACCGCCCGAAGGCCACAACCTTGCGCTTCTTCGGAACCCGGATGGCCAGCGCCGCTTCGAATGGAAAGAGGACGACAAGGGCCACCGCATCCTGATCCAGCGCAGCCTCGTCGATCCCGAACTCGAATGGCAGGTCAGCCTTACCAAGGACTCGGTCAATCCCGAGCTTCCTGCCTGCGACAACGAAGGCAGCACTTCGAACGGCGCGTGCTTTAACGACCGTTCGGCGCGTTCGAAACTGATGAGCAAGTATGGCGGCGAAACCGGGCGTTTCGAATTCGGCCCCGGCATTGCCGAGGAAGACCGCGCCCACCGCGATCCGGAAATGGCATGCTTCACCTGCCACCTGTCGTGGACGACATCATGCGGCGGCTGTCACCTGCCGATCGAGGCGAACTGGAAGACCAAGTCGCACCGTTATGAAGGCGGCGAGACGCGCAACTTTGCAACCTACAATCCGCAGGTCGCGCGCGACCAGATGTTCCAGCTTGGCGTGCACCAGACGACCAAGGGCAACCAGACCGCTCCGGTCCGCTCGTCCTCGGCGCTCGTCCTGTCCTCGACCAACATCAACCGCGAACGCATCTATGTGCAGCAGCCGCCGATCAGCGCGGTCGGCTTCTCTTCGCAAGCCTTCGCGCCGCATTTCCCGCACACGGTTCGGTTGAACGAGACCAAAACCTGCACCGATTGCCACCTCAGCCAGGCAGAGGACAACAACGCGATCATGGCGCAGCTTCTGCTGCTCGGCACGAATTACGTGAACTTTGTCGGGATGCACGCGTTCACCGGCCTTGAAGGCGGCATCAACGCCATTCGCGTCACCGAATATGACGAGCCGCAAGCCGTGCTCGGCTCCTACCTCCACCGCTATTCCTATCCCGACTACTGGCGTCGCCACGTCGAAGATAACGGCCGCGAGCTCAAGAACTGGGTGCGCGGGGAAGCCTTCGACGACGATTTCTCCGGCGAAACCAAACCGTTCGAGGAATTCGTCAACGTCCACGAGGGCACGCGCGACCGCGTCGGCTGCCTGCAGATGCGCGGCGAATACCTGTTCGTTGCCGAAGGGCGGGGCGGTTTCCGCGCCTATGACATCGCCTCGATCGGGAACAAGGGCATCTCGGAGCGGATCATCACCGCGCCGTTCTCGCCGCTCGGCCATGACACGCATATCGACACCGAGGACGCGACCTGCATGGCGATCGCCACAACCCAGCCGATCGCGCCCGAACGCAACACGGCCCAGATGCGCGAAGTCAATCAGGAGCAGGCCTTCAGCCCGGTCTATGACTATGCCTTCATCACCGACAGCGTCGAAGGCCTGATCGCGGTCGACATCAACACTCTGGCCGACGGCGAATTCCGCGACAACTTCTTCGAGCGCGCGATCTTCCCGGATGGCTCAAAAGCGTGGAACCCGGACGGCGTTCTGACCGGAGCAAAGCACATCACGCTGGCAGGCGATTATGCCTACATCACTGCCGATGCAGGCCTGGTCGTGGTCTACCTGCCCAAGGATATCGCCGACGATCCTGCAACCGCGTGGCGCGATGAATGCGAGCTCGATCCGGCCAACCCGGCGGAAAGCTGCCTCGCACCGCGCGTAACCAAGGTCATCCCGATGACCGATGCGCGCGCCAGCACGATCCAGTTCCGCTATCTCTGGGTGACCGATGCGGAGGGCCTCAAGGTCTTCGACGTGACGAAGATGGACAATCCCGTCGCGGTGCCGGAGGCGACCTATCCGATTGCCGATGCCCGCCGGATCTACGTCGCGCGCACCTATGCCTATGTCGCGGCGAAGGGCGACGGGTTGATGATCTTCAACGTGATCAACCCGCGTGCGCCCAAGCTTTACCAGCAGGTGACGCTCGACGGGACGTTGAACGATGCGGAGGATGTGGTGGTCGGTTCGACCAATGCCTCGCTCTTCGCTTATGTCGCGGACGGGGTGAACGGGATGAAGGTGCTGCAGCTGACCTCGCCCGATAGCCAGCGCAATTTCTACGGCTTCAGCCCCGCGCCGATGCCCGAACTCATCGCCTATGCGAAAACGCCGTCTCCTGCGATTGCGCTTTCCAAGGGCCTCGACCGCGACCGCGCGGTGGATGAGACCGGCGGCCAGATGGCGGTGTTCGGCAGGCTCGGATCGCGTCCCTTCACGCGCGAGGAGATGGAAAAGCTCTTCCTCACCCGCTCGGGCGTGCCGTACCGTGTCACCGACGATGTCGATATGGACCGATGGGTCGGACGCAACAGCGTGTGGCGCCGCAGCGCCGGCATGGACGCGCAGCCTGAAGAGACGGACGAGATCGCGTTAAACGCCCGGTGACCAAGCGCGGGCCGGCGACCGGCAAGCGCTCACGCCAGCTTTCCTACAAGGGGCCGCGTGCACTAACGTGCGGGCGGCTCTTTGAAAGCGTTGGGTGAGGCACGGATGCAAGGTTTCGCATTCTTGGCGAAATCGGAAAGTCACACATCCTACAGCGGTGCAGGGTTCGATGGCCCCGTGAAAGCCTCGGAACTGCGCGGGTTTCGGTCGCTGGGGCAGGTCAGATGCGTTTTTCCAAACGCACCACTTGCGTGGTCCAGATCCTTCGATGTCAGCTGCGTGAAGCGGGCCTAGGTGCGTTCGGCGAACAGGCCCTTCATCATGGGCTTCAGGTGGTCTTCGAACCGGGCAAGCGTCTGCCAATGTCCGACCGGCTGAAAGTGGGAGACGAACTCTGCGTCTCGCCAAAGGTGGAGCGAGTAGAAGGGCGGTTCCGCCGCGACAATCGGGCGGCTGTCCGCGACCTCTGCATCCATGGGACGAAGGTCGAGCGCAACCGCAGGCGCAACCGCGGGCGTAACGCTGAGCGGAATACCCTCGACTACGGAATGCAACGGACGGTGCAGGTGCCCGGCCTGGATCGAGATGATCTGGTCATGGCCCTTTACCGTCGCGTGGAAACGCTTGAACCACGCTTCGCCGGGGCTCGGGTCCATCCAGTCGATACCGGCGACGACAGGCGGGTGGTGCATGAAGATCACCGTGGGCGTGTCCGGATGCGCGGCCAGTTCCCTCGCGAGCCACGCGGCGCGGGTTTCGCAAAAGGCACCGCCGTGACGGCCCGGCTCGAACGAATCGATGCACACGACCCGCAGCGCGTTGCCGGCTCCGTCGTCGCAATCGATCGCGAATTGCGCGAAACCATCGGCTGTGGGGCAATCGGGAAACGCCTTGAGCAGCTCATCGCGCGAATCGTGGTTGCCCGGGATGACATGGACCGGAAAGGGGCATTCGGCGACGAGTTCGCGAATGCGGGCGTAGCTGTCGGGTTGGCCGCCATCGGCAAGGTCGCCCGACAGGATAAGCATGTCGGGCAGGACCTTCTGGTTCAGCAAATGCCCCAAGACATTGCGAAACCTCACGAAGTTGAACTCGTTCTCTCCCGCTTCCGGCTCAAAGCCGACATGCGTATCGGTGATCTGTGCTATCAGCACACCGCGTTTCTCGCTCTCCATCCTTAGCGTCTTAGACTGCTCAAGATTGCTGCGACATTATCGTTAGCACCATTTCCGGGCATATCTGGATGATCTTTCGGTCTCCAGGGAGAGGTCGGTGTGTGATAGCCGTGACACATCGCGCAAGTGGATGGCACGATCTCGTCGGTCTTAGCCGCCGTTTCGCCGAGGTGGCAATCGCGGCAGCTTTCAAGGTCAGGGATCAGCAGGTCCGTGGCCTCGTTTGAAGTGCTGGTCGCGTGGCATTCTGTGCATTCGAGCGGTTTGCCCGCTGCGTCTTCCTCATGCGCCGAGTGGTAGAATGCGCCGTGCATCAGGAAGCGGTTGGGCAGATTGACCGGGGTCAGGTCGCGCCTGCCATCGGTCATGGTCGGGATGTGGCACTCGCCGCAGACGCCATCGCGCTCAAGGGCGCGATTGATCGCGATGTAAAGCCCCATCGGGCGGCCAAAGTTGGAGTAGTAACGCCCCCCGCGAGCGAACTGTCCGGGACGTCCGCGCCCGGATACGATGTCGCCGCGCGGACCGCGGTTCATGGTCGCAAGGTCGGCCATGAGGTCATCGATATTGCCGTGCCGCAGGGTGCGGAAGCCCGGCCCGGCGCGATCGAAAACGAGACTGTGGCAGGACTCGCACGAGTCTTCCATCACCACCGGCTTGTAGTCGCCAAGGTCCTCGACCCGCCGCTTCGACAGGCCGGACTGTTTGAGGCTCTTGAGGTCAGCCTGCGACCATTTGACATTGCCGAGCGTCTCGACCGCAGCGTCGGTCAGCCCGCCCTTGCGCATCATATCGCGCTCGGCGTCGCTCCATTCGGAGTGGCAATCGCTGCATTCGAGCGGGGCGCCGTACTGGCTGAGGCTGATTGCCATGCGGGCAACGCCGCCTTGTTCGTCCATGTGTTCGTCATGGGTGAACTTGAGGCCGCTCATCTCTACCGGCTCGGTGTCGAGCGACACGCGCACCGGCTTATCGGAGAAATGAGCAGTGTAGATCAGCGGGCGGAATTGCGGGTGCTTGTCTCCGAAGTCGGTGGCGTTGCCGAAACTGACATCGGTAAGCCGCGCATCGAGGTCGTCGTGGCAATCCGAGCAGAATTGCTGGTCCCAGAACTGATGCTCTTCGGCGGCAAGATCGACCGGGCCTTCATGCTCCGAGTGGCATGAGACGCAGCCCAGCGGACCTTCCTTGCCGAGCGTTTCGGCAATCGACCACTGGATCGCATCGCCGGTGCTGAGCGGTGCCATGCCTTCGCGCAGGCGCGGCATTTCAGCATGATCGCCAAGGCCGAGTTCCTCGTGACACGAAAGGCAGGTCTCGTCCTGCACGGAAACGAACGGTGTCGCGTGGCAGGCTTCGCAATTGTCTTCGAGGTGAGCGTGCTCGACGCTCATTCCGCCCGAAATCCATGCTGCGTCGAATTTGGTTGCGCCCACGACGTCCTTGTCCATCGGATCGTTCTCAGGCGGTGTGCTTGCAAGGTTGGTGACGATCGGAACCGCTAGGAGGAGGCCGAGGATCGCGATCGTGAAGCCCCAGGCCATCGTGCGCTTGCTGGGCAGCGCGGCGGCAAGCGCGAAGGAGGAAAGCGCATCGCTCGCTGCCTCGTCTTTCTCGACCTGCTTGATGATGATCTGGACAGGTCCGTCGCCTTCGCGAGAGATCGCCAGACGCGCAGAGCCGACCGAGATTTCGGCACCGACATTAGGGTCAATCGTGCCATCCTTGACCGAGCGACCATTCAAGCCAAACTCAAGTCCGCCGAGAGACTCGGCCATCAGCATTCCGCCGCCCGCATCGGCAAGGCGCACGTGGCGCTGCTCCACGGCGAGGTCGGCAAGGTGGATGTCGCTTTCCGCAGCGCGGCCGGTGATCAATTCGGGCTTGCCAACCTCACGGTCGCGGACGATCTCCCGGCCCGAAGCGGTGATGTCGATGGTGCGGATCAGGAATGCCATGACGCCAGCCTCACCAATAGTAGAACACGCTCACGACATGCGCGAGCAGTGCGGCGAGAAGGGCAATCGTCGCCGGAATATGAATGAACAGCCACACCTCAAGCAGCGCCCTGATGCGCAGGTGGCGTCGGATCTGGCCGAGCTGATCGGCACGTTTGACGAGCAGTGCATGGACGCGCTCTTCGGCCTCGCTTCCGCTCTCGGAAATGCGGGCAAGCGCGCGACTGGTCTTGCAGCCGGGATAGGTGCCAGTCAGCCGGCCCCAGGCCCCGCCATAGAACACATCCTGTTCAAGCGCGGCGATCACAAGGTCGGTTTGCTCACGGCCAAGCGGCTGCGCTGCGCTTTCAAGCTGGCGATCGAGCGCTGTCAGCGCATCGAGCATTTCGGCCCGGGTCATCTCCTTGCGGTTCGATGACAGGGTGGAGGGCAGGGTGGCGTAGGCGATCACCCCATAAATGCCGCTGATGATCACCAGCAGCATCAGGAAATAGGCAAGTGTATGGACATTCCACCCGATCTGGAAACCGGTGTGCAGCGTGCCCACCACGATCAGCGCGAGGCCCAGATAGACATGCGCGCTGGTCCATGCTTTCAGGCTCCATTGCCCGGTGGTGATCTTGCGTTTGCGAATGCCGAGCAGCGAGAGCCACACGATCAGCAGAAGCCCGATCGTCCCGAGGGTATAGCCATACCAGCTGCCCCCATTCGGGCGCGGTTCCTGATCGATCATCGCGTAACCAAGCCCGGACACGATGCACAGCATCAAGGCGATCCAAAGCCAGCGGAAACGCCGATGCTTGAGGAAGCTGACATGGTCGGCGTTGCGCCGACGTTCGTCCTGGTTGAAGCGTTTGCCTGCTACACTCGCCATCAGTCTTCGACGTCCTCTGTAAGCTTGGCAAAGGTGAGGAACTTGTCAGGGGCCACGCGGATGGCAGCACCGGTCGGGCAGGCGCGCACGCAGGCAGGGCCTCCGTCGATGCCAGCGCACATATCGCACTTGATCGCCTTCTTCGCGAGGTCGGGATCGCCGTTCTTCTTGCGCCACGAATAGGATGCCTCGCCGGGACCGGGGCCGCTGCCGAAGAACAGCCAGCTCAGCAGCGATGGCTTCTTGGGCGGCACCGGATCCATGCGGATCACGCCGTAGGGACAGTTGCTCTTGCAATTGCCACAGCCGATGCAAGTTTCCGCGTTGATCGAGACCTCGCCATCGGGCCCGCGCTGGATCGCGTTGGGTGGGCAGTCGGCCATGCAGTGCGGGTGTTCGCAATGGCGGCATGAGGTTGGGACGTGTAGGTGAGCAAAGCTCTTGCCCGCCTCACGGTCGAGCCGCGAGAGCCCTTCATGCGCGTCGGCGCAGGCCCGCTCGCAATTGTCGCAGCCGATGCACAATTTCTCGTCGATAAGAAGCGCGTCGGTTGCCTCGCCGATACCCTGTTCGGACAGGAACTTGGCGGTTTCGGTGTAGAGTTCGAGCGCGTTGTCGACGCTGTCTTTCTGGCTCTCGATGAAGTCTGTCGTGCGGCGGCGATCCGCCATGACTTCGAGCGCGCGTTCACGCAGCTGCGGCTTCTTGTCGAGCAGCTCGAGGAAGCCATCGCCCGGCAGGCGGATGACTTCGGACTTCACCGATGCCTTGACCGTCGCGGTGCGTTTGGAACCGTCGATAACGGCCATCTCGCCGAAAAAGGTGCCTGCGGGCAGGTAGGACAGGAAAATCTGGCGGTCGCCGATTGCCTTCTCGACCAGCATCGAACCAAAGCGCAGGATAAAGAGGTCCTTATCGTCATCGCCTTCCTTGATAACGACCTGGCCTGCGCGCACTTCTTCCGTCTGCGCACTGGCGACCAGAGGAGCAATGTCGTCAGGTGTGAGGCCCGATCCGAACATTTGCAGGATCTGGCGCTCGATCGAGATGCGCTTCACGGTCTCGTTCGCTTCGGGCGAGGAACCAATGAGTTTCAGCGCGGCCTTGCGCGACAATTCGGCCACCACGGTTTCCTCGGCAGCGCGGATCGTTGAACCGCGGCGGCGACCGGAAATCAGGCCGACCTCGCCAAAGATCGAACCCTGACCGATGGGTACCGTGATCGAGGGATCATTGGGATCGACTTCAACCGCGACTGATCCTTGCGCGATGGCGAACAGCGAGGAGCCCTGTTCGTTGCGACGGAAAATCGCCTCACCCGGCGCGAAGGCCGTGCAGTTGGAATCGAGCATCAGCTCGCGCATCTGCAGGGTCGACAGACCTTGGAAGATGCCGACATTCTTTTGATAAACCTCAAGCCAGTGATCGACCGGCTTGTTGCCGGGAAGGCTTGCGAACACCTCTTCGAGCAGCGGTTCGTCTGCAGGTTTGGGTGATTCGCCCGTCGCGAGATATTCGACGACGTCATAGCCCTGGTTCATGCAGTGCTTGATCAGCGGATAGCCCGCCAGCGCCCCGATTACGAAAATGCCGGGCTTGGTCGATTCAAATACGGGCGAGAGAATGGGAAAGGCGCTGCGGTCTTCGCTGGTGAATTCGACGCCCATCGCCTCGATGAACTTGCGCGGAGGCTGAGAACCGATACGCGCGATGATCGTCTCGCACGGGATGGTTTCCTGACCGGTTTCGGTCTCAAGCACCATTTCTCCGTCGCGCACTTCGGCAGGCGAGGTCTTGTAACGGATCCTTAGCTTGCCATCGTCATGTGCAGCCTGAAGCAGATCGGCGTTGCGCTGCTTTGCCTTCGCAAAGTCGGACCCGCGGTTGAGGATCGTGACCGTGTTGCCAAGCGCTTCTTCGGCAAGGCCGAGAGCATTCTCGATCCCCGCATCGCCCGTTCCCACGACGGTGATATGCGTGTCGTGATAGTCTGCAGGGTCATCGAGCTGGGAAGTGATCATCGGGTGATCAGCACCGGGACAGCGCAGCTTGTTGGGATTGCCCTGCGTCCCTATACCCAGAATGATCGTTTTGGTACGGAAGGTGGCCCCGGCCTTCGTCTTGAGCGTGAAGTCGCCTTTCTCGCCCGACACTTCGACGACTTCGGCGTTGTATTCGACGTTGACGCCCAATTCGGCAACCTGGCGATCCCAGGTGTCGAGGATGAATTCCCGCTTGCCTTCGTCGAATTCTATTCCGGCATGCACGCCCTCTTCGTAACCGCCAGCGCGCAGCTGGAGGTTGGAAGGCGTCGCCATGACGTGCTTGCCCTTCTGGTATTTGTAGATCGTGTCGGAGAGGTGGTCGGTCTTTTCCAACAGGACATGCGACAGGCCACGCTTGGCAGCTTGGCCAGCGGCGCTCATCCCGGCAGGACCGGAGCCAATAATGGCGACTTCATACAAGTCTGACAATCTAACCCCCCCTTTGGTTAGATCAAATCCCAAGGCCACCATAAGGAAAGTGGCCCCCAATGCCAGAGTCAATTGCCGTTTTCTGCACCGCTTGCTAGTGAAATTCTTATGTGATCCGATGCAAATAGCGCGATTGAAGGGATTTATAGCGATATGTCTGGGGGTAAGGCGGGCTGGGTCCTGCTAGGTGGCGCGGCTGTGCTTGCAGCCGGTTCGATTGGCTACAACGTTATCGGAAGCGGAGAAAGCGAGGCGGAAACCGTCGCTGCGAGCGAGACTGGCCCGTCGATGGAGGAGTTGCGCGCCGCGGCCAATGCGTCGAGCGACGATGCCGGCCCGTGGAGCGAGCTCGCCTTTGCGCATTTCCAACGCAATGAATTCAGCGATGCGGTAGGCGCGTATGAACGCGCAGTGGAGATTGACGACAGCGCCGCTGCCCTGTGGTCAGCACTCGGCGAAGCGCGCGTGATGGCGGTGGATGCGGCCAGCGCGGCTGCCGATCCGCTTCCGCAGATTGCGCTCGATGCGTTCGAAAGGGCGCTTGAGCTCGATCCTTCCGATCCCCGGGCGCGATATTTCCTCGCTGTGAAGAAGGACATCGATGGCGACCATCAGGGTGCGATCACCGACTGGCTGGCTCTGCTTTCCGAGACACCTCCGGGCGCACCGTGGGAATCCGACGTGGTGCGCACCATTCAGCAGGTCGGCGCGATCAATGACATCGCGGTCGATCAACGACTGGCAACCGTCATGGAAACACGCGCCACACAGACGCCGATGCTGCCCGGATCGGGCGCGGCGGCTGGTCCGGCTGCATCGGCTGATGTGCGCGGACCCACAGCGCAGCAGGTGGTCGAGGCAAGCCGCATGCCTCCCGGCGAACAGCGGACAATGGCCGAAGGAATGGTCGCGAGGCTGGAGAGCCGACTCGAAAGCGAGCCTGACAATATAGATGGCTGGGTCATGCTGATGCGCAGTCGGATGACCCTGGGCGAGCCTGACCGTGCACGTGCCGCGCTTGATGGGGCGATTGCGGCGAATCCATCGCGGGCTGCGGAGTTGCGCGCTGCGGCGGAACAACTCGGGGTGCGGTAACATACCGAATTTTGCTCGACTGTATGAAAAAAGGGGCGCCTCCATCAAGGAGACGCCCCTTTTTTCTTGCCCTTGAACGGGTGGTTCAGACGACGCCGAATGCCAGCATCGCGTCAGCGACTTTCTTGAAGCCTGCGATGTTCGCACCCTTCACATAATCGACATAGCCATCGCCTTGGTCACCATACTCGGTGCACTTTTCATGGATGCCTTTCATCAAGTCGGTCAGCATCTCGCCGAGGCGTTCGTGGTTCCAGCTGATGCGCTCGGAGTTCTGGCTCATTTCCAGACCGGAAACCGCAACGCCGCCTGCGTTCGCGGCCTTGCCTGGGCCGTACATCAGCTTTGCATCGTGGAAGACTTTCACGCCTTCAAGTGTCGTCGGCATGTTAGCGCCTTCCGACACGCCCTTGCAGCCGTTGCTGACGAGCGCCTTCGCCTCGTCTTCATTGAGCTCGTTCTGCGTTGCGCATGGCAGGGCCAGATCGGCCGTAACATTCCAAGGACGACCTTCGTGGAAGGTCGCGCCTTTGAACTCGTCGGCATATTCGCTGATCCGGCCACGCTTGACCGTCTTGAGATGCTTGACCCAGTCGATCTTCTCCTGATCGATGCCATCCGGGTCGTGGATGAAGCCGCCCGAGTCCGACAGGGTCAGGACCTTGCCGCCGAGCTGAGTGATCTTTTCAGCGGCATGCGTCGCGACATTGCCCGAGCCTGAGATAACGGCGGTGTGTCCTTCGACATCCATGCCTTTGTGCTTCATCATGTTCTGCAGGAAGTAGACCGCGCCGTAGCCGGTTGCTTCGGGACGCATCTGCGAGCCGCCATATTCCTGGCCCTTGCCCGTCAGCACGCCTTCCCAGCGATTGGTAATGCGCTTGTACTGGCCGAACATGTAGCCGATTTCGCGACCACCCACGCCGATGTCGCCTGCAGGCACGTCGGTGTCTGGGCCGATATGGCGATAAAGTTCGGTCATGAAGCTTTGGCAGAAGCGCATCACTTCGGCATCCGACTTGCCTTTCGGATTGAAGTTCGCGCCGCCTTTACCGCCGCCCATGGGCAGGCCGGTGAGCGAGTTTTTGAAGGTCTGCTCAAACGCGAGGAACTTCAGAACGCTTTCGGTCACACTCGGGTGAAAGCGGATGCCGCCCTTGTATGGACCAATGGCGTTGTTGTTCTGGACACGCCATCCGCGCTGTACGCGAACATTATGATTGTCGTCTTCCCAGCACACGCGGAACGAGATGATCCGGTCCGGCTCTGCAATCCGGCGCAGGATCTGCGCCTCATGGTATTCGACTTTGTCTTCCATGAATTCGAAGATGTCCTGCGCAACTTCGTGCACTGCCTGGACAAATTCGGGCTGTCCCGGATTGCGCTTTTTGACGCCTTCCATGAACTGTTCGAGATTTACGTGATCAGATACGGCCATTGTTTTCTCCCCCCACTAGGAAATACGCGACCTGAAATGATGTTCTTTTTGTTGCGCCCTGTATCAGCGTAAAGTCCTGAATGCGCAAGGGGCTTGGGGTAAATGGTGCGAAGTGGCCGCGAAAGGGGGGGCGGGGTTGCAAAGAGGCGTCCGGCCCCTGTAGGAGCGGCGCTTCCAAGAACGGTATCCTTGACCGGGCGCCAAACCAAGGATGCTCATGACCAGCGAAAGCGCTGACGCCTCTTCTTCCAGTGATTACCCGATCGATCCGCCGATCATCGACCTTCACATCTTCACGCATGACAGCGGTTTCTACGACGGCTTCAGCCGCGAAGTGACCATCCCGGGCAAGATCATCGTCTCGCTGATCATCATGTGGGCAATCTTCTTCCCGGTCAGCGCGATGGAAACGCTGCAGGTTGCCAATTCGACCATCATTTCCTCTTTCAGCGGCTGGTACGTCTATCTCGTCGCTGCCCTGATCGTGGTTTGCGGTATCCTGGCGCTTGTGCCGCAGATGGGTTCGCTCAGGATCGGCGGTCCGGGCGAGAAACCAGAGTTTTCGCGCTTCTCGTGGTTCTCCATGCTTTTCGGGGCCGGCATCGGCATTGGGATGCTGACCTACTCCACCGGTGAGCCACTCGCGCATTTTGCGAACAATCCGGACATCATTCGCGGCACCATCGAAGCGGGCACAGCGGAGGCCGTGCGCCCAGCCTATATGTGGACCTTCCTGCACTGGGGTTTCGGCGCATGGTGTACCTACGCGCTGGTCGGGCTGGCGATCGGCTATGTGTCGCATAGGCGAGGGCTGCCGCTAACCAACCGGTCAAGCCTTGCGCCCATTTTCGGCAAGTCGATGTCGGGCATTGCGGGGCACGTGGTCGATATCGTTGCGGTTGTCGCGACAATCCTCGGTGTCGCGGTCACGATGGGGTTGGGCGTGCAGCAATTCGTTGCGGGGCTCTACCGGGTCGGGATGGGTGATTGGCTGATGGTCGAGGCAGGCGATGGAAGCGGGCTGACCGCTTCCGCTCCTGCGATTGTTGCGGCGCTGCTGGCACTGGTCGGGGCATCGACATTGAGCGCGCTTTCCGGCGTCGGGCGAGGCATCAAGTGGCTGTCCAATATCAACATGGCCCTGTCTTTCGGGTTGCTGGCGTTGTTTGCGACCGTTGGTGTCGGGATCGGTGGGCTCGAACTGCTTGCGGTGGGGGTGTGGGATTACCTTGTAACGCTTCCGGCCAATTCCCTGACGCTGTTTTCAAGCGATGGCAGTCAGGCTGGCGACGCTCTCGTGCAATGGCAGCTTGATTGGTCGGTGTTCTATTGGGCCTGGTGGATCGCTTTCGCACCGTTTGTCGGCATGTTCATCGCACGCATCTCTCGCGGGCGAACAATTCGGGAGTATATTTTCGGCGTCGCCCTGGTGCCTTCGCTGATGTGCTTTTTGTGGATGGCGCTGGCTGGCGGGACGGCGATTGAGCTCGAGCTCAGCGGGCAGGCTGGCGGACAGATCCTCGAAACAGGGATATCCGATCAGCTTTACGCGACGCTCGCGGTGCTCCTCAGTCCGGGCGCAGCCCTGATCGTTTCCGGTCTCGTGGTGGTCCTGCTGATGACATACCTCATCACCTCTGCCGACAGCGCGATCCTGATTGTAAATACGATCAATGGCGCTGGCGATGATGAAGGCGCGCGTCGCTATCACATCGTATTTTGGGGCATGGCGCTCGCCTTCGTGGTCGGCTCCATGCTCATCCTTGGGGGGATAGAGGCCATCCGGATCACCATGATTATCGGAGCATTGCCGTTCTCGATCGTGGTTGTCGCGATGTGCGTGAGCATCATCAAGGCGGTCGTCTTCGATCTCATTCGGAAACGGCATGGCGTGCCGACGACTGCAGAGGCCTGTGAGGGCTGGGCTGGCTAAGTTACGGTTTTCACGAAGACTTCTCGCTTAACATCCCTAAGGTAAAATCAAAATCCGTATCTTAGAAACTGATCGTCAGTTATCTGAGTCTTAACGACAAGAATTTCAAATAATGATAAAGATGCTCTTTGTGTTCGCAAAGTTGACTTAAGATATACTTGGAAATTGCAGTTCCAACCATTTCTGTGTGGTTATTCTGCAACAAGGTTTCTTAGCGTCCCGAAAACCGGACTGACCCTGTGGTCAGACTCTCACGGGCTTGATACCGGACCCCCACACGCGCGCCGATACTTTATCGAGAGCGCGGGTTTGCTTGATCAAGCTGGTGCGTCCCTCGCATCGCGCAAGCACCAAAAGCCTTAAAGGGGTTCAAAATGAAAAATCACATTGCTGGCGCGTCCATGGGCGCGCTTGCGGTCGCACTCTCAGCGCCTGTCGCCGCTCAGGAGCAGGCTCCCGCTCCTACGCAGGCCGAGCGTCAGGGCGGTGTCCGCACAATCGTCGTGACCGCTCAGCGTCGTAGCGAAGATTTGCAGGACGTGCCCGTTTCGGTTTCGGCTATCGGCGCAAAGGAGCTTGAAGAGCTGAACATCGACACGTTCGAGGATTATCTTGAGCAGATTCCATCGGTTACCGCCGGCGGCAACGGCCCCGGCCAAAGCACGATTTACATTCGCGGCCTTGCCTCGACCACGCCGAACATTACCGTTGCCGGTGTTGCAGGACTTGCGCCAAACGTTGCTCTCTATCTCAACGATCAGCCGCTATCGCAGCCGGGCCGTAACCTCGACGTATATGCCGCCGACCTTGAGCGTATTGAGGTCCTCTCTGGTCCGCAGGGCACGCTCTTCGGCGCGAGCTCGCAGGCAGGCGTTGTTCGTCTTATCACCAACAAGCCGGACCTGAACGGCTTTGCAGTCAACGGTTCAGCGGGCGTGTCTTTCACCAAGGGCGGCGAAAGCAGCTATCAGGGTGAGCTTACGGTCAATGTACCGGTAACCGACACATTCGCACTGCGCGGCGTGGTCTATCTCGACGATCAGGGCGGCTACATCGACAACGTGCCGGGCACGCGCAACCTTTCGGAAAGCGCCCGCTTCCGTCCCGAAGGCTTCGTGCGCGAAAACGGCGTTCCGGTGAACGCCAACCGTGCAGGTTTCCAGTCGACCTCGGACCTGAGCGGCGTCACCTTCCTCGACGCGGACAATGCCGGGCTCGCGGAAGACGACTTCAACGACACCCAGTATGCCGGTTTCCGTATCAGCGGTCTTTGGGAAGTTACGCCCGACTGGACCGTGACCGTCTCGCACCAGCGCCAGAGCCTTGAATCGGACGGCGTGTTCTTCGTCGATCCCGAGCTGGGCGGCCTCGACGATCTCGAGATTGAACGGTTCGAGGAAGATCGCCTCGAAGACGATTTCTCGAACACCAGCTGGACCGTCGAGGGGCGCATTGCGATGCTCGACGTGATCTACACCGGTGCATACACTGACCGCGAAAGTGACCAGCGCGCAGACTACACCGACTACCTGTTTGCTGGCCAGTATCTGCCGTATTACATTTGCGACGGTTCGGTGAGTTATCCCGGCTCCGCCGATCCGAGCGGCACGTGTCAGGCGCCCAATCTTTACGTGAACTCGTTCTCGAAGACCGAAGTCTTCACGCAGGAACTGCGTCTGAGCACGCCGGACGACTGGCGCGTGCGTTTCCAGGGTGGTGGCTTCTATTCCGACCTCAGCCTCGAGGAACGGGTCGACTTCAACTATCCAGGCAACGTCGCAGCGGCACCCTTCGGACCGTTCAAGGCGAATTTCCCGCAGACGACAGGCTTTATCTCGGATGCGGGTCCGTTCCAGCGCGACACGATTTTCCGCAACGACATTCGCCGCACCGACGAACAATACGGTATCTTCGGTGAAGTCAGCTTCGACATCGTGCCCGACCTTCTGACCGCAACCTTTGGCGCGCGTTACTACGACGTCGAGGTCGATTTCGAAGGCAGCGCCAACGGATCGTTCTGCAACAGCTTCAGCGCTGAGGACCAGAACGCTTTCGGCACCGATATCAGCGACCTGTATAACGGCGACGGTCAGTTCACCTTCATCGGTTCCTGCGACCCGGCTCTACGCCAGGTGTTCGATCTGAACGATACGCTGGAGGACATCCAGAACGCTGGCCTAAGCGCAGGCCAGGCACAGCAGGTGTTCAACGCCGTGCGCGCGCCTGACACGGCATCGACCAGCGGAACCATCTTCAAGGGGACGGTCACTCTTACACCAACCCCTGACCTGCTGTTCTACGCGACCTATTCGGAAGGCTTCCGTCCGGGGCTGCTCAACCGCCCCGGCGGCGCAGTATCGGCTGGCACAGGTTTCGTCGTGCCGTTCGAGGTCGAAACCGATGAGGTCAAGAACTACGAACTCGGTTGGAAGATGGACCTGGTCGACGGTCAGTTCCGCTTCAACGGATCGGCCTTCTTCGTCGATATCTCCAACCTGCAGACGCAGATTTTCGACCCCTCGATCACCAACCTCTTCTTCTCGTCCAATGCGGCCGATGCGGAGATTTTCGGGATCGAAGCGGACTTCGTGATCGCGCCTTACTCGACGCCGGGTCTGACCATTGCGGGCGCTTTCTCGATCCTCGATACCGAGATTACCGAAGTGCTGATCCCGACCACCGACGTGCTTGAAGGCGAAGAGCTGGCCTATGCGCCGGGCTTCCAGGGCAACCTTCGCGCTCGTTATGAGTGGGACGTTTCCAACGAACTGACGGCTTACATTCAGCCGCAGGTTTCCTATTCGGCGTCGAAGTTCACCGACATCATCGAGATCAACAAGATCCAGCTCGATTCCTACACTTTGTTCGACCTTTCGGTCGGCGTGAAGGCGGATCAGTGGGGCTTTGAGATCTTTGGCGAAAACCTCAGCGACGAGCGTGCCGAAATCTCGGGCATCTTCGGCAACGATCGCGAACGCATCATCACCAACCGTCCACTTACCGTGGGCGCGCGTGTGTCGTTCAACTACTGATCGGATGCAATGAAGCAATCGGCGGCGGGGGTGAGCAGGCTGTTCACTCCCGCCGTTTGCTGTGTAACAGGCCGACATGATGAGTTCACGCGATGAACAGCTGAAACTCGCGCAGACAGCGCTGCAGGCAGGTCGCTTCGCCGAGGGGCTGGCGCATGTCGAGGCTGTGTTGTCGGACGAGGCGGCAGATGGCGAGGCGCTATACATGGCGGCAGTCGCGTGCCGCTATCTGAAGCGGTTCGAAGATGCGTCGGGGTATCTCCAGCGGCTTCATGCAGCGATGCCGGAATATGGCCGCGCATGGCAGGAGGAGGGGCATCTCTCGCTTGCTCGCGGTGATGAGCAGGCCGCGCTGGCCGCATTTGCCCAAGCCACGCGGTTCAATTCGGCTCTTGAGGCAAGTTGGCGCGAACAGGCGCGGCTGGCCGGTCAGCTGGGACGAAGTGACGAAGCTGCTGCCGCGCAGGCTCAGCTTGATCGTTTGCGCCGGCTGCCGCGCGAACTGGTCGCGGTCACCAACCATTTTCACGAAGGGCGCTTGCTGCGGGCGGAGGAAATCTGCCGCCATCACCTGCGTCAGAAGCCGCGCGATGTCGAAGGCATGCGGTTGCTTGCGAGGATCGGCGTCGAACTGGGCGTTCTGGATGATGCGGAGTTCCTGCTCGAAACAGCCGTCACGTTCGAACCTGAGAACATCCAGTTGCGTCTCGATTTCATCGACGTTCTTCGGCGCAAGCAGAAGTTCGAACGCGCCTGCGAAGAAGCCGAGGCGCTTTATGCGCGCGACCCTGACAACGCCCTGTTTCAGTCGCGCCTCGCGATAGAGAGCATGCAGGCTGGCGAGTACGAACGCGCGTTTGAACTGTTCGACAAGGTGCTCGAAAAGCTGCCTCGCGACCATTCGACCCTTACGAGCAAGGGGCATGCGCTGAAAACTATGGGAAAGCAGGACGATGCGGTCGCAAGTTACCGAGCCGCCTTCGCTGCGCGTCCCGATCACGGTGATGCCTATTATGCTCTCGCCAACCTCAAGACCTATCGCTTCACCGATGCTGAGATCGAGGCGATGCGTATGCAGTCAGCAAGATCCGATCTGGCTTTCATGGACCGGGTGCACATAGCCTTCGCTCTGGGCAAGGCATTGGAGGATCGCGGTGAGTATGAAGCGAGCTTCACTCACTATGATGAGGGCAACGCGCTCAAGCGCGCTCAGACCCGATACAGCGCCAAGGGTATGACTGACGAACTTACGCGGCAAAAGGCGTTCGCCACCCGAGACCTGTTCGAAAAGCACGCAGGGACCGGCCACGATGCGCCCGATCCGATCTTCATCCTCGGATTACCACGCGCTGGTTCAACTCTTCTGGAGCAGATTCTGGCCAGCCATTCGCAGATCGACGGTACACTTGAGCTTCCCGACATTCTCGCGCTTGCTCACAGGTTGCGCGGGCGCAAGGCGGGGGCACCGCTTTATCCGGCCAACCTTCACGATTTAGACGCTGACGACTTCGCAAAGTTTGGCCAGCAATTCATTGAGAACACCCGCATTCACCGTCAGGGCGCGCCGTTCTTTATCGACAAGATGCCGAACAACTTCCGGCATATCGGCCTGATTCATCTGATCTTGCCCAACGCAAAGATCATCGATGCGCGGCGCGCGCCGATGGATTGCTGCTTTTCCGGTTTCAAGCAGCTTTTCGCACAGGGGCAGGAGTTCACCTACGGGCTACACGAGATCGGCCGGTACTATGCCGATTATGTCGACCTGATGGATCATTGGGACAAGGTGCTTCCCGGCAAGGTCCTGCGCGTGCAGCACGAGGACGTTCTCGACGATCTTGAAGGGCAGACAAGGCGGATGCTCGAATACCTCGAAGTGCCCTTTGAGGAACAATGCCTGTCGTTCCACAAGACCGACCGCGCCGTGCGCACGGCGTCGAGCGAGCAGGTGCGCCAGCCGATCAATCGCAAAGGGCAGGGCGCGTGGAAGCCGTTCGAGCCGTGGCTAGACCCACTCAAAGATGCTTTGGGCGACCTTGCCTAAGCCATCCGCGCGCCGTTGGGCACGTCGTGATCTGGCCCAGCGAGAACGATCGCGCCATAAGCATCAGGGAAGCCCAGAACCAGCACCTCGGACATGAACGGCCCGATCTGCCGGGGCGGAAAATTGACCACCGCCATAACCATGCGCCCGACCAGCCCATCGGGCGAATAATGATCGGTGATTTGAGCCGAGCTTTTCTTCACGCCGATCTCACCCCCGAAATCAACCCACAGCTTGATCGCGGGCTTGCGCGCTTCCGGGAAAGGTTCGGCTTTGGTCACAGTGCCTGCGCGCACATCGACCGCCATGAAGTCGTCGAAGGTAATCGTGTCCACTGTCGTTCCCTTTTACAAGATCGCGCCCATCAGATAGATTGCGGATAGCAACTCAAGAGCGCTCGGGGAATTAATTGATATGGCAAGTTTCATCCTGAACGGGGAGTCGGTGACAATTGACGCCGATCCCGCGATGCCGATCCTTTGGGTCATTCGTGAGAAGGCGGGACTTGCCGGCACGAAATTCGGCTGCGGTATTGCGCAATGCGGCGCTTGCACCGTGCATCTTGATGGTCAGCCTGTGCGCTCTTGCTCGACACCGATTTCGCAGGCCGAAGGCCGCGAAGTCACCACTATCGAAGGTGTCGCCGGACCTGAAGGGGAGCTTTCCGCAATCCAGAAGGCGTGGATCAGCGAGCAGGTTCCGCAATGCGGATATTGCCAGTCGGGCCAGATCATGAGCGCGACGGCCCTGCTGCGCGACAACCCGAACCCGAGCGATGAAGACATCGATATGGCAATGCGCGGCAATATCTGCCGCTGCGGTACGTACACGCGCATCCGGCGTGCGATCAAAGTCGCCGCCGGGCAGGCTCAACCCCGTAATGAGGAGGCATAAGCCATGAACGACATGTCTCCTGAGAAGAAAGAACGCTCGCGCCTCGCCAAATGGAGCAGGCGCGGCTTCATCGGCGCCGGTGTGCTGGCAGGCGGCGGTCTGCTTATCGGCATCGGCGTTCGACCCGGCAACCCGATCGGCAAGCTGTCCTCCAAAGTCGCGCCCGGCGCGGATGAGCAATTAGTCAACAGCTGGGTCAAGATCGACACCAACAACATCGTGACCGCCATCGTCCCTCATTGCGAGATGGGGCAGGGCGCTCATTCGGTCCTCGCGCAGATGCTCGCGGATGAGCTTGATGCGGACTGGAGCAAGGTCAATGTCATGCAGGCCCCGACGGACGGCTCCTACATCGTGACCGATACGGCTCGCATGTTCGTTGCTCCGTTCACGATGAACGCGGCGGACTGGATCGAGCCAACCTGGAACGGCCTCTTCACGCAGATCGGGCGACTTGCCGATGCAATGTTGACCGGCGGGTCGTCCTCGATCCGTACCACCGGCCAGTACCAGATGCGCGTAGCCGGAGCGGCAGCACGCAAGATGCTGGTGGGCGCGGCAGCTGATGAGTGGGGTGTGCCCGCGAGTGAGATCGAAACGCGCGACAGTACCTTGATCCATGCGGCGAGCGGCAGGCAGGCGAGCTATGCCGAGTTTGCGACCGCGGCGGCAGAGCAGCCCATGGACCAGACACCCGAGCTCAAATCACCCGATCAGTATCGCCTGATCGGGAAAAGCAAGGCGCGCACGGATATTCCCGCAAAGGTCGATGGCACCGCCAAGTTCGGCATCGACGCTGCGCCCGAAGGCGTGGACTACGCCTATGCGGCAAGCGTTCGCCCTCCGGTGCCCGGTACGCGCGTCGCCAGCATGGACGCGTCAAAGGCCCAAACCATGGCCGGCGTGCTCCAGATCCTAAACATGGGCGATTTCGTCGCGGTGGTGGCCGACAGTTACTGGCAGGCGCAGCAGGCGCTGGGTCAGATCGACGTCACCTGGACCGAAGCCGAAAGCCCCATCCGATCCACGCAGGACCAGTTCGCTGCTTACGCAAGAGCGCTCGACGAAGCTGGCGCAACCGGAGGTGAGGAAGCGGCAGCGAAAGGCGATGCGCAAGCCGCCCTCGAAAGCGCCGCCATTGTGATCGAGGCTGAATACAAGGCGCCCTATCTCGCCCATGCGCCGATGGAGCCGATCAATTGCACCGCGCAGGTGATCTACGGCAAATGCGACGTGTGGACCAGCACTCAGGTCCCGTTGATGGTCCGCTCCGCGCTCTCCGATGCGCTCGGAATTTCGAAGGACGATATCACCGTCCATCACCCCTATCTTGGCGGTTCCTTCGGGCGACGTCTGGAAGCGGTGTATGCAGTGATGGCCGCGCGGGTTGCGCAGGCGACAGGCTATCCGGTCAAGTCGATCTGGAGCCGCGAGGAAGATACCCAAAAGGCGCTCTATCGTCCCGCCGAACTCAGCCGCTTCAAAGGCGGGCTTGACGAAAATGGCGCTCTAGTTGCTTACGACAACGTCTTCACCCAGCGCCACGATCCTGCCGAGGCCAGTGTTCCGGGCATTTACGCGATACCCAACACCAGCGTCCGCGTCGCCGAAGCTCCGCTTCACCTGCCGTTCGCAGCATGGCGGTCAGTCGACCATTCACAGCACGGGTTCTTCATTGAAAGCTTTATCGACGAAGCGGCGCACGCAGCGGGCAGCGACCCGATGGATTACCGCATGGCAATGGTCTCGGGCTCGCCGCGCCATGTCGCGGTGCTCGAAAAGCTGAGAGAGATGAGCCGCTGGGACACACCTGGCGCACAAGGCACAGCAAAGGGTGTTGCCATCGTTGAGAGCTTCGGCACTATTGTCGCTGAAGTGATCGACGTGGACATGAGTTCGGGCAAACCGAAGATGCTCAATGCCTGGGCGGTTTGCGATGCGGGTTATGTCGTCAATCCCGATGGTTTTGCAAACCAGATCGAAGGCGGCATCGTCTTTGGCCTGACTGCCGCCATGTATGGCGAGCTTGATCTTGAGGACGGCGCGATCGTCCAGAGCAACTTTCACGATTACAAGATGCTGCGGATCGACGAGACGCCCAATATCGAGGTTGCGGTCATCAACAGCGGTATTGTGCCAATCGGCGGCGCGGGCGAACCCGGCCTCCCTCCGGCAGCACCGGCCCTCACGAATGCGATCTTCGCTGCGACCGGCAGGCGTTTGCGCGATCTTCCCATAGCGAAGCAATTTACCTGAGCGCAGGTGGGCAAATGAAGCTTCGCGCAATCGGCGCAGCGGGTCTGGTCGTCCTCTCGGCAAATGTCGGCGCATTTGCGCAGTACGGCCTCGATACGAAGGGTAATTCCGAGGGAGATGAGACTTCGCCGTATTCCGCAGAGGAAATCGCCTTCGGACGTGAGGTTTTTGGCATGTGCGACGGATGTCACACGCTCGCGCCCGGTGGCAGCTCTGCCGCCGGACCGAACCTTCACGGGATTATCGGGAGAGAGGCAGGCAGTCTGGACGGTTACCTCTTTACCGACGCGCTGCGCGGTTCAGGCATCACGTGGGATGCCGTGAGCCTGGATGCCTACCTCGCTGACCCGGAAGGGTATGTACCGGGAACCGATATGCAGCGCGGTACGGTGAGAGAACCTGATTTTCGGCGCGCATTGATCGCCTATCTCTCCCACCTCAGCGATCAGCCCGCCAGTCAAACGCCTGTCGAGAACGGCGAGTAAGACAATTGGATATCAAGCAAGTCTGCCAATTTCTCGCCGGAGCCATCGACAAGGGCCAGCGCTGCGTTCTGGTCACCGTGGTCGCGGTCGAGGGGTCTTCCATGCGCAATCCCGGCACGATCATGGGCGTTGCCGAAGACGGCTCCTTCGAAGGCTCCTTGTCGGGTGGCTGTATCGAGAACGCAGTGGTCGCGGAAGCGCGGCGGGTGTTTGATGCGGGCGCTGCGCGGATTGTCCGGTTTGGCGCAGGCTCGCCCTACCTCGATATCAAGCTGCCCTGCGGCGGAGGGCTCGACCTCCATTTTCAGCCGCTCGCCGACGCGGGCCTTGCTTTGGAATGCCTGAATTCCATCGCGGAGCGTTCACCTTTCTCGATCAGACTTGGCCCCGACGGTGCCCGGCACGTAAGCGAATGGATGCCTGCAACATTCGATGCGCGTGAGGGCACGGCGACGTTCGGTCACTGGCCTCAGCCATTGTTGCAGATCGTCGGACACGGTGCAGGTGTTGAGGCTTTGGCTGTGCTTGGCCGCACACATGGTTGCTCGACCCGCATCCTCACGCCGGACGAGCGAATGATCGGCGGGCTTACAGCGCAGGGGATTGAGGCGACCCTGCTTGAGCGAACGAGCCAGACCGATTTGCTTGCCAGCGATCGGTGGACCGCCACGATCTTTCTGTTCCACGATCACGACTGGGAGATCGACCTGATGCGGTGCGCGCTTGAGCAGCCGCATTTCTATCTGGGCGCGATGGGTGGCAGAAAAGCGCATGCATTTCGCACTGATGCTCTCTCCAGAAAAGGACTGAGCGACGAGGCGCTCTCCATGATCCGCGCGCCAATAGGGCTGTTTCACTCTTCGCGCGATCCGAGGACGCTCGCGCTGTCTACGCTTGGAGAGGTCATTCGGACCTACGAGGAAACCCGGTTTGAGAACGACCTTGGCTGATGCGCCGCGTCTTGGCGTTGCGCTGCTTGCCGCTGGGTCATCACGGCGGTTCGGCAGCGGTGACAAGCTTGCTGCCATTTTCAGAGGCAGACGGCTGGGCGACCACGCGGCGCTAGCCATTCCGGTCGAAGAATTCGCCGTGTCATGGGTCATCACTTCGCGCATCGGTCATGCCTGCGAACAGGTCTGGCAGGATTGCGGCTTGAAACCCATTGTCAATCCAAGGGCGTCTGAAGGAATGGGCACTTCGGTGGCCTGCGCGGCCCGGATGGCCGAGGCCGAGGAACTCGACGGTCTTATAATTGCACTTGCCGACATGCCGATGGTCCCGAAGGGGCATTTCATGGCGCTCATCGGCGCGCTTTGTGGACCACAGGCCATTGCGGTTTCCGCCTATCACACTCTGCGCTCCCCGCCGGCAGCTTTTGGAAAAGACCACTTTTCCGCTCTCGCATCGCGTGAAGGAGACATCGGCGCGCGGGACCTTCTTTCACGTGGCGAAGCCATCTTGTGCCCGCCCAACTGGCTGGTGGACATAGACACCACCGAGGCTCTCAAATCCCTTGATTGAACAATGGACAGGCGGCCCTGACGCCCCTTAAGAACCGTTGCCAAGGAGAGAGATGATGACCGGATTTGTCGCGCGCCCAGACCAGACGCATACGTCCCATTGTACCGGAGTCCAGTATGCGGCCATGTATGAGCGTTCGCTGGCTGATCCCGATGGTTTCTGGCTCGAACAGGCCAAGCGTCTCGACTGGACCACGCAGCCGAGCAAGGGCGGGGAATGGAGCTACGACCCTGTCGATATCAAGTGGTTTGCCGACGGTTCCCTGAACCTGTGTCACAACGCGGTTGACCGTCATCTCGAAAGCCGCGGGGAGACACCCGCCATCATCTTCGAGCCTGACGACCCTACAACGCCTTCGCGCACACTCACATTTCGCCAGCTGCACACGGAAGTCATTCATATGGCCAACGCCCTGAAAGCCATCGGCGTGACCCGGGGCGAGCGCGTGACAATCTATATGCCAAACATCGTAGAGGGTGTGACTGCCATGCTTGCTTGCGCAAGGCTCGGCGCGATCCACTCGGTCGTTTTCGGCGGCTTCTCACCCGAAGCGCTCGCAGGCCGTATCATCGACTGCGAAAGCCGCTTCGTGGTCACAGCCGATGAAGGCAAACGCGGCGCAAAGAGCGTTCCCCTCAAAGCCAATGTCGACGCCGCTCTCAATGTCGATGGGGTCGATGTGACCGGAGTGTTGGTTGTGCAGCACACCGGCCTCGACGTGCCGATGGTCGAAGGGCGCGATCACTGGTTCCACGCCGTCAGGTCGGACGCTGACGTCCCTTGCGAGACTATGTCCGCAGAGGACCCGCTGTTCATTCTCTACACCTCAGGATCGACCGGAAAGCCCAAGGGCGTGCTGCATACGACCGGCGGATACGGCGTCTGGACTGCCACCACCTTCAACTACATCTTCGATTATCAGCCGGGTGAGGTGTTCTGGTGCACGGCGGATATCGGCTGGGTCACTGGGCACAGCTACATCGTTTATGGCCCGCTGATGAACGGCGCGACGCAGGTGCTGTTCGAAGGTGTTCCCAACTACCCCGATTTCGGGCGTTTCTGGGATGTTGTGGCGAAGCACAAGGTCAACATTCTCTACACGGCACCCACCGCGATCCGCGCGCTGATGCGGGAAGGTGATGGCTACGTGACCAGCCGCGACCGGTCCTCGCTCCGCTTGCTGGGAAGCGTGGGAGAGCCGATCAATCCCGAAGCCTGGAGATGGTATTTCGATGTGGTCGGAGAAGGCCGTTGCCCAATCATCGACACCTGGTGGCAAACCGAAACCGGCGGCTGCATGATCACGACCCTTCCCGGCGCGCACGACATGAAACCGGGGAGCGCGGGGCTGCCGATGTTCGGCATTCGCCCTCAGTTGGTCGATAATGACGGGGCGGTGCTGGAGGGAGCGACCGAAGGCAATCTGTGCATCACGCACAGCTGGCCGGGTCAGGCGCGCAGCGTTTACGGCGATCATGATCGCTTCGTGCAGACATACTTTTCTACCTACCCCGGCAAATACTTTACCGGCGACGGGTGCAAGCGCGATGAGGACGGGTATTACTGGATCACGGGCCGCGTGGACGACGTGATCAACGTCTCAGGCCACCGGATGGGCACGGCTGAAGTCGAAAGCGCGTTGGTGCTCCACCCTCAGGTCGCAGAGGCCGCCGTGGTCGGATACCCGCATGATGTGAAGGGGCAGGGCATCTATTGCTATGTCACCACCAACGCTGGCGTCGAAGGGTCCGACGCACTCTATCAGGAGCTGCGCGCTCATGTGCGCAAGGAGATCGGTCCAATCGCGACGCCTGACCAGATCCAGTTCACCGACGGCCTGCCCAAGACCCGTTCGGGCAAGATCATGCGCCGCATCCTTCGGAAAGTGGCAGAAAACGACTACGGCTCGCTGGGTGATACATCCACACTTGCGGACCCGTCTCTCGTCGATCGCCTGATCGAAGGGCGCCAGAGCACTTAGAGCCTATTCGAGACCTAGCTCATCGAGGTTCATCACCGCCGCATTGTAGCTTGCGGTGGCGAGCCTTCCGACAAGCTGTGCGCGGATGCCGCGAATTTTGGCGTCCGCCGCGCTTTCCTCGCGCAGGTTGACCCTGAAAAAATCGCCTGCGCCCAGTTGGAAACGCCTGCGCTCCGCCGCGACCATCGCTTCAGCCTGCTCGATCTCTTCAGTCGCCAAATCGGCTAGCCTTAGCGAGGCATTGAGGTTCGTGAGGATGTTGTCGAGTTCGACTGCGATCTGGTCAGCGACACGCCGTTCGCGAAGTTCGATCTCGCGCAATTCTGCTTCAGCGCGCTGAAGCCGTCCGCGCGCTGTACGTCGCTGCAACGGAACAGTGAAGGTCACACCGACCGTGGTATCTGTGGAGTCGAAAGTCGAACCACCATCCCCGATCGCTCCAAAATCGCGTGAGACTTCGGCTCGCAGCTGAAGATCGGGCTGCAAGTCGTTCTCGCGCAAGGCAACTTTGTTTTCTGCGCGCTCGATTGCCAGACGAAAGTTTTGAAGCTCGGGCCGGTTCGCAAGCACTTCGCTCATCTCGATCGCCATCAGGCTCGCCATGTCTGGCAGTTCAGCGATGACGTCAGAGGTGGGCAGGTTCGCCCGGGTGGGAACGATCAACTCACCGTCATAATCGCGCAGATAATAGGAAAGCGAGGTCGCAGCCACAGCGAAGGTTCGCTGAGCCTCAGCGAGAAGCGTGCGGCGGCGAAGGACATTTTGTTCGTTCTCGATCAGGTCGACCTGTGCCCGTGCACCCAGACCAACCTCGCGCGAAAGGCCCACTGCGCGCGCTTCTGCGATTTCGAGCAATTCTTCGTAAACGCGGATTTCCTCGCCTGCCGCGACCCAGCGCCAATATGCGCCGAGCGCTTCGTGCTGGACCTGCAATTGCACCAAAAGCACATCGAGCTGCGCCTGACCTGCGGCAAGCCGGCTGTCCTCGACCGCGAAACGCCGCTGATCGATGCTGTTGTTGCGTAGCAGCGACAAGAGGCCGCCGACCTTGAATTCACCGAGCTGATTGGTGTTGTAGATATTTTCGTAAATCGGAAAGGTGCCGTCGGACAGGCGATAGGTCCCGTAGATTTCCGCACCCATCGGGGCGAGCGGTTGGCGCGCGCCGACTTCGGCATAGCCACCTGAAAATGTGCCGGTGACGCGGTCGTAGGCTTCCCCTTCGAGTATCAGATCGAAAGCGCCATCGGCTGCAAGCTGGTCGGACCGGGCGGCTGCTTCACGCTGGAAGCTTTCGAGAATGCTCGGGAATGTGAGGGCGGATGAACGCAACACTTCCCTGGGCAAAAGCGGACCTGTGCGCAGGGCCTGTTCAAGCGGTTCCTCGAGAGGCTCGATATCCTGCGCGTAAGAAGGCTGCGCAGCAACAATTGCAACGCACAGCATGGCGGCTCTGATGGCAGAGCGGACCGTCATGATCAGTTGCCCTGCGACCCATTGGTAGAGCCGTCAGCACTCACCGGCGGAAGCTCGGGCGGGAAGTTGTTCAGCTGACGCCAGATTTCATAACCGACAGGAACGGTTTCCAGAAGGATCCACGCCCGCACTACGGTCCCGATACGGGCATAGCGGTCTTCTGGCCAGCCTTCTTCGGCATTGGGATCTTCCTTGATCAGCACACGAAAACGCCCGTCAGCTTGAGCGACCTGATCGACCGTTTCGACAATGCCCGGGAAGGTGCCAATGGCTACCGATGGCCATCCGCTGAATTGCACCGCGGGCCAGCCTTCGAATTCAATCCGTGCCTCTTCTCCGGTCTGGACCAAAGCGACATCGCGGCCATCGACGAACACTTCCACAACCCGCGTCTGCGTTTCGGGAACGAAGGTTGCAAGGACCTGCCCGGCGCTCACGAAAGTTGCTTCGTCGCCCGCATTGATCGACTGGATGAAGCCGTTGCGAGGGGCTGTGATCAACTGTTCGGACTGACGGGCAAGGTTCGTCTCGGTCCTGACGAGGCTTGCTTCTGCAGCGGCCACATTACCGCGCATTTCCTCGACCCGGATTTGAGCCTGCTCATATTCGCGGCGCGCCGACAGACCTGCCTGAAACAACTCCTGCATACGCCGAAGGTCAATCTCTGCCGTTGCGAGCGCGTTGCGGGCTGTCTGCAACTGGATTTCGACCTGGCCGCGCTCAGCTTCGAGCCTTTGCAGCAATTGCGGGTCGATATCGGCGATACGAACAATCGGATCGCCTCTCTGGACCCGGCTGCCGTCGCCAACATACCATTCCTCGATGCGGCCCGAGACGAGCGCATTGACTTCCTGCTGGCGCTCATTGGGATTGAGCGTCGTTACGGTCCCGCGACCTCCTGTGGTCTGCACCCAGGGTACGTAAATCAGGAACAGGACAGCGAGCACGATGGCGATCAGAACGGTCACGAAAATCGTCCGGAACACGTACGGCGTTCGCACGCCCTGAAGCGCGGTAAAATGCTTCATGTGCAGTGCGCGCAGGGTCATTGTGATGCTCCCACAACATCATGGAAATGCTCGAAATCCTCGAAATACCCCTGCTGGTCGACATCGAGATACAGGAACCTGTCGAAGCCCAAATCGGTCTCGCGGTTCGAGAAGTAGATCACGGTCGAATAGGCCTGTTCGCGCAGTTCGCGAATTGCAGCTGCCAGATGCCGTTCGCTGACAAGGTCGAACAGCGGGCTCAGCACCAGAATGCGCGGCTGTTCGAGCAGCGCATTGGCAAGTTTCAATTGCTGCACCTCGACCGCTGAGAGGGGGTGCCCCGTGTAAGCGATGGGCGTGTCGAGCCCTTTGTCGAGCTTTGACATCGTGTCGATCAGCCCGACGGTTTCAAGCGCCTTGACCATGCGCTGGCTCGCGGCGTCGGGGCAGGACAAGGCAAGGTACTCGCGGATTGTCATGCCAACGAAAGTCGCGCGCTCAAGGACATGGACGTCTTTCCTGAGATTGTATCCCTCGATGTCCCTGAAATCGGTGCCGCCTATGGTCAGGAAGCCTGTCTCGGGGCGCACGTGCATCTTGAGAAGGTTGGTGAACAATCGCTGGATGCCATGGTGTCGCGTTGCCGCCATGATGATCGCGCCGCTCGGAATTTCGAGGTCGAACTTAACCTCGTCACTGCGCGCGCGCGCCTTCACACCGGTGAAGACCAGCGTGTGGTCGCTGATATCGACGGGGTCCTGCGAAGAGGGTTGCTCCTGCTCGACATCGTAAAAGAGCGACAGCTCCTCAACTGCGGCGCAAAGGTCGTAGAAATAGGTGAGGTATGTGCCCAGCTGCGCCACTCCGAAGAATGCCACGGACAACACAAGCTCCGCCGCGACAAGCTGGCCGAGCGTCAATTGACCCTGAATGACGAGCCATCCGCCAAGGCCGAGCAGCGCGGCGCTCGCTGCAGCATAGAGCAACAGGAACGCCAGCGTCTGCGCGAAATGCTGGCGAAAGTGGCGTTTGTGTTGTTCGAGGTAAGCGTGCGTATATTCGTCCGTCCGGTCGAGGGCATAGTCGACCCGGCGCTCTGACTTGAAAAAGCCGTTCGACCCGCCGACCGTCTCGAGCCAGTTGGCGGTTTCGTGCTTCGCGTGGCTAAGGTCGATGCCGGTTCGGATCGCCTTTGCTCCCCAGATCAGCCAGATCACCCAGATCAGCGCCGACATAACCAGCGTGAAAACAAGGAACAGCGGGTGATAGAGCGAGACCAGAACGAAACCGACTGCCACCTGAAGCACGACTGAAAAGCCGCCGATGAACAGCACAGGCAGCGATTTTTGCACGTTCACGACGTCGAAATAACGGTTGAACAGCGCTGATGACTTGCGATCGGAGAAGAACGGGTCCTGCGCATAGACCGCAATCAGCGAAATCTCCGCAACCATCCGAGCGTAAAAACGCCTCCGAAAAAGCTCCATCAGGTGAATGCGCAGCGCATAGAGCAGGCCGAACAGGATCAGGAGGCCAAACAAGGTCAGCGATAGAACCACCAAAGGCGCGGTAAGCGCGGTGTTCGCGACCGTGTTGACGAGCATCTGCACCGAGATCGGCGTTGCCAGCGAAAGCAGGCTTATGCCCACGCCGTAGACAATGGCCAGCCAGTAGAAACTGGCTTCGGGCCGCAAAATTGCGAAGAAGTGCCGGAAAAACGTGACCAGCGAAATTTTCGAGCCGTGAGTAGGGGTCTCGAGGGCCATCTATGCTGTCCTGTCCAGTCAGCCTTGTGTCGATTTCTGCATCAACGCTTACCGGGACCGGATGATCCCTTAACGGTCCAAGTGAAGCGGGCCACCAGGCCAGTGCATTGAAGAACGCCTTAGATGCAAGAGAGCGCACGGTCAAAGCAAGGAAATGCGCTTAATGCTGTATTTTTTGCAAAATCGTTGGCTGAGAGGCGCTCGCGCTCGACACGGCAGGCGCAATCAGGAATGGCGTTGCACGATGAAGGACCCTGTTACCCGTCGCCAACCGGAGCATCTGCTGCTGATAGGAGGAGGGCACGCGCATGTGGCGGTGCTGGCCGACTGGATCCGGAATGGGCTGCCATGCGATCGCGCAACGATCCTCACTCCTTCGAGCCATCTGCGCTATTCAGGAACGGTCCCCGGCTGGATTTCGGGCCATTATGCCCGTGACGAAGGTTTGGTCGATGTGGCCGGATTGGCGCGGCGCGCAGGTGCGACCTTTCATGAGGGACGGTGCAGCCGGATCGAACCCGATGCCCGCATGGTCGAAACCGACACCGGAGAGCGGATCGAGTTCGATATCGCCTCGCTGGACACCGGCGGTGTCGGCCAGGCGCGCGATGTTCTGGGCGAGGATCCGCGTCTCGTCGATGTCCGACCAATTCAAAACTTCGTTGAGCGGATCGACACTTTGGGTCCGTCACGAAGAATAGCCGTCATTGGCGGAGGGGCTGGCGGGGTGGAACTGGCCTTTGCACTTCGCAATCGCTCAGCGGATGAGCGGGGTCCGGACGTGATCCTCGTATCGGGCGAAGCCGGATTGCTCCCTGACTTTTCGAAATCGGTCAGAAAGGCCGTCGAGAAGCAACTCTCAAAACAGTTGATCAGCCTCATGAAGCAAGACGCGCATATCACCGCGGGTGGGCTGTATGCCGGGCGAACCTCATTGGAGCCGGTCGACACGATTATAGCTGCGCTTGGCAGCGGCGCGCCCGATTGGGTGAAAGAAAGCGGACTCGCCACGGACGAGGCCGGGTTCGCAGCGGTTGACCGGCACCAGCGCTCAACATCCCACGCTCACATATTTGCCGTCGGCGACGTCGCGTCCCGGCAGGATCGCAACGTGCCACATTCAGGCGTGCACGCGGTGTTCGCCGGCCCAGTGCTTGCCGCGAACCTGCGCGCAGTCATGGCAGGGCAGGAGCCGCGCGACACCTATCGGCCGCGCTGGAGCAACCTCTACCTGATGTCGACCGGGGATGGCCGCGCCATTGCGAGTTACGGACCGCTTTGTGCAAAGGGGCGCTGGGTTTCGCGGCTCAAGCACTTCATCGATATGCGCTGGCTAAGGAAATACGCTGTTCTTGCAGGCGGATCGGGCTAGAGGCGTAACAAACTGGCCGACCGGCGCGAAGAAGGGTCGTACAAAGGGGCACCCATGAAGAAGATCATCATTCTTGCCGCGCTGGCTGCGCTCATCGCCGCCTATTTCATCTTCGACCTCGGTTCGTACCTCACGCTGGAGGGTATCAAGCAGGTCTCGGGCGAGGCGATCGCATTTTACGACGACAACCCCGCACTAGTGCTCGGCGTGTTCTTCGCAGCCTATGTCGCTGTCACGGCTGCCTCCTTGCCGGGCGCAGCAATCATGACGCTGGCAGCAGGCGCGCTCTTCGGACTGGTGGCGGGTACGATGCTGGTTTCTTTCGCCTCCACCCTTGGCGCAACGCTTGCCTTCCTGTCGTCGCGCTATGTCCTGCGCGACACGATCGAGAGCAAGTTCGGTGAGCGACTGAAGGCAATCAACAGCGGGCTGGAGCGCGATGGTGCGTTCTATCTTTTCACCATCCGCATGATCCCGCTGTTCCCGTTCTTCGTGGTGAATCTCGTCATGGGGCTTACCCGGATCAAGACCTGGACCTTCGCTTGGGTGAGCCAATTGGGGATGCTGCTGGGCACAATCGTTTACGTCAATGCAGGCACGCAGCTGGCGCAGATCGACAGTCTTTCGGGCATCGCTTCGCCGGGGGTGATCGGCTCTTTCGTCCTGCTTGGCATCGTGCCCTGGATCGCCAAGGGTATCATCGCATTGATCAAGCGGCGCAAGGTCTATGCTGGCTATTCCAAGCCCAAGACGTTCGACCGCAATATGGTTGTTATTGGCGCAGGTTCGGCTGGCCTCGTCAGCGCCTATATCGCGGCGACCGTCAAGGCGAAGGTCACGCTTGTCGAGGCAAACGAGATGGGCGGCGATTGTCTCAACACCGGCTGTGTGCCGTCCAAGGCCCTGATCAAAAGCGCCAAGGTCGCTGCCACGATGCAGCATGCGGACCGCTACGGCATCACGCCCGTCAAACCCGAAGTGCCTTTCCGCAAGACGATGACCCGCGTCATGGACATCATCAAGACGATCGAGCCGCATGACAGCGTCGAACGCTACGAAGGTCTGGGCGTCGATGTGGTCAAGGGATATGCGATCATCATCGACCCATGGACCGTAGAGATTGCGCTGAATGACGGGGGCACGCAGCGCCTCACCGCCCGCAGTATCGTAATCGCCAGCGGCGCCGAGCCGGTTGTCCCGCCTATCGAAGGCGTTGAAAATTCAGGCTATCTCACCAGTGAGACAATGTGGGATGCGTTCTCGCAAATGGACGAGGCGCCTGCGCGCGTTGCGGTGCTCGGCGGCGGTCCGATCGGTTGTGAGATCAGCCAGGCTCTCGCCCGGCTTGGATCGAACGTCACTCAGGTTGAGATGGGCGACCATTTGCTGGGCCGCGAAGATGAAGACGTGGCCGAAATTGCCGAGGCTTCGCTCAAGGCGGCAGGCGTCGAGGTGCTTACCTCGCACGAGGCCGTCCGCCTTGCCGACAAGGTGCTTACCGCGAAAGGTCCGAATGGCGAGGTTGAAATCCCATACGATGCGTTGATCCTCGCGGTCGGGCGCAAGGCGCGTCTTAAAGGCTTCGGATTGGAAAAACTTGGCGTCGACACCGATAAGACGGTGAGCACCGATGAATTTCTGGCGACCAAGTACCCGAACATCTTCGCAGCCGGCGACGTCGCCGGGCCGTATCAATTCACGCACACGGCAAGCCATCAGGCGTGGTATGCAAGCGTCAATGCGCTGTTCGGCCAGTTCAGGAAGTTCAAGGCCGATTATCGAGTGATCCCGGCAGTGACCTTCACCGATCCCGAGATCGCCCGCGTCGGCCTCAACGAAACAGAGGCTCGCGAACAGGGCGTCGAGTTCGAGGTCACGACCTATGGCCTTGACGATCTTGACCGGGCCATCGCCGAAAGCGAGACGAAAGGCTTCGTCAAAGTCCTCACGCCGCCGGGCAAGGATACAATCCTGGGCGCGACCATCGTGGGAAGCCATGCAGGAGAGTTGCTCGCCGAATACACGCTGGCGATGAAACACAAGCTGGGCCTCAACAAGATCCTCGGTACGATACACCCCTATCCGACCATGGCAGAGGCAAACAAATTTGCCGCTGGCAACTGGAAGAAAGCGAACAAGCCCGAAGCCTTGCTCAAATGGGTTGAGAAGTATCACGACTGGCGGCGCGGGTGATGCAAGCCTAGAGAGGCAGCGCTCGAGGGGATCGCTTCTTGGAATATTTCGATCAGTTTCGCGGAATCATCGGCATCGCGGTGCTGCTTGCACTCGCCTGGGCCTTCAGCGAAGACCGCGGCAATCGGCCTGGCTGGCGCTGGATTATCGGGGCGCTCGGTCTTCAGGCAGCGCTCGCGCTGCTGATCGTGCGGGTGCCGTTTGTCTGGGATGTCGTGACGCTTGCCAATCAGGGCGTGGCGGCGATCGAGCGGGCGACCCTTGCCGGATCGTCCTACATGTTCGGCTATCTCGGTGGGGCTGACCTTCCGTTCGAGCTGAAGGAAGGTGCACAGCCGCCGCTCATCGTCGCTTTCCAGATTCTGCCGCTCGTAATTGTGTTCTCCGCGCTTGCGGCGCTTCTGTGGCATTGGGGCGTGCTGCGCTGGCTGGTGAACGGACTCTCGTTCCTGCTCAGACGCAGTCTGGGAGTGAGCGGGGTGGTTGGCCTGTCGGGCGGGGCAAACATGTTTCTGGGGGTGGTGGAAAGCCCGCTCGCGGTGCGGGCCTATTTCTCGAAAGTCAGTCGGGCAGAGCTGTTCCAGATCATGGTGCTCGCCATGGCCACCATTTCCGGAGCGATCCTGATCCTTTACGCAACGACCCTTCGTCAGACAGTGCCGGATGCGGTTGGACACATGATCTCGGCCTCGCTGGTTTCACTGCCCGCTGCGCTGCTGATCGCAAAGCTGATGGTGCCGGGGCGCGAGGACGACGCGGCAACCGAAGCCGATGAGGATGAGCCGGGCCTCAAGTATGAAAGCTCGATCGACGCTATCGTGAAGGGCACGATGGACGGGATGCAGCTGTTCCTTGCAGTCATCGCGGTCATCATCGTGATTTTCGCGCTTGTATCGCTCACCGATCAGGTTCTCGCACTGCTGCCGCTGGTCGGAGATGAACCGATCACGCTGAAGCGCCTGTTCGGATGGCTGTTTGCGCCTTTCATGTGGCTCATCGGCATACCATGGGCCGAAGCGCAGGCCGCGGGCGGTCTGATGGGAACCAAGGCGATCCTCAACGAATATGTCGCCTATCTCGAACTCGCAGCCTTGCCCGCAGACACCTTTGGAGAACGCAGCCTGCTGATTGTGACATACGCCTTGTGCGGGGTCGCCAACCTCGCGAGCGTGGGCTTACTTGTCTCGACCATCGGAACCTTGTGTCCTGAGCGCCGTGCGGAGACGGCTGGGCTCGGCATGAAAAGCTGGATCGCCGGAAACATTGCCACAGCCATGACAGGCGCGTGGATCGGTCTAGTGACATTCGGGGCCTGACGCGATGCTTGATGCAAAGCTGCGCCCCTTGATCGACCCACCGCTCAACCGGGTGGGACGGTTGCTGGCGCGTATGGGCATAACCGCCAACATGCTCACATTCGCCGGTCTTGCGATAGGACTTGGCGGAGCATTCGCGATTGCCTCGGGCGAATTGCTTCTTGGTTTGGCGCTCGTGATCGGCAACCGGGTGCTGGACGGCCTTGACGGTGCAGTTGCTCGCGCCACCGCGCCAACTTCGCTGGGCGGTTATTTCGACATCGTGGCCGACTTTGCGTTCTACGTGTCGATCCCGCTCGGTTTCGGCGTCATGGCTTCGCAGAACACGCTTCCAGCGCTGGTTCTGGTCGCGAGTTTCGTCCTCACCGGAGTAAGCTTCCTCGCCTTTGCCGTCATCGCCGCCGAACGCGGTGAGGAAACGACGGCACACGGCAAGAAGAGCTTTTTCTACTCAACGGGCCTCGCCGAAGGGACGGAGACCATCGCAGTGTTTATCGCCATGTGCCTCTTCCCCGCTTGGTTCGGGGTATTGGCATATGGCTATGCCGCTTTATGCGTGCTCACGGTCTTTCAGCGCAGCGCAATGGCTGCCTCACAGTTTCGATGAACCGGGTTTAGCGCTGACCAATCTGGTCGGCGACGCGGTTGCGCAGTTCCTCGATGCGTTTTGCGTTTGCGCCAAGATCGCTGCGGCCCACACGGCTGACAGAACGGAAATCAATTTCCTCATCGCCGACGCGTGCGACGACGTCGTCCTTGAACCCGTACCAGAATGTCTCGGCGACGCCTTCGACCCGGCCAGCTTCGACATCAGTGCGAATGTCGACGAAGCCCATATTGCCCATGGCTGCGGCCACCGCAGCAACTGCATCGGCCTTGCTCGCCCCGCCTAGCGGGAGTGGCGACAAACGCGCATAGGTATCGTTGATGATCTGCGCATGGCTCTTGATAGCGAGTTCGGGCGGGCTGCTCGCATACATTTCGATCTCGCCAAGCGGCGTCTGATAATCGCTCAGAGGATTAGCGCCGCTCTCCTCTCGCGCAGCCAAGGTTTCGGCTGAAAATAGCGGGGGATCGGCTGTGTCGGTCGCTACATCGTGGATCGGATTTTCGCCCGCGGTCGAACGCGCTGACATGAAGCCGGTAAACATCAAGGCTGGCAGCACAACGCCGACCAGTGCGATGCCGATTGTCACCTTGCTGCGCGGTTTTTTCACAAGGCCGATGATGAGAGAAATTAGCGCGATCGCGGCGACAATTCCCAGAAGGATCGGACCGGCGGTGAACGTCATGCTGACAAGACCCGTCACCCAACTCCACAGGCCAACCTTTGTGCCGAGCGCGGCGATCACGAAGTAGACCGGCAAAAACACGATCAGGGCGAGGACGAGCTTCGAATGCCAGGATAAGTTTTTCATCCGCGTGTCTTTAGCGCCCATGTGTCGATTGGCAATCCATTCGCTGCTCTCACATGGGCAGCCGCCGCAGGTCGGGGAGGTATTTCGTGCTTTACCGGAAACCAAATCGGAGGCGGTTCGTTGGATAACTGCATCAATTCGTCTATTCCATGGCTCCACACCTGGTCGGACGGTGTTGAAAATCCAGACCTTGGCTTCTACACAGGGGTCGGGATCAATTTTGGACGGTCTGCTGGCTTTCTCTGAGCGAGGGGTCTGAGTGGAAAAACAAGAGGGAATTAGATCCTATGCGTAAGATTGTTATGAGCGCTGTCGCTGTACCCGGCATGCTCGCACTGGCCGCCTGTGGCGGCGCCCCCGCTAACGATGAACCTGCCGATGCTGAAGAAGTGGCTGAGGTCGAGGAACCTGCCGAAGACGAAGTCCCGATGGACGTCGCCTTCACTGACCTCACTGGCGATGCAGCTGCCGGTGAAACCGTATTTGCACAATGCCGCACCTGCCACCTTGTCGAAGAAGGCAAGAACGGCGTTGGCCCGTCGCTTTATGGTGTGATCGGCCGCGAAGCCGGTACGATTGACGGTTTCAATTATTCAGACGCCAACGCGAATAGCGGCATCACCTGGACCCCCGAAGTGATGTTCGAATATCTCGAAGCTCCGCGTGAATATATGCCCGGCACCCGCATGGCGTTCCCGGGCCTCAAGGATCCGCAGGACCGCGCTGACGTCATCGCCTATCTCGACGCGACCGACGACTAAGCTGAAAGTTCTGGCCGGAACCCGGTCAAACACAAAAAGAAAGGGCGGCGTGGGATACTACGCCGCCCTTTCTTTTGGCTCTGGCCCGGATCGGTTTGGGGGGGAAGGGCCCGGCCTCAATCTGTTCGCATCGACCCTCAGGCAGCGATGGCGCCGCGAGCAAGCTCACACTGCGACCAGATTTCGCTCAGAGCGTCGGTAAGGCGAGTGATATCGCCATCGTCGTGGACAGGTGAGGGCGTCAGGCGCAGCCTCTCCGTTCCGACGGGAACCGTGGGATAGTTGATCGGCTGCACATAGATGCCATGATTGTCCATCAGCCAGTCGCTGATCATCTTGCACTTCTTGGCATCGCCAACCATCACCGGGATGATGTGGCTGGGATTTGGCAGATGCGGAATCCCCAGAATATCGAGCTGGCGGCGAACCTGCGCAACTCGTTCACGCTGGAGCTCGCGCTCGGCGTCGCTTTTCTTGAGGTGCCTGATGCTTGCCGCAGCGCCTGCAGCAACAGCTGGCGGAAGCGCTGTGGAAAAGATGAATCCGCTCGCAAAGGTGCGCACGAAATCGACTAGGTCGCGGCTCGCCGCGATATATCCGCCCATTACGCCGAACGCCTTACCCAGCGTGCCTTCGATCACGGTGATCCGGTCCATCAGGCCTTCGCGCTCGGCAACGCCGCCGCCGCGCGGGCCGTAAAGGCCGACCGCGTGCACCTCGTCGATGTAGCTCATCGCGCCGTGTTTTTCGCACACATCGAGGATATCCGCGATCGGAGCGATGTCGCCATCCATCGAATAGACGCTTTCGAAAGCGACAAGTTTGGGCACCTCGGGACCGAATTCGGACAGGTGCCGGTCGAGGTCCTCGACATCGTTGTGCTTCCAGATCTTGTAAGGCGCGCGGCTGTGCCGAATACCTTCGATCATCGACGCGTGATTGAGCGCATCGGAGAACACCACACAGCCTGGGATCTTGCTGGCAAGGGTGCCAAGACCCGCCCAGTTCGAAACATAGCCGCTCGTGAACAGAAGCGCGCTTTCCTTGCCGTGCAGATCGGCAAGTTCGGCTTCGAGTTCGACGTGGTAGTGATTGGTACCGGAGATATTGCGCGTGCCCCCTGCACCCGCGCCGCATTCATCAAGGCACGAATGCATGGCTTCGATCACCTTGGGGTGCTGGCCCATGCCAAGATAATCGTTGGAGCACCACACGGTCACTGCCTGGGTCTCATTCTCGACAAAGCGCGTGGCGTGCGGAAACCGACCGCGATGCCGCTTGATATCGGTGAAGACGCGGTAGCGCCCCTCTTCGCGCACGGCGTCGAGCTGTTCCGCGAAATAGGCTTCGAAATTCATGGGAATTCCCCTGTTCTGCATGGCTTTGTTGTCGTTCGTCATGACGGCTGAGGGCCCCCCTTGCCGCCAAGATCGGTTTGCGAGCCGGGTCGTGCCCCGGCCTGCGGTAATGCCCACCCCCACAGCATCCCATCTCTGAAGGGCAGGGCGAGGAAAAAATGTTCGAGCGCGCCAAGCAGGCACAGCGCCGTGAGCAGGCTTGCACCCGTCATCTCCGCACTTCCAAGCGGAGCCGAGATGGCCAGACTGGCAAACCAGGCAGCAGTCGCAAGGATCGCGCCAATCGACACAGCAAGCAGCCAGGTCATCCGGTTGCGGCCGAAATAGCTTTTCAGATAGCTGAGGTGAGGCGGAAGCATCTCTGTCGTGGAGTTGGGGACGCCCACAAACAGGTTGACCTTCGACGACAGCCGCAAGGCGAACATCAATACAAATACCATGGCACCGATCTGATTGGCCGCATTCCACGACAGGGAAATCAGCATCAAGGCGGTCAGGGCCAGGGCGATCTCGTGATGGATCACCGTCGCGCTTGCCTGCATGAAGCGGTCCATCCCGCGCGCGCCGGGCTGGCATGCCGATCTGCGCGGACCGGCAGCTGCGCCGGTAAGAAACCCGATCTCATGCCAACCCCAGACGAGCAGCGCGCCGACGAATGATACGTAGACCGCAGCCACGCTCACATGTTGTGAGGTCAGAAGAATCGCGATCAGCCCCGCAATCCCTGCCGCGCCGCCCACAGCGACGCTGCGCCGGAAAGTCGCGCGGCCGCGATTTTCAGTCCCATCGGTCACCGAAAAGGCGATCAGCCCGGTTGCAAGGAACCAGATCATGACCGTCACTATGAACGGGAGAATATGACCGCTCCAGCTTACCACGCAGGATGCAGCCTAATCGTCTGGGGAAGCGCGTTTGGCTTGGTGCGGTGGAAATACATCTTCGCAAAGTTCAGCCCCGCGCCTGCCATGCCGCTTACGCGTTTGGCGAGGCCACCGATGCCGCCTTGCGCCTTGCCTTCCTCAATCTTGAGAGCAGCCAGTCTCAGCGCTTCCATATTGGCGCGGAAGGTCGGGTCGTCGATGTCGAGTTCGACTGGAAAAACCTGTCGACTGATCTGGTTGCAGATCGAGAACACCTTGTAATCATATTCGGTCGGATCGACGCCGAGCGCTTTGTGAAACACGGGACGGTTGTGATCGCGCACATACATTGTGGCGTAAACCGAAAGCAGGAAGAAGCGGATCCAGAGCTTGTTGCGGCCCTTGAGCAAATCCGGGTCGGCATGCATCAGCATCGCAAATGCCTCGCCATGGCGAAACTCGTCGTTGCACCATTCCTCGAACCAGTCGAAGATCGGATGGAACTTGTGCTGCGGGTTTGCGGCGAGGTGGCGATAAATGGTGATGTACCGCGCATAGCCGATCTTCTCAGACAGGTAGACCGCGTACCAGATGAATTTGGGCTGGAAGTAGGTGTACTTCTTGGTCCGGGTCAGAAACCCCAGATCGACGCCAACGCCTGCATCCTTGAGGCTTTCATTGATAAAGCCAGCGTGGCGGCTTTCATCGCGGGCGAGCAGCTTGAAGAGCTGTTTCACATCCGGGTTCTTGGTACGTCGCGCGATCTCTGCATAAAGGACGCAGCCGGAAAATTCCGAGGTCATCGAACTGACGAGAAAATCCATGAACTCCTTGCGCAATTCAGGTTCGAGGCCTTCGATCACGCCCTTGAAGCTGTCATTATGTTTGAAGTGCTGTTTGTTAGGATCGCCGATCATTTCCGCGATCAGCGCGTCCCATTCCTCGCGCACAAGCGAGACATCGATCGCATCGAGCGCGTCGAAATCGGTGGTGTAGAAGCGCGGCGTGAGCATCGTGTCTTCGGTCGCCAGCGCCATGGCCTCTTCGCTCGTCATGGGCTTGTAAGCGTTCATTTGATCCTCCCGGCGTTGAAGCTGACTTCGTAAAGTTCGGCCAAGTCGAAATAGGCGGCGCAGCGGGTAAGGAGCCGTTTGAGTGGCCCGGCGCGCGTGACCGTTGCCGTGCGTTCGAATACTTCGCGACTGCCAAAAGGAATAGAAATCGGATCGCCGTGGACGCGCACCTTGTCGCCCGCTTCCATCACAATCTCTTCAGGCAATTCGACATGCGCGTGGAAATGTTCGGACGATTGTTCGACCGTTATCGTGCAATGAGTTTCGAAACGGCGCGCATTGAGCACGTCGTCCTTGTTTGGGGCTTTAGCCGATCCCGGGGCTATCGAAGCCATCACTTATTGTCCTCTGTCCAGAAATGCCGCGAAAGTCGCACGGTTGCCTGTGCCGAATGAGGCGAGCTCAACCGTGCCGCCGGTTGTCGGATCGATCAGCGTGAGTTCGCCATTGTCCCAGGCAACCAGATCGAAGGGCACTTCGCGGCCGATCCCGTTGATCCGGCGGCGATGCGTGAGGCTGCGCACCGAAGTGCGCACGAAGCCGCCTGTGCCGGGCACAAACCTGGCGACTTCGGCTCCGGTTGCTGCGTCCTCTACACGCACTGTGCCGTCGCTCTCGTCGAAGAAGAAGAGCGAGCGCGTCTCGATCGCCTGCGCTCCCGATACCGCTCGCGCCTCGCTGGGGACGGACTGCCGCTCGAAATAGCCAAGCGTAGTCGCGGTCGTCAGCGCCAGCACCGATGCGATCAGTGCGCCTGCCATCATCAACGGTACCTTGTGGACCGTAATCTCGTCTTCTTCATATTCGCGAACGATCATGCGTGGGCTCCCTCAAGATCGCTGTTCTGATATGCGCCCGCCCGAGCAGGGCCGTTCACCTGCTGGGGATTTTGGGGCGCAGCGTCTTTGATCTGGGACAAATTCTGATCGATTGGTGCGATTTTGGCGCAGGCGTCTGCAAGTTTTTCTGCAATCGCCTCGGCATCGGGCACTGCGCGAAGCATCGGCTCTGGCTTGTTGAAACGCCATGGGCGCACATGCGGCCACATCAACGCGTAGCCCAGCAGGCGTTCTCCACCCAGTTGCAGCGCGATATCTCCGTGGTTCTTCCCACGCATTCTGAGGTCGGCCGAGGTGACGTGCTTCAGCGGGACGTTGATCCGTGTCTCAATCGCCATCCCAATCCGCATGATCAGCCTGGCATCGGTAAGGATGTAGAGAGTGGTCCGCACGCTTATCCAGGCAAGAATATGCAGGATACCAAGAGCAATCAGGCCAAGCACAGTGCACACAATCGCCGCGTTGGTATTCCCGAACGCGACTGAAAGGCCAATCAGCAAGAGGAAATAGAACCCGACACTGCGCGTGCGAAAGGCCGTGCGGGCGAGGATCGACACATCTGGCCGACCCCGCCACAGCACTTCCTCACCTGCACCGGGCGTTCCCATCGGATCGCCAAAAGCCTTGGGGCCAAGCGCCTCCAAGTCCTCCTGGCGAACCTCAGGAGATCCATCTTGCTGTTGCGCAGTTATAACCATGGCTCAGAGCGCTCCGCAGTCGCGTACATGTAGCCGCCGCCATAATAGGCCTGGATCTTGTCTTCCTCGAGACGCGTGATCTGGCCGGCGGTGGCAATGGCAGGAACCGCATCGAACTGGTCCGAGCGGATGGCGGTGACGTCGATCAGAGCGGTCTGGTCGTCCTTGAGTGGCGTAATGCCGCCGAGGAAACCGGTGCCCTGCACGGCGCAGAAGCCCATCGGGGTCAGCACCTTCCTGCCCGAATTGGTCGTCACTTCGAGATAGCGGATAAGGTGCTCCGACTGGTCGACCCAGATGTCGCTTACGACGCCCGCTTTCTTCTTGTCGGCTGCGTACACCGGCAGTCCGACCGGGTTCATATCCATTTCTGCGACGGTGATACCGTGGCTTGCCGCGATTGGAAGGATGCGCAGCGCACCGTCAATCGTGAGGTCAGGATAGTCGTTTCGGTTGGCATATGCTGCCGGGCCAAGACCATCGATCATGGCATCCCCGGTCGGCACGAAAGGCGCGCCGGCGGCTCCAAAGGCCTGTTTCGCCGGGATGTTGACCGGATCGCGAGCGACATCTTCCGGAACGTAGATGCCCCGGCCATGCGGCAACTTGAACACCTTCTTGTCGCCGTCGGTCAGCGGTTTGCCGGGCTGAACGACACCCGTTTGCTCATGCTCAAGCGGATAGCCTTCGCGGCGGCTCTCGCGATTCAGATAGATGACGAGGCCTACAAAGAAGATGAAAAACAGGATGAACGCCAGTTCAGCGACATCAAACACGCCCACGATGTAAGCGGCGTTCCCCAACAGGTATGTGGTGGCAGTCATGGTACTTTCCTCTCAAAAGCAATGGAGCGGACACGCCTCTCGCTCCTTGCGTCGGTAAGGGCCGCGATATCCCCCCCAACAATCTTGGGATCGCGGCTCATGTCGGGAACTCACGCAGGCCGAACGGCTGGCCTGCGCTATCCCTTGAATGGTTGGCATTGGTGCGAGAATGGCCGACGAGCGGTCCGATCGCGGCGAGACCTGCAAGAAGCAGCAGGATTTCCAGAGCGTAGACGGTGGTGTATCCGGCTGCGCGGCTGGACAGGAGTGCGGCATCTGCGTTGAGGCCGATAAACGCGATCAGGTCGCGCAGCGCTCCGCCCAGTGCAATGCCTGCGCCAGCACAGGTCGCTTGCACCGCGCCCCAGGCACCCAGTGCCAGACCAGCTGTTTCGCTCTTAGCCAGCGCCATCGCCTCGATCAGCGTTCCGACCGAGAACAGGCCAAGGCCAAACCCGATGAGCGCAGCGCCGACAAACAGCATGGCCGGTGATCCGATCGGTGCAGCAAACAGCACGAGCAAAAAGGCGTTGAGCCCTGCAACTAGGCCAAGGCCGGCGATGCGCAGCGGATCGCCGCCACGCGAAAGAGCGCGGCCCGAATAGGTAAAGCCGAGTAATGCACCCAGCGCCCACAGGCCCGTGAGCAAAGTGGTTGCGCCGACCGAAAGACCGAGGATTTCGCCGCCATAGGGTTCAAGCAGTGCATCCTGCATGGCGAACCCTGCTGCGCCAATTCCGATGCCGGTCAAAAGGCGTGCATTGCGCCCGTCGCGCACGAACGCGTTCCAGAGTTGGCTGAAGCTTGGGGCGTCCGGATCGGGCCTGGTGCGCTCGGGCGCGCGCGCCTCCTGTTTCCACAGCGCGATGACATTGAGCACCAGTGTCAGAACCGCAGCACCCTGAACGACCTGCACCAGCCGGGTCGGCGAAAAGTCGATCAGCAAGCCGCCGATCACAAAAGCTGACAGCATCATGCCAACAAGCAGCATGACGTAGAGCAGCGCCACTGCACGAGGGCGTTTGTCTTCAGGGGCAAGATCGGTCGCGAGCGCGAGACCTGCGGTCTGGGTCACGTGGAAGCCAAGACCAGTCAGCAAAAACGCGACCGCCGCTGCGCAAAGCCCAAGTTCGAAGCGGCCTTCTATCTCGAGAAGAAGGAGGGCGAACGGCATGATCGCAAGCCCGCCAAACTGCATCATGGTGCCAAACCAGATATAGGGAACCCGCCGCCATCCGAGCGCGGAGACGTGCTGGTCCGACCTGTGCCCGATCAGCGCGCGGAACGGTGCCACCACCAGCGGCACGGCGATCAGCAGCGCGATCAGCCAGGTTGGCGTACCAAGCTCGACCACCATCACCCGGTTGAGCGTGCCCGAAAGCAGCACCATCGCCATCCCGACGCTCACCTGGAAAAGCGCAAGCCGCAGCAGTCGCGAAAGCGGCAGCTCGGTGCTTGCCGCATCCGCAAAAGGCAGAAGCCCTGCGATCATCCGGGCGAACCGGTAGGATTGGCGAGGCGCCTGGCTCATCCGCGTCTCACCAGTTCAAGCGCCTGCGATGTGTAAAAGCCGCTTGAGATTCGTTCGGTGCGACCGATTTTCCAGTCGGAAAGGCGGCCCAGACGCGCGCGCAGTTCGGTTTCCGAGACAGGAACGATCGCAGGCGAGCGGTCGTTTTTCGGGAAGACCTTGCCCACCGAATGCATTGCGCCAAGCAGCCGCGTATGGGGGGCGAAAGTGAACAGGATTGATCCCGTCGTGCGTTCGCTCAGCCCTTCGACGGCATCGACGAGGTCTTCGGGCGAATAGTGAATGAGCGAATCCATCGCGACCACATGAGCAAATGTTCCGTGCGAAGGATCGAGCATGTCGCCCGCCTGCCAGCGAACTTTCCCATGACCTGTGAAACCGGTCGCGCGTTCTCTTGCCACTTCGACCAAACCGCCCGCCACATCGACCGCAGTCACATCCGCGCCGCGGCAGGCAGCGTCGATCGCCAGAGCGCCCGTGCCGCAGCCGGCATCAAGAATGCGCGTGCGCCGCAAATCCGACGGGAGCCAACTGACCAGCAGATCGCGCATCGACTTGCGCCCGGCGCGCACTGTCGCACGAATGCCGCTGACCTTGGCGTCGGAGGTCAGGTCGATCCACGCCTGTTTCGCGGTGGAATCGAAATAGGTAGCCAGTGCCTCGCGGCGCATCGTGTAGGCTGTGTCGTCAAACTGAGTAGCCATCACTCAAACCCCAGAAAATCGAAGATGTCGCGATCTTTCATCGGCTGCGCGGTCGACGGCTCGACCCCGGCCCAGAGCATCGCGGCCAGACGCAGATATTCGTCCTGCGCGGCAATCACTTCGGGATCGTCGCCCATTTCGAACAGCGTGCACTTCTTGAGCCGCGAACGGCGGATTGCGTCGACGTCGCGGAAATGGGCGAGCCGCTGCATCCCGATCTTGTCGCAGAAACGATCGATCTCATCGGTCTCGCGGCTGCGATTGGCCACCACGCCTGCAAGCCTAACATCGTAATTCTTGGACTTCGCACCGATTGCCGCGACAATCCGGTTCATCGCAAAGATGCTGTCGAAGTCGTTCGCCGCAACGACCAAGGCACGTTCTGCGTGCTGCAGGGGCGCCGCGAAACCACCGCACACGACATCGCCCAGCACATCGAAGATCACAACGTCGGTATCTTCGAGCAGGTGGTGCTGTTTCAGAAGCTTGACCGTTTGTCCCACGACATAGCCACCGCAGCCGGTGCCTGCCGGTGGGCCACCGGCCTCGACGCACATCACGCCGTTATAGCCTTCGAACATGTAGTCATCGGGCCGAAGTTCCTCTGAGTGGAACTCTACCGTTTCGAGCACGTCGATCACGGTCGGCATCAGTTTCTTGGTCAGGGTGAATGTGCTGTCATGCTTGGGGTCGCAGCCGATCTGCAGCACGCGGTGCCCAAGCTTTGAGAATGCGGCTGAAAGGTTGGACGAGGTGGTCGACTTGCCGATTCCACCCTTGCCGTAGACGGCGAAGACCTTTGCGCCTTTGATCTTGTCGTTCGGGTCGAGCTGGACCTGGACCGATCCTTCCCCGTCGGGCTTGGAAAAACCGGATTTCGGTGTGTGCAGGTTCATGTCGTCGATCCCTCTTAATTCTCGGCCACAAAGACGCCTTCGAGGCGGTCTTCGAGCTCGTCATTGGCTTCGCGCAGCGCAGCAAGGGTGGCCTCGTCTGGCTCCCAAAGGTGGCGGTCACACGCTTCGAGCAGGCGTCCGGCAACCCGCGCACTTGCTTTCGGATTGAGTTCCGAGAGACGCCGGCGCATCTGTTCGTCGAGCACGAAAGTCTCGGAAATCTTCTGGTACACCCAAGGGGCGACCTCGCCCGTGGTTGCCGACCAGCCCAGCGTGTTGGTCACGTGCTGCTCGATATTCCGCACGCCCTCGAAACCGTGGTCGAGCAGACCTTCGAACCATTTCGGATTAAGCGTACGGGTTCGGGTTTCGAGGTCAATCTGTTCGGCAAGAGTGCGCACCTTCGCGTTCCCGCGCGTCGCATCGAGGATGTAAACCGGTGCATCCTTGCCTCTGGCGCGTGCGACAGAGCGGCTGACCCCGCCAAGTCCATCGACATACTGGTCGAGATCGGTGATCCCGACTTCGATGCTCTCAAGGTTCTGGTAAGTGAATTCGACGTCCTTGAGAGCCGAAGTCAGCAGTTCGCGCCGCTGTACCGGTTCGCCATGCACGCCGTAAGCAAAGCCCTTGTTGATTTCGAACGCGTTGGCGAGTTCGTCCGGATCGGCCCAGACACCGCCGTCGATCATCTGGTTGACCTGCGCACCGTAGGCCCCTTCCTGGTTGGAAAAAACCCGGAGCGCTGCGATTTCGATGTCGACGCCGTGGACTTCGGCGTGGTTTAGCGAATGCTTGCGCACGAAATTTGCGTGTACCGGTTCGTCGGCCTGCGCCGCCAGCAATGCTGCTTCGGCCAGCATTCTTGTCTGAAGCGGCAGCAGGTCGCGGAAGATGCCCGACAAGGTCATCACCACGTCAATTCTGGGACGGCCCAGTTCCTCCAGCGGGATCAGCTCCGCGCCGCAGAGCCTGCCATAGGAATCGCGGCGTGGGCGGGCCCCTATCAGCGTCATCGCCTGCGCGATTTGCACCCCTTCGGACTTCATGTTGTCCGTGCCCCACAGCACCATCGCAATGCTGCTCGGGAATTCTGCGCCGCTTTCGACATGACGGGCAAGCAGCCTTTCGGCCTGTTCCGCGCCTTGCTTACAGGCGTATGCGCTGGGGATCAGGAAGGGATCGAAGCCGTGAATGTTGCGTCCGGTTGGCAAGACGTCCGGGTTGGCAACCACGTCGCCACCAGGTGCCGGTTGGACATAGCCGCCGTCGAGCGCATGGATAAGCGAGCCGAGTTCGTCGCTTGAATCAAGCATGTTGCCGATAGCTTCGCGGTCCGCATCGTCGCTCGCCGCTTCCATCATGGCATCGAGCATCGCCTCGCGCCGCTCGCCGGCAGGGTTGCTGCCCAGGACATGCAAGCCATGCGGGATCAGCGCCTCTTCCAGCTCGTAGAGCTTCTGGGAAAGCTCAGAGATGTCGGCATATTCGATGTCGAGCGCATCGCACTGGTCGGCGATGATCAGGGCAAGGTCGGCGCGTTCCGCAGGATCATCGCTCATGCGCCAGCGTTCGACGCTTGCCTTGAGTTCGGTGAGACCCTTGTAAAGGCCGGCTTGCGCGAGAGGAGGCGTGAGATAGCTCACCAAGGTTGCCCCGCCGCGGCGTTTGGCGATCATACCTTCGGTCGGGTTGTTCGCAGCGTAGAGATAGTAGTTGGGCACGTTGCCGATCAGACGCTCGGGCCAGCATTCGCCGGTCATGCCGACCTGTTTGCCAGGCATGAATTCAAGCGCGCCATGGGTGCCGAAATGAAGGATGCTATGTGCGCCGAAATCCTCGCGGATGTAGCGATAGAACACGCTGAAAGCATGGGTGGGTGCGAAGTTGCCTTCGAACAGCATCCGCATCGGGTCGCCTTCATATCCGAATGCGGGCTGTATCCCGACAAAGACGTTACCGAAATGCGCGCCGAGAACCTGAATATGTGAACCGTCCGTCTGCGCCTTGCCCGGTGCCGGGCCCCACTGCGCCTCGATCTCGGCCAGATGGGTTTCGCGCCGGACATGTTCGTCTGCCGGCACGCGGTGAGCGACATTGGCGTCTGAGCCAAACTTTTCCGAATTGCCGTTGAGGATGGCCTCGCGCAGCGCATCGACGCTTTCCGGAACCTCGACCGAATAGCCTTCAGCCGAGAGCCGGGTGAGCGTTGCATGAAGCGACTCGTAAACGGCGAGGAACGCGGCCGTGCCCGTCGCGCCCGCATTGGGCGGGAAATTGAAAAGGACGACGGCAAGCTTGCGTGCAGCTCGCGCCGAACGGCGCAGTTCGATCAGTTTGGCGACGCGGTTTGCGAGCGCCTCTGCGCGCTCGGGGCAGCCCTGCATCGGGTTGAGGCGCTCGGCCGCGGCGCGTTCGCATTTGCGGTCGCAACCGTTGCAGACCGCTGCGCCGGGGGCGGGGCGACCGCCAAAGACGCTAGGCGTGATCGAACCGTCGAGTTCGGGAAGGGCCACCATCATGGTCGCTTCGAGAGGGAGCAGGCCCTGATCGCGCGAACGCCATTCCTCAAGGCTCTGGAACTCGATTGCGTGTGCCGCGACGTAAGGAACGTCGAGGTTGCCGAGGATCTCGCGCGCGGCCTGCGCATCGTTATAGGCAGGGCCGCCCACCAGGCTGAAACCGGTCAGGTTGACGATGGCATCGACCACCGGCTCACCGTCTTCGACGAAGAATTTCTCGATAGCCGGACGCGCATCAAGGCCGCTCGCAAACACCGGAACCACCTTCATACCGGCGGCTTCGAAGGCGGCGATCGCACCGTCATAATGGCCGCTATCGTGCCCCAGCAGATAGGAGCGCAGCAGGATTAATCCGACTGTGCCGTTCTTGCCTTTGCCATTCTCCTTGCCATCGCGCGGCAGCAGCCGCAGCGTCTCAGAGATGCGCTGCCTGGTGCGCGGATGATAGACGCCCGTTTCGGGATAATCGATCGGCGCATCGGCTTTGGTCTCGCCGCGGCGGTCAGCGCGCTCGCCTGCCGCGTAGCGGTCGATCAGCGCGCGCGTCATGGCGATGACGTTCTCGTCCGATCCAGCGAGCCAGTATTGCAGCGTCAGGAAATAGGCGCGCACATCCTGCGCTGTGCCGGGAATGAATTTGAGGATCTTGGGCAGGCGGCGCAGCATCTTCATCTGCCCGGCGCCCGAGCTTGCCCCCGCTTTCTTCGAGCCGCGCAGTTTCTTGAGCAGCGCCAGCGGACCCTTGGCGGGCGCGTCCATGCGATAGCCGCCCATGCGGGTAAGCTTCACGACCTCGCCTGCGGACATCAGGCAGACCATCGCATCGCAATCCTCACGCCGCGCTTCGAGCGAGGGAAGGATTGCGCGCACGTGATCGTCAAGGAACAGCATCGTGGCGATCACGATGTCTGCCTCTTCGATCGCTTTTTTGGCGCCTTCGAGTGAACCGTCCTCGCTGCCCCAGCCGGATGCGGCGTGAAGCGTGAGTTCGATATTGTCCTCGGCCAGCACCTCGTCAGCTCGGTCGACCGCGCCTTTCAGATGGTTGTCGAGCGTGATGATGGTGACGCGCACGGGAGCCTTGCGCTTGTCACCACCCGGGGCAGAAGGAAGGCCTGCCCTACCGTGCATAATGTGCCTTGGCGTCGTAAAGCGTTTCGAGGTCGATCTCGGCCAGACCCTGATCCTGAGCGAAGGCTTCGGTGTTGCGCCGCGCCTTGCCGCGCACGAAGAACGGGATCTTCTTGAGCTCGCGCTCTGCCTCTGCCGTCCAGATGCTGTCGGGGTTGGAAGGCGCTGCCGGGATTACCGGTTCTTCCGGCACTTCGGCGTCGATGGTTGGCGCGCGCGGTGAGTGCGCTGCATGATGCGATGCACCCGCTTCATCGGAAAACTCGAAATCCTCGCGGAACATGGTGAGCAGATGTTCTTCGAGGCCCATCACGAGCGGATGGACCCACGTGTCGAAGATCACATTGGCGCCTTCAAATCCCATTTGCGGGCTGTGGCGCGCAGGGAAATCCTGCACATGAACCGGCGCCGAAATCACCGCGCACGGCATGCCGAGCCGCTTGGCAATGTGCCGCTCCATCTGCGTGCCGAGCACGAGCTCCGGCGAAGCCTCTGCAATCGCATCTTCTACCGCGAGATGATCGTCGGTGATGAGCGGTTCGACACCGTACAGCTTTGCAGCTTCGCGAATTTCGCGCGCGAATTCGCGGTTGTAGCAACCAAGCCCGCAGACCTCGAAGCCGAGCTCGTCCTGCGCGATGCGCGCAGCGGCCACGGCGTGCGTCGCGTCGCCGAAAATGAAGACGCGCTTGCCGGTGAGATACGTCGAATCGACGCTGCGGCTCCACCATGGGAGCCTGGATGATTGGTCGCCGAGGGCAGGCGTGGGATCTGCACCTGCCAACTCGGCGACCTCGGCAATGAACGCGCGTGTGGCGCTCACACCGATAGGCGTTGTGCGGACCGTCGGCTGCTTGAACGTACGTTCGAGCCAGCGGGCCGCCTCATCTGCGATTTCGGGGTAAAGGACGATGTTGAAGTCGGCAGCGCCAATGCGCGCGATGTCCGACGGGGTAGCGTCCAGCGGGGCGACGAGATTGATTTCGACGCCCAGGGTTTCAAGGATCTTGCGGATTTCGACCAGATCGTCGCGGTGGCGAAAGCCGAGCGCGGTAGGGCCAAGGATGTTTGCGCGTGCAGCTCGGCCTTCAAGCGGGCCGGGTGCCAGGTCCTTGTCTGCAAGGTGCCGCACGATCTGGTAGAACGTTTCCGCCGCGCCCCAGTTTTCCTTGCGCTGATAACTTGGCAGCTCAAGCGGGATGGCGGGGCAGGGCAGGTCCATCGCTTCGGTTAGGCCGCCCGGATCGTCCTGGATCAGTTCCGCCGTGCATGAAGCACCCACGATCATCGCCTGCGGCTTGAACCGTTCGGCGGCATCGCGCGCTGCGTCCTGAAAGAGCTGCGCTGTATCCTTGCCGAGATCGCGCGCCTCGAAGGTCGTGTAGGTCACGGGCGGACGCTCACCGCGCCGCTCGATCATGGTGAAGAGCAGGTCGGCATAGGTATCGCCCTGCGGCGCGTGGAGCACGTAATGCAGCCCCTTCATCGCGGTGGCGATGCGCATCGCGCCAACGTGGGGCGGTCCTTCATAAGTCCAGACGGAGAGCTGCATCGTTACACCTCCAGCCTGTCGCGACGGCGCAGAGGCCGGGCGAAGAGTTCAGCGAGATCGCCTGCCTGATCGAAACCGTGGATCGGCGAGAAGACGAGCTCGATCGCCCACTTAGTGCTGAAACCTTCAGCCTCCAGCGGGTTTGCGAGACCGAGGCCGCAGACGGTGAGGTCGGGCTTGTCTTCGCGCACGCGGTCAAGCTGGCGTTCAACATGCTGGCCTTCGCTGATGCGGGCTGACGGCGGAATGAGGTCGAGCTCCTGCGCACAGTGCGCGCGATGGAGATAAGGTGTGCCCACTTCGACCGGGATCATGCCAAGCTCGGTCGCAAGAAAGCGCGCCAGCGGCACTTCGAGCTGCGAATCGGGCAGGAAGGTGATGCGCTTGCCTTCAAGATTGCCCCGCGCATGTTCGATTGCGCGCTTTGCCCGCTCGCGACCGGGCGCGACCACGCGGTCGAAATGCGCGTCGTCCACGCCAAACTCGCGCGCGGCAGCGTGAAGCCAACCGGTCGTGCCCTCTGCGCCGAACGGGAACAGCGCGTCGATCCGCTTTGCGCCGCGATCTTCCAGCGCCATGGCGGTGTCTGCAAGGAACGGTTGGGCGAGCAGATAGCGCGTATTCGGGCCGACCGGCGGAAGGTCGCGCGCATTGCGAGCCGGAAGCACACCGACATTGTCGATGCCGAGTTGATCGAACAGCCGCAGGAACTGATCTTCCACGATATCGGGAAGCGAGCCGACTAGCAGCAGCTGCCTGGGCGCAGCGGCGGCTTCGCTGGGCATGACCGGCACGAGCGCGGCGAGACAGGCATCCTCACCTTGCGTGAAGGTCGTCTCGATCCCGCTGCCTGAATAATTGAGGATGCGCACATCGGGCATGTGCTGCGCGCCGAGTCGCTGCGCGGTCTTGGCAAGGTCGAGCTTAATCACTTCGGACGGGCAAGAGCCGACCAGGAAAAGCGTCTTGATATCGGGCCTGCGCGCAAGGAGCCGAGTAACGACACGGTCGAGTTCGTCCTGCGCATCGACCATGCCTGCAAGGTCGCGCTCTTCCATGATCGCGGTTGCAAAGCGCGGCTCGGCAAAGATCATCACGCCCGCCGCAGATTGCAGCAGGTGAGCGCAGGTGCGCGAGCCGACTACGAGGAAGAAGGCGTCCTGCATCTTGCGGTGCAGCCAGACGATCCCTGTCAGCCCGCAGAAAACCTCACGCTGACCGCGCTCGCGCAGGACCGGGCGTGTTTGTGTGACCTGAGGGGCATCGCAGCCGGCCAGTGGGGTGTCGAGCGGCGGGGTCATGCGGGCACCGCCTCGGCGTTGCTGCCCTGCAGGCGCGCCATGCGCAGTTTCCAGAGGAACTGTCCGGCATTGATGACATAAGCGGCGTAAGCCGCCAGCGCGACGCCGAGTCGCTGCTCCATCGTGCCGATCGCGCCGAAGAGCATGACAAGGTAGAGCGTGTGCAGAGCAAGCACCGCCATCGAGAAGACATCTTCCCAGAAGAAGGCGGGGGCAAAGAGCCACTTGCCGAACACGACCTTTTCCCAGATCGAGCCGGTGATCATGATGGTGTAAAGCACCAGCGTCTTGATCACGATAGAGACGTCGGCAAGCCAGGCGCCTTCGCCGGTGGAGAGCGTGCGCAGGACCAGTCCAAGACTGACGAGAAAGACCAGGAATTGCAGTGGGGCAAGGATACCCTGGACCAAAGTCCAGACCGACTCGTCTCTGCGCCGACGCTCTTCTGGTGAGTAGAGCGCCCCATGCATCCCAGCTTCTCTCCCTGCGCCGTTACGTGGCGCTCCGGAGTCAGCCGAGCATGAGAGATCTTGTCGAGTCATCCTCATCGATAGCCTTCGCTTTCAGAATGCAAGACTACGCCTTTCGACCTCAAAGTGTCAAATAAATTAGACGTAAAATAAAGTGGACAGTCTGACCGCTGGCTGTTTAGGTTGTTTGCTAAGAATGGGTGATTGGTGTAGAGGAGTCGCGTTGGCGGCAAAGGAGTCGGGAACCATCCGACCTCGCCAGCCTCGACGCGGGGACCCGCGCCATCGCCGGAGACTATCAGCCGGTGGACGGGAAGGGTCAGCTATGGCAGCCTCGAAAGGCTCAGGAATGATCGGCGCTGGCTCGGCCGCGTTACGGCGTGTCATGTCTGCGTCTTTGAAGCTGCGCAAAGATTCCAAAGGCGATCGCCTTCCTGCAAATTCCGACAATCACGCGCTTGCCGACGATTCGATCAACGCAATCATCGAAGGTGAGATCATTCCGCGCTTGATGATGGCGCACGCCATTGGTCCAGATGGCGGCGATGCCCGGTCGGAGATCGACCCTTGCGCCGCAGACCAGTTTGCGCTTCTGCCCTTGCGGCTGGAGGCGGCGAACCTGCTTGAAGAAGTCGACGCCTATCTCTCCGATGGCGTCAGTGTCGAAGCGGTCCTGCTCGACCTTCTTGCTCCGGCAGCGCGTCGCCTCGGCCAGATGTGGGATGACGACGAAGCTGATTTTCTGGACGTCACAATGGGTTTGTGGCGCCTGCAAGAGGTGATGCGCGAGATTTCCCTGCGCGCTCCGATCCGCCCGCCGCTTGCCCGGCCCGACGCTGCACGAGCGCTGTTCGCGCCGATGCCAGGGGACCAGCACAATTTCGGTTCGCTGATGATGGATGAGGTCTTTGCCCGCGCGGGTTGGGACAGCAGGGCGCTGAACAAGCCTTTGCGCAAGGAACTTCTCGACGCGCTGTCGAGAGAGCCGTTTGACGTCGTAGGATTGACGCTTTCACGCGATTGCCCTAGCGCCGCCATCACAAACATAATTAAAGCGATGCGCAGCGTGTCTGCAAATCCGCACCTCTCTATTCTGATCGGTGGTCGAATGATCAACCAAAACCCAGCACTTGTTGCCGAAGTGGGAGCCGATGGGACCGGCGCCGACGCTCGGGCTGCACTCGATGTGGCAGAGCGATTGGTCCAGTCCGCCGAGGTGCGTGCGCATATGCTGAAATAGGGTGGGCCTGTAGATGCTGACCCGAAAGCACTCCATCGAAGGCAAGAACCCGTTCGGCAAGGCCGCTGAACTCTTCAACTCGCTTGATGCCGACGCCGCGATGAAGCTCGCGATGGTCGCCGGCGACATCACCCTGGTGCTTGATGACACGGGGATGATCCTCGACACAGCCTTCGATCCCAAGGAATTCCCGGGTTTTGAAGGCTGGGAAGGCACCAACTGGATCGACACGGTTACGGTCGAGAGTCGCCCCAAAGTCATGGAAATGCTGGCCGCCGCACGGCGCGGAGAGGTTCAGCACTGGCGTCAGGTGAACCACCCGACCCGCGATGGCGACGTGCCGATTCGCTATGCAGTTCTGACAGTCAACGGGGGCGAGCACCGCATCGCTTTCGGACGTGACCTTCGCGAAGCGGGCAAGATGCAGCAGCGGCTGCTTCAGGTGCAGCAATCGCTTGAACGCGATTACCTGCGCATGCGCCAGCTCGAAGCGCGCTATCGGATGCTCTTCGAGATATCGGGCGAGCCGGTCCTGATTGTCGAGGCTGCGACCCTGCGCATCCGCGAGGCCAACCCGGCCGCACACACCCTGATGGGCGTACGCTCGGGCAGTTTGCCGGGCAAGAAGCTGCCTGCCCTGGTCGAAAAAGGCTCGCGCGATACGTTGCAGAATCTCGTCGGGGCTGCGCTGGCGTCTGAACACGCGACACCGGCCAACATCACGCTGACAAAAGGATCGACCGAGGTTGCGGCAAGTGCTGCAGCCTTCAGCCAGGATCGCGGGCAATACCTCCTTCTCAAGCTCGCGCCGCATCGTGGCGAAGGGGACGGGGCAGGCGCATCCCCTGCGCTCGAACTGGTCGACCAGATGCCCGACGCATTCGTCATTGCCGATTCCAACCTCGACGTGGTGAGCTGCAACAACGCCTTTGTCGAACTGGTGCAGGCCGCCAGCGCCGATCCGCTGCGGGGACGGGCGCTTGCAAGCTGGATTGGCCGACCCGGCATCGACCTGGAACTTATTGAAGGGCAGATCGACCAGTATGGCTGTGCCCGCAACGTCTCCACCGTCCTTCGCGTCGGTGATGATATCGACGGTGAGCCGATCGAATTGTCCGCCGTTCGCTCGTCGGGTGAGGGCGGCCTTTATGCTTTCGTGATCCGTCCGATTGGCCGCCGCCTGCGCGACCTGCCGCCCGGTTCTCAGGATCTGCCCCGATCGGTCGAGCAACTTACCGATCTTGTCGGTAGGATGTCGCTGAAGGAAATCGTGCGCGAAAGCACCGACCTGATTGAGCGTTTGTGCATTGAGGCGGCGCTCCAATACACCTCGGACAATCGCGCTTCTGCCGCTGAAATCCTGGGTCTGTCGCGGCAGAGCCTTTATTCCAAGCTGCACCGGCATGGGCTGGGCAATCTGCCGAGCGATCCTGACTAAGGGCGCTGCCAAGCGAGCCTGATCCGAGGCGCCAATCTATGCGCTTTTTCGGAGATCGGCGGAAAATCGGCAATCTGACAAATGAAAGTGTCCAATTAATTTGACGCACTAGCCTGTCAGGCATACGTTTACGAGATGGAGAGGTCCGCCGTCTCGACTCGCGAAGTGCCCATTGCTCAGGCACAGACGCCTTTGCGTCCAAGACCTCGCGACGTTCTCCAGCTGCTCAAACCGATCACCTGGTTCCCACCAATGTGGGCATTCATGTGCGGTGCGGTTTCGTCCGGGGCGGGCCTTGACGGGCGGTGGCTGTTCGTTCTGGGCGGTGTGCTGCTGGCAGGACCGCTAGTTTGCGGGACCAGTCAGGCCGTCAACGACTGGTTCGACCGCCATGTCGATGCCATCAACGAGCCGGATCGACCGATCCCTTCAGGGCGTATTCCGGGGCGCTGGGGCCTGTACATCGCAATCATCGCGACGCTGATTTCTGCGCTTGTCGCATGGTTTCTCGGGCCGCTCGTGTTTGTCGCAGCGCTCGTCGGGCTGGCACTGGCCTGGGGCTACAGCGCGCCGCCATTCCGCTTCAAGACAAGCGGTTGGACCGGACCTGCGGTGGTCGGTTTCACTTATGAGGGGCTGAGCTGGTTCACCGGCGCGGCCGTGATCCTGGGCGCGATGCCGCGCGCGGAAGTCCTGATCGTCCTCGTGCTTTATAGCCTCGGCGCACACGGGATCATGACGCTCAACGATTTCAAGGCGGTCGAAGGCGACAAAGCAACGGGCCTGCGATCGCTTCCCGTCATTCTCGGTGTTACGCCCGCTGCGCGCCTCGCTTGCGGGGTCATGGCCGCCGCGCAGATCGCGGTGATTGCGCTTCTCGCGATTTGGGGGCTGACGCTCTCCGCGCTGATCGTGGCCGGGGTGCTGCTCGCTCAGTGTGCAGCGATGCCGCGCCTGCTGCGCGATCCCAAGCGTTATGCGCCCTGGTACAATGGTGTTGGCGTGACGCTTTACGTCCTCGGCATGCTTGCGGCGGCTCTGGGGCTCGGGGGTTACATCTGATGCATGCGCCCGCACCCTCTTCGGCAAACAGGGGACTATCCTGGCTGGCGATCATCCGCATAGGGATGGTGCAGGCGTCTATCGGCGCCATGGTCATGCTCATCACCACCGTTCTGAACCGGCTGATGGTGGTCGAATACGCATTGGCCGGAGCGATCCCGGCAGCGCTCGTCGGCTGGCATTATGCGGTGCAGCTGGGCCGGCCCTTATGGGGACACGGCTCCGACAAGGGCGGTAGTCGGTCGCTCTGGATTGCGGGCGGGATCATGGTGCTGGGCCTTGGCGCAATCATGGCGGTTCAGGCGACGGTGATGATCCAGCAGGATTTCGCTCTCGCGATGGTCATCGCGGTTGTCGGTTACACGCTGATCGGCGTCGGCGTTGGTGCAAGCGGGACTTCCGCGCTCGCATTGCTTGCATCGGGCGTCGCACCCGAACGCCGCGCCGCAGCGGCTGCGGTTACCTGGATCATGATGGTGGCTGGCATTGTCGTATCGGCAATCACTGTTGGGGCGCTGCTCCAGCCGTTTTCGCCTGAGAGGTTGCTGACAGTTTCATCGGGCTTGCTCATCACCTGTATCGCGATCACCTGCATCGCGGTCTTTCGGATCGAGCCGCGGATGGGCGTCTCGCTCACCTTTGCTGAAACGGCGAAGAGCGATCCGCCACCCGATTTCAGAGAAGCCCTGCGCGAGATTCTCAACGAAAAGGCAGCGCGCCGGTTCACGCTTTTCATCTTCGTCTCGATGATGGCGTTCAACATGCAGGACCTTATCCTTGAGCCCTTTGCCGGATTGATCTTCGGCATGACACCGGGCCAATCCACTCAGTTGGGCGGCATGCAATCGGGCGGTGTGCTTGTCGGAATGATCGTGGCCGGCATCGGGGGGAGCGCCTTTGCAGGACGGCTGCCGTTCGAGCTTCGCCATTGGATTGTGTTTGGCTGTCTTGGATCGGCCTTGGCGCTTGCGAGCCTCGCGATGGCCGCACAGGTCGGGCCGGGCTGGCCGATTGCATCGAATGTCTTCGTGCTTGGCTTCTGCAACGGCCTGTTCGCGGTTGCCGCGATCGGGGCGATGATGGGGCTTGCCGGGGCTGGCGAGAAAACGCGTGAAGGTGTTCGCATGGGTGTGTGGGGCGCGGCGCAGGCTATCGCATTCGGCCTTGGCGGAATGCTTGGCGGCGGTGGTCTGGACCTCGCACGCCGCGCTATCGCGCACGACCCAAGCGCATTTCAGATTGTTTTTGCCATCGAGGCAGCGCTGTTCGTGCTCGCCGCGTGGCTTGCGGTGCGTGCCACCGCCAGAGGGCTCGCGCCCGCGCGTGCCATTATCGAGAGGGATGAAGAGGTGTTTGCATGAGCGAGAAAATCTACGATGTCGTCGTGGTTGGCGGGGGTCCCGCTGGCGCAACTGCTGCAAACGATCTCGCGCTTGCGGGCCATTCGGTGCTGCTGATGGAGCGCGGCGGGCGGATCAAGCCATGCGGCGGAGCCATTCCGCCGCGCGCCCTGGATGATTTCGACATCCCTCAATCGCTGCTGGTCGCACGCGCGCGGTCGGCCCGGATGATCGCGCCCTCTGGCCGTGCCGTCGATATGCCCGTCGGCGAGATCGGATATGTCGGCATGGTCGACCGCGAGGAATTCGACGAGTGGCTGCGCGAGCGCGCGCGCATGTCAGGCGCTGAAAGGCTGACGGCCACTTTCGACAAGGTCGAGCGCGACAATCACGCTCATCCGCTTGTCACTTTCCGGCGAGAGCGCGGCGGTCCGATAGAGAAGGTCCGCGCACGGTGTGTCATTGGTGCCGACGGTGCGCGTTCGGCAGTCGCCAAGCAATGCCTGCCCGACGCAGAGCGCGTGAAATGTGTTTTCGCTTATCACGAAATCATCAAGTCGCCAGAGCTGGGTATGATCGCCAATGACGACGCCTATGATCCCGACCGCTGCGACGTGTTCTATCAGGGCAAGCTGTCTCCCGATTTCTATGCCTGGGTGTTCCCGCATGGCGAAACCGCCAGCATCGGCGTCGGCAGCGCGAACAAGGGCTTTTCTCTGCGCGGTGCAGTGTCGGAAATGCGCACCGAACTCGACCTTACACGGTGCGAGACGATCCGCCGCGAAGGCGCACCAATCCCGCTGAAGCCATTGAAGCGCTGGGACAACGGCGCCGACGTCATCGTCGCGGGCGATGCCGCCGGTATCGTGGCTCCAGCGTCCGGCGAAGGCATCTATTACGCGATGGTTGGCGGGCGCTATTCCGCCGAAGCTGCATCACAGATGCTCCTGACCGGTGAGGCCAAGGCGCTCAAACTGGCGCGCAAGCGCTTCATGAAGGATCACGGCCGGGTGTTCTGGATACTCGGGGTCATGCAGTATTTCTGGTATTCGAGCGACAAGCGGCGCGAACGCTTTGTCGATATGTGCGATGACAAGGATGTGCAGCAGCTCACATGGCAGGCTTACATGAACAAGAAGCTGGTCCGGAAAAAGCCGCTCGCCCATGTGAAGATATTCCTGAAGGATACAGCTCATCTTCTTGGCCTGAGACCGGCGAGTTCGTAGCGTTTTCCAAGCGGCGGGAGAGGGATCACCAGCCATGAGTGTGAGCAAGACCTGGATACTGCCCGCTGTGGTGGCTGCGGTAACCGCTGCTATCGTGGCGGTTCTCGGTGCAACGATTACCGATCTGGGGCCGTGGTATCAAAGCCTCGAAAAGCCGAGCTGGAATCCGCCCGATGTCATGTATCCGGTCGGGTGGACCGTTATCTTCGCGCTCAACACCGCCGCGATCGTGTCAGCGTGGCGAGCGGCTCCGACACCCAAGGTTTCCGACACCATCATCGGGCTTTTTGCGCTCAATGCCTTCCTCAACATTACCTGGTCGATGATCTTCTTTCGCATCCAGCGGCCCGACTGGGCGTTCATCGAAGTGCTCCTCCTGTGGCTCTCGATCGTGGCGCTTGTGTTCTACTGCGGACGGTACTCGAGAACCGCTGGCCTGTTGTTTCTGCCCTATTTGCTCTGGGTGACCTTTACCGCGGCTCTCAACTGGGCGGTCGTCGATCTCAACGGCCCTTTCGGCTGATCGCCTTTGGGCCAACGGGCAGATGATTGACGCCTTCTTCTCAAGCGGTCACGCTGCCGATCTCGTTCTGGCACTGCTGGCCGCGGAAGCCGTGTGGCTTTGGCGCGTGAAGGGCTGGCGCTGGGCAAGAATCGCGGGACTGATCGGCCCCGCAGTGTTTATAGTCCTCGCGCTGAGAGCCGCGCTGGTCGGCGCTGGCTGGGAGTGGGTTGCGGTGCTTCTGGCGCTCTCGCTGCCGTTGCATCTGATGGACTTGCGCGGTCGATTATCTGGGTCGGAGTAATTTAGTGCTGGCCCAACATTGTATCTGGCCGTCTGTTACCGTCCCGATTTGCAAATATTGACAGCGCCGCCAAGCGACGAAACAAGGCGTTACCTGTTTCAATACTTGATGGACGCGCCTTGATAAGAATCCTCTTCGCAATCTTCGTCTTAATGGTCGGCGCAGCGGTGGTGTGGAACCTGGCGCGCGGAGATGAGTACTCCTCGTCGAGTATCTACGCGAGCGATCGAAGCCTGAGCAATGTGATGAAGTGCGTCTCAACCAATGGTGCACTCATCAAGAACGATATCCAGCTTATCAATGCCTGCCGTGGCAATCGAAGAGGGTCTTGCCAAAGAGGGATGACGTATCTGTCGGACGACGGGCAGATGCGCCTTTCCGTGCAGCCTTCAGATGGCATGGTTGAAGTCAGAGTTTTGCATAACCAGCCACTCTCGTCGTCGGCCATCGAGACACTGAAGCGGTGCACGCAATAGCTCCGCTTTCATGCCGATTGGGGGCTTTACCGGCGCCTCTCTCAGGCACTGGCATTTGTTCCTAACCCATGAACCAAAAAGCCCGACCGCGCATTGTCGCGCAGCCGGGCCTCCTGGATAGATAGACCTATGAGGCGTTGAACCGCCTAATTCATCGGAGCGTAGTAATGCTCCTGTGCCCACAGGTACCAGTTGTCGACGACGGTTCCTGAAAGCAGGATGCCGATGCCGCCGGTAAGGGTCGTGAGAACCGCGAACCACCACGCCCAGCGGTGGATCGATTCCATCGTGGCGTTGAAGCCCATGGTCCAGCGCCAGAAGAGGGCTCCGCGTTCCGAAGCCGTGCCACGGTCGGTGATCTGCTCGATCTCGCGCTCACCGCCATAGCGGCCAAGTGCAAGGATCGTTGCCCCGTGCATGGCGAACAGCACTGCTGAACCATACAGGAAGACGATCGATAGTGCGTGGAACGGATTGTAGAACAGGTTCCCGTGAATGAGCGAGAAGTTGTTCGTCCAGTCGAGGTGGCTGAAGATGCCGTAAGGCACCGCTTCGGACCAGCTGCCAAGGAGCAGCGGGCGGATAAAGCCAAGCACCAGGAACAGCCAGATCGCCGAAGCAAATGCCCATGGGATGTGCATCCCCATACCGAGCGACTTCGCCCGCATATAGGTCCGCGCCCACCAGCACAGCACCGAGATCGACAGGAACGCGCCGGTCAGGATGAACCAGCCGCCCTCATTCAATGGTACGAACGGACTGAAGCCATATTCCGGTCCCGGAGGATCAAGCGAAAGCCAGAACAGCTCACGCATGAAGGTCTGCGGGTTCCACCCGGCCTGTGCCCAGAAATTCAATCCGATGATCATGAAGGCTGCGAAGCCGAAGACCAGCGAGATCGTTCCGAGAAGACCAAGATAGAGCGGGCCAATCTGAGCCTGCCCGAACTTGCCCAGCCAGTAGCTGTAGCCCGTTGCACGGACACGGCTCTCATCGCCGGGAGGCAGAGGGACGCCCATTTCGGGCGGGCCCTTGACCTGGATCTGAGTGAAGATGTTTTGATAGGTAGCCATCAGACCGGTCCTCCTGCCCAAATCGGGATCTTGCGCCAGAAGTCCCAGAACTCGATCCAGCTACCGGCGTAAAGCGTGCCCGAGATCACGATGCAGATCGCGCTCCAGAACGCTGCGTTGAGCGCCAGGAACAGACCCACACGGTGAATGCCGAGCGTGCCGACCGAATAACCGATGAAGTCCCGGAAATAGGTGTCTTCATATTCGGGTGCGCGCACTTCGTTGCCTTCGCCGGTATTCACCGCCGAAAGGACAAGTCCGCCGTGCAGAGCCAGCGCGAGACAGTTCGTGAAGAAGAACGTGATCGCGAGCATGTGAACCGGATTGTAATGGAAGTTCACGTAGTTGTAGCCCGTGTATGAGACCCAGTCCAAGTGCGTCCAGATGCCGTACGGGAACGCGTGTCCCCATGCGCCCATCCAGAAGGGACGGATCACGTTCAATGTGACAAAAGCGAAGACCGCCACCGCGAAAGCGATGGGAACATGATAACTCATGCCCAGCTTGCGGGAGATCTCCGCCTGCCTCATCACCCACGATCCGAAGGCGACGATGGCACACAGGGTTATGACCTGGTGGTATCCGCCCTCTTTAAGAGGTGCAAAGGCTAACCCGGCTTCTATCGGCGGTGGCTGGATGTCGATAAGCCAGGGGTTGAGAGTGGGTCCCGCTGCCGCAGCGGCGAAGATCAGCATAGTGCCCAGAAGAGCGCTGATTGCCACCAGGACACCGAAGAACCCAACGTAAAACGGCCCGACCCAGAAATCAAAAAGGTCGCCGCCGATTATTGTGCCACCGCGCACGCGGTATTTCCGCTCGAAACTAAGGAGCGCCATAGGTCCATCCTTCCCGCCTCAGGGGCGGGCGTTATCGTTGCGTGTCGGTTTGTGGGAGGCAGGCAGGCGAACCTGCCCCCTCACGAAGTTTGGCTGTTCAGCTTGTAAAGCCTACCCAGCTCAGCGGTTTAGCTGAGCCAGTTGTAGCTTTCCGTGCTGAGCAGGATGAAGTGGATCGTGAACGCCAGGACAGCGAGGCCGACATGAAGTGCGACCAGAGTCCGGCGAACATCGAAATGATGCCAAATCTTGTACATAATTGTTTCCTTATTCCATGAGCTTGGTTTGCCGAGGCGCGCGCCCATGACGGGCGAGAGCAAGGGCAATCAGGCGATTTGGAAGATCAGAGCGGCAGCCAGGGCTTGTTAGCCCAGATGAGAATGTGGGCTACCACTGCAATCGCGACGTAGAGACCAAAGGTACCCATGAACGCGCCATGGATTTCCTTTGCTTCTTCGTCGGTCAGGTAAGTACCCACGCTGGGGCGATCACCATCGGCCATAGTCGTATCTCCGTTTAGTTACATTGGAGCGGGAGCTGGATTGCCCCCGACGGTATCCGCGCGTGATCCCCCACGTGGATTGCGGATGCCCGATACATTCAGGCAAGTTGCGGCGCCTCGCGACTGGAGGCAAAATATCAAGTCCCATCGTCATGCCACCTCTCCTTCGAGAAGCGTCTCGGCGAGACAATCTGCGGAAACTGTTGTTGCGCCCTTGCGGCGCGCGGTTGCCTCGGCGGCGTCGCGCAGCCTCTTGGCAGCGGAAATTCGAATGAGGACGGGCTGCTTTTCGACCAGCTCGTCGAGCCGGACCTTGGCGTCCGCATCCCATTGCAGCTCTCGTTCGAGGCGGGCAGGGGTTGCGTCGCCCTTGTCCATATCGGTGCCGAGCGGGAGGATATGGAACAGCGCGTCGAACAGCGCGTTGCACACTTCCTGCACAAGATAGGTCGCACCCGAATAGCCCATGAAGGGCGTGCCGATGTGGCGGCGAATGGCTGCACCGGGAAAGCTTGCCGGAATGAACATGCCGCTCGGGCCGAGCCCGCCGGCGCATTCGGCCATGTACATACGCTCATTATAGCTGCCGAACACCACCAGGGGTCGGCTGTTATAAATGGCGGCGCGCACTTCGTCGTTCTTGGGCTTTACGCCAGCCTCGCGGCTGAAAGCGAAGGCGCAAGGGAGCCCCATGTCTTCTTCGAGGAAGTGGCGGATACCGCGTGCGTAAGTGTCGTTGGCAACGATGCCGAAATTGGCGGTGCCGAAGAAGTCCTGCGTGACCGACCGCCACAGGTCCCAAAGCGGCTTGATCGTCGTGTGTTTCTCGCGCTCGATGAAGGGTTCGGGGTCAAGCCCCAACTCTTCGCCGAGCGCACGGAGAAACTTGGTTGTGCTGGAAAGGCCCACGGGGGCCTGGAAATACGGCCGTTCTAGCGTTTCGCACAGGTTGCGGCCGAACTCGCGGTACATGCAGACATTGGCGTCTGCCGTTCCCAGCGCGCGGATGTCGGCAAGATGGCAGCCGAGCGGGAAGACCACGCCGACTTCAGCCCCGATCCCTTCGACCAGGCGGCGAATTTCCGCGAGATCCGAAGGCATGTTGAACATGCCGTAGGACGGGCCGATGATGTTGACGACCGGCTTCTCGCCTTCCTTGCGCTCCTTGACCTTCGGCATTTTCTTAGGGCCGAACTCGGTCCACAGCCAGGTCAGCGCGCGGTCTGCCGATTGCCACTGATCCTCGTCGATCGTGCGCGGCAGGAAGCGCTTGATATTGGTGCCTTCGGGCGTAACGCCGCCGCCGATCATCTCGGCGATGGAGCCAGTCACGACAACGGCAGGCAGTTCCGGATCGAGCGTTTCCCAAGCGCGTTTCATTGCGCCTTCGGTGCCGGTCTTGCCCAGTTCTTCCTCGCCAAGACCCGTCACCACGATGGGCAGTTCATGCGGGGGCAGGGCGTCGGTGTAATGCAGCACGCTGGTCACGGGCAGGTTTTCGCAGCCCACCGGGCCATCGATGATGACCTGCAGGCCTTTCACCGCCGTGAAGACGTAAGTGGCGCCCCAATATCCGCCGGCGCGATCATGGTCGAGAACGAGCGTCATGTGCCCACCGCCTCGGACGCTTTGCGTGCCGCTTCGTTGAGGGCGGCATACTTCTTGCGGAACTTGGGCCTGTCTACGGGCGTGTCTTCCCAGACACCGGTGGCATGGCCATCGCCGACGCCTTCGAAGAAGTCGCGCATCTTGTCGAAGCGGTGTTTGTTCGACATGGCCGCATTCACGACCTGCGCAAGACTGCCTGCACCAGCTGGCCCCATCAGCGGGCGGGCGGAAATCAGGTTGGTGAAGTACAGCGACGGGATCGCTTTCGCCTTCGCATGCTGGACCACCGGGGTGGTGCCGATGGCAAGGTCGGGCTGGAATTCGTTGACTGCGGCGATGTCATCTTCGAGGCTGGCGCGGAAGTTCACCCGGATGCCTTTGTCCTCGAGCCATTCGCGATCGGGATCCGACCACTTGGTGCGTGGGCAGGCGCTGCCGACATAACGCACATCCGCTCCGCTCTCGACGAGCAGGCGCGCAACCAGCAATTCAGAACCTTCGTAGCCGGACACGGTGATCCGCCCGTTGACCGGCATGGCCGACAAAGCGCCGCGGATAGCCCCGACGAAGCGATCTTTCGCCACGTCCACCTTGTCCTGCGCGATGCCGCAGGTCTGACCGATTGCATCGAGCCAGGCGGCGGTGCCGTCCGCGCCCACCGGGGCGGAGCCGAGGACCGGGCGGCCAGCGGCTTCGAACTCGCGCACGCTGGCGGTGTAGAACGGGTGGATCGCGGCGACTGCTGCGCAATCGAGCGCTGAATAAAGCTCACGCCATTCGCGTGTCGGAACAACCGGACCGGCCGCAAGTCCTAGCGGTTCGAGCATCTGAGAGATGCCGACAGGATCAGCCGGGAACATCTCTCCTAACAGAGTGATTGTGGGCCGGTCCGGTCGTTCCTTCGGCGCAGCGACAGGGCCCTGGGTGGCCTCTTCACGCGCATATGCGAGCATCGCGCCCGCGAGAACGTCTTTCGCCTCGGCATGTGTTGGAATGCCGAAGCCGGGAACGTCGATCCCGATGATGCGCACGCCGTTTATCTCGTTCTTGAGCAGCCGCAGTGGAACGCCGCTGGCCGTTGGCACGCACAGATTTGTGACGACGATGGCGTCGTATTTCTCAGGATCGGCGAGGTCTTCGACCGCTTCCTTGATGTCTTCGAACAGTTTGCCGGTGACCAGCGTTTCCGAAGAGAAGGGCACGTAGCCGACCGTTCGCCGCGCGCCATAGAAATGCGAGGTGAAGGTGAGACCATAGACGCAGCAGGCCGAGCCGGAGAGCACGGTTGCAGTGCGTTTCATGCGAAGCCCGACCCGGAGCGACCCGAAGGCAGGGCACATCGATTGCGGCTGATCGTGCGGTCCAACGGGGTAGTCAGCCTCATAACGGTCGAGCACTTCGCTCTTGCCCGCCTTGCGCGCCGCTTCGCGCATGGTGTCGCCGCTTGAGCAGCCGCCTTCGACCGGTGCGCTCATATCGAGCCGGTCGGCGGTGCGTTGCGCGTTCGAGGCGGGTAGATCGGTCAGATCAAATCTCGTCGTAAATCACTTCAAGCGATGGTTTTTTTTCGAAGGTTCCGCCGCGCATATCGGCCTGAGTGGCCGGGACCAGCTCGACGTTGCCGCCTGTCTCATCGGGGCTGAAAAGGCCCAGCAAACCATCCTGATCAAGCGGCGAGGGCTGGCGCGGCGGTGCCTCAGCGACGTTGATGGCAAGCTCTTCGAACAGGCTCGCCCATTCGCCGCCGGGCACGCCGATGATCTGGTAATTCGCGCTCTTGCGGCGGATGTCTTCGTTGGCGGGGATCGCGGTCAGGACCGGGATGTCGACAGCCTTGGCGAATGCCTGAGCCTCGCCTGTTCCGTCATCCTTGTTTACGATCATGCCGGCAACCCCGACATTGCCGCCCATTTTGCGGAAATATTCGACCGCGTGGCAGACATTGTTCGCAACATAGAGCGATTGCAGGTCGTTCGAACCGACAACGATCACTTTCTGGCACATGTCCCGCGCGATCGGCAGGCCGAACCCGCCGCACACGACGTCACCCAGAAAATCGAGCAGGACGTAATCGAAGCCCCATTCGTGGAAGCCCAGCTTTTCGAGCAGTTCGAAACCGTGAATGATCCCGCGACCGCCGCAGCCGCGCCCGACTTCCGGCCCACCAAGCTCCATCGCGAAGACACCGTCACGCTGGAAGCACACGTCTTCGATCGTGACTTCTTCGCCTGCGAGCTTCTTCTTGGAAGAGGTTTCGATGATGGTGGGGCACGACTTGCCGCCGAACAGCAGGCTGGTCGTGTCGCTTTTCGGGTCGCAGCCGATCAGCAGCACACGCTTGCCCTGCTGAGCCATCATGTAGCTGAGGTTCGACAGGGCAAAGCTCTTGCCCGATCCGCCCTTGCCATAGATCGCGATGACCTGAGTCTCGCTCTTCACTTCTCCGGTGTGGACGGGATCGGGCTCCTCTGCGGCTTCATCGCGCAGGGCCTGGGCCTGGGATTCAAGCATCGTCATTCAGCACCGTTCCAATCGAGAACCATCTTGAGACAATCGGGATCGCTGAAGGCCTTGGGATAGGCCTCGCTCGCGCGTCCGGCAGGACTGTGGTCCGAGATCAGTCCAGAAAGATCGAGTTCACCGCTTTCGATCAGCGCCAGTGTCTGGGCGAGATCGTCAGGGTGCCATTCCGCGGCAATGCGCAGCCGCGCCTCCTTCATGAAGGCGGGCGCGAAGGCGAAATTGATGCGGTCGGAGTAAAAGCCCGCAAGCGTCACCTCGCCGCCTTTGGCGAGCCTGCCGATCAGCGTGTCGAACAGCCCGGCATCGCCGCTCGCATCGTAGATTGAACGATAGTCGCGGCGGTCGTCCTTATCGCTGTCGGTGACGGTGTATCCGGCAGCCCCCATGGCACGGTGTTCGCTCTTTTCCCAGACGGTGGGAGCGGGCGCGCCAAGCGCGATGGTCAGCCGGGCCAACAAGCGTCCAAGGACGCCGTGGCCGATGATAAGGTCAGGCGGCGAACCGCCGTTGATTGCGTGAAGTGCGGTAGCGGTGAGGGCGCAAAGCACCCCTTCGGCACCGAGTCGCTCTGGCACCGCCATGGCGCGAGCGGAGGGCAGGATCACATGGTCGGCGGTTCCGCCGAAAAGTCCACGCGCACCCGAATAGCAATTGGCACCGGGCACAAATACCCATTCACCGATGCGTGCGCGGGCCAACGGACCAGCATCGACGACGCGGCCCACGGATTCGTATCCGGGAACAAGCGGGTAACCCATGCCGGGAAATTCGGGCATTTGCCCTGTCCAGAGGAGTTTCTCGGTGCCTGAGCTGATCCCGCTCCAGGCGATATCGACGAGGACGTCACATTCACTGAGCGCATTCAACTCAAGAGTCTGAAGCGCCAGGCGCTCAGGTCCCTCGAGTATCACGGCCAGTGTTTCCATTGTCCTCTCACTTCCCCCTTCAATCAATGCCTGAGCGGTGATCCAGACCGACTCGTGCAATGGTCGAGAGATGGGTTCTCTCATGCGTGTGCTACGCCTTACACGTTAAAGTGTCAATTAAAGCGGACAGTTTATAGTCAGGCTGACGCGACAATAATGCTGGCGTTGACCGGTTGCGGGGTTGCGATGGATCGAGTTTTGCTGAATCCGGCTTTACGCAGCATCGCGGAAATCTCCTCCACCGACCGGGCGCGGCCCGATCCCATCGCCCAAAGGTAAAGCCCGAAGAACGCCTCTCCCATGCCCTGCGCGCCGGGCGCACGGGCCATCGGTTCCGCGATCAGCAGCCTCCCTCCCGGCGCGAGGCTTGCGCGGATGTTGGCAAGCAGGCGGGAAGCCGGTTCGTCGTCGTGATCGTGCAGGATGCGCACGAGGCTGACGATATCGTATCCGGTAGGTATCGGGTCTTCGAAGAAGTTGCCGGGATGCGCGCTTACCCGCTCGTTGCCGAATCGGTCCGTCAGCACTTGTGCGCCCTGCTGCGCGACTTCAGGCAGGTCGAACAGGCCCAGTTGCAGCGAAGGAAAGGCCTCGCCCATGCGCGAGAGGAAAGCGCCGTGCCCGCCGCCTACGTCAAGCAACCGCGCGCTCTGCGGGAAGGTGAAGCTCGCGAGCACCTGATCGGCGACGAAGTGCTGCGATGCGGCCATCAATTGCGAGTATTCCGATGTCTCCTGCCCGCGCTCCGCCGCGCCGTGCAGAGCGCCCGCATAGGACCAGTAGCGCGATAGCTCGGTCGGCTCCTTGCGGTCCTTGCGCAGTAGCTCCAGTGGATCGGCGAGGTCGCGGTAAAGGAGGCGGTGGTGCCGGATCATCGCCTGTGCGCCCATGTCAGCCGCCAGCACCGCGCCGGATTCGCCAAGCATCCAGCCATCGGCGATCGGTTCTTCCGAAAGCGCCAATGGACGACCGGCGCGAAGCAGGGTCTTGGCGGCTTCCTCGCTCAGTTCCAGCTCGGCCGCGACGCGCCTGTGGCTGACCGGGCCTGTGGCGAGGACATCGAACAGTCCGCTTTCGACATAGGCGCGAAGGATCTGTGAGTAGGTAAAGCCGGCGACAAGGTCGAATGCCTCGCCTGCTCGCGTCTTGGCGATGCGCCGGATGAGCGGGAGCTTTGCGGCCCAATACTGAAATCGCGGATTTGCGAACACGCGGTTGCGATGTGCGACGTAGCGCACTTTCCAGCTGTCCTTGGGCGACCCCCTGGTCATGCACGTAGCTTCGATTTACACATCATATGTCCAAATGATTGGACAGATGCTAGTGTTACGTCAATGATGTTGTCCGGACTCGGAGCATTTGCGCCTCCGGGCAAGGCGCACGGGAAGAGGGGAGATGGGCGGCAAAATCGTCGTGATCGGGGCCGGAATGGGCGGGCTTGCAAGCGCTGCCCGGCTGGCGGCGCGCGGCTACGATGTGACGGTCGTCGAAAAGGAAGCGGGCGTTGGCGGCAAGGCTCGCCGTGTTTGCGTCGACGGCCATCCGGTCGATGCCGGGCCTACCGTTTTCACCATGCGCGATGTGTTCGACGAGATCTTCGCCGAATGCGGCACGCGCCTCGACGATCATGTACGCATCCGCCGCGCCGAGATCATTGCCCGCCACGCCTGGGACGATACCGGAACGCTCGACCTGTTTGCCGATCCGCTTTGCAGTGAAGAAGCGGTGGGCGACTTTGCAGGAGCTGAGGCAGCGCGCCTTTATCGCGAATTTCGCCAGACCACCCGGCGCATGTACGATATCCTCGACAAGCCGATGATGCGCGGCGACAATGTCTCCACTCCGTTGCCGCTATTGTGGCGCATCGGTCTGTGGCGCTTTTCGGACTTTGCCGCGATGCGCCCGCACCAGTCGATGTGGAATGCGCTGGGCGAATTTTTCCCCGACCCGCGCCTGCGCCAGTTGTTTGGCCGGTATGCAACCTATTGCGGTTCGTCTCCGTTCGATGCGCCTGCGACCTTGATGTTGATCGCGCATGTCGAGGCGACCGGCGTGTGGTTGATCGACGGGGGCATCCATGCGCTTGCCGAGGCGCTGAAAGACGCGGCTGAGGCGAAGGGCGCGACATTCAGGCTTGGCACGTCAGTCGCGCAAATCCTCACGCAGCGCGGCAGCGGCGCGTGCGGCGTGCGCCTTGCCAATGGCGACGTGATCGAGGCCGATGCGGTGATCTGCAACGCCGATCCCAACGCCATAGCGCAAGGGTATTTCGGAAAATTGAGCGAGCGGGCGGTCAAGCCGCTCGCGCCCAAAAAGCGCTCTCTTTCCGCGATGGTGTGGTTCGCACATGCCAAGACAAAGGGCTTCGACCTCACCCATCACAACGTGTTTTTCTCGCGCGATTACAAGCGCGAATTTGACGAGATCGCAGGCGGAAAGGTTCCAAGCGAACCGAGCGTCTATGTCTGCGCACAGGATCGCGGAGGCCATGCGGCCAATGCCTCATCCATCGCGCAGGGCAAGCGCGAGCGTATTCAGATCATCGTCAACGCACCCGCCAATGGCGACACCTGTTCCTACCCAGACGAGGAGAAAGAGCGATGCACCACGCAGATGAGAGCGACGCTCGAGAGATGCGGGCTGGAGCTCGAGGAGGACATGCCGCACGAACTCGCCAGCCCGGCGCAATGGGAACACCTGTTCCCGGCAACCGGGGGGGCACTTTATGGCAGAGCGTCGCACGGCTCGGCAGCTTCCTTCCTGCGGCAAGGCCCGCGAACGAGGATGCCGGGGCTGTATTGCGCGGGCGGGGCGACGCATCCCTCGGCAGGGGTCCCGATGGCCGCCTTGTCCGGGCTGTTGGCAGCGAAGAAGGTCGACGCGGACCTCGCTTCAACGAGGCGATCGAGCCGGGTGGCTATTCATGGTGGTACGTCGATGCCATCAGCGAGGACGGGCGCCACGGGCTGACGATCATCGCTTTTCTGGGAAGCGTATTCTCACCCTATTACAAGAGTAGCGGGCGGGGCGATCCGCTCGACCATTCCTCGCTCAATGTCGCGCTCTATGGCCCCTCGCATCGCTGGGTCATGCACGAACGTCCGCGCGCCGACGTGACGCGCGATGAGCGCAATCTAGAAATCGGGACGAGTGCTGTTCGCTGGGATGGGAACGTGCTCGAAATCGATATTGAAGAGCGCGACACGCGGCTCTTCAACCCGATCCACCGAAGGGTGGCTGGCAAGGTGCGCGTCCATCCCGAAGCTCTCAATCCAGCGAGCTTCGCGCTCGACCCGGCGCAGAACCATATTTGGCACTGCATGGCCCCGCGCGCCCGGATCGAGGTCGAGATGGAGGAGCCCGGCATCACATGGAGTGGGAGCGGCTATTTCGACCACAATCGCGGACGCGAAAGCCTCGAGAGCGGCTTCAACATGTGGCATTGGTCGCGCGCTCACATGCGCGAAGGCGCGGTGGTTTGCTACGAGGGTGAGCGATCGGACGGGTCGGTGTTTGCAAGCGCTATCCGGTTTGACGCCGACGCGATCCCGGAAGAGGTCGACCTGCCGCCCATCGCAGCGCTTCCCAAGAGCGGCTGGCGGATCGAGCGGCGCACGCGATCGGACATCGGGGTCGGGCATGTCCGGCGGACGTGGGAGGATACGCCCTTCTATGCGCGCAGCGAACTCGCATCGAAGCTTTACGGCGAAGAGGTGGTCGCGGTGCAGGAAAGCCTCGACATGCGGCGCTTTGCATCGCCGGTCGTGCAATTCATGCTGCCGTTCCGGATGCCGCGAAAGAAGGCTTAACTCGCCTCTTCCTTGGTTTCAGCGTTAGCCTTCTCGGCCGCCTCGCGCGCCTCGCGTTCGGCGCGCATTTCGCGCACTTCGCGGCGCATTTTCCACCATTGCCAGAAGCACACCCCGATCGCGATGCCGTAGAACAGCGCGATCTCGATCCAGCCGAAGTTTTCGGTGAAGTTTTCCATCGCGGCTCCTCCTCCTCAATCGGCGGGTGCGAGCGTTTCTGCGGCAAACTCGCGGATCATTTGTGCCGCGCGCTCGGGCTCTTCCTCATGCGCAAGATGACCCAGGCCGCCCAGCACTTCAAGCCGAGAGGTCGGCAGCCACGAATGCGCTTCCTTCGCCCAGTCCAGCGGGATTGCCGCATCATCGGTCGAGTGGACCAGCAGCACCGGATTGGCGACCTCGCTCATACGCGTGCGCAGGGTCGGCAAGTCCCAGTTTGCCATCATCGCCAGCGCGCCCTTGGTGTGGCGCGGGTTCTTCAGAAGCGCCGAATAGCAGGCCAGCCCTTCGGTATCGATGCGCGAATTGGTCGACTTGTAAAGGAACCGGTCCGCTTCCCCGCCAAAGCTTGCCGCTGCCGAGAAGATGCGCGGCACGAAAGGATTGACGAACAGCACCTTGGCAATCGCCGGGAAAACCTGCGCGGCAAGTCCCGGAAACGGACGAAGCGCGGAATTGAGCCCGACGATGGGGCCGCGAAATCCGTGGTCGAGCGCGAGCTGGAGCGCGAGCGCAGCGCCTGCGGAATGACCGACGATCATGTCGGGTGCAAACGCGGTTTCATCGAGCAGCCGCCGGATCGTGCGCGCCATGCGAAGGAGCGAGGTGTCATCGGGCAGGTGGCCCTGGGTGAAAGCGTGACGCGGCAGGTCGCAGGCGAGCATCTCAAACTCGCCCGCCAGCGCCGGCATGACGCCGCGCCAGCTGTGCACCGATGCGCCGGTCCCGTGGAGGAGCAGGATGCGCGGGGTGCCGACCTCTCCCATGCGCTGAACGTGCCAGTTCGCGCTGCCGAGGCGCACGAAGCTCGACGCATCGCGATGCGGCCAGATGCGTCCCTCGCGGTTCCAGTTCAGGGCTGCGCTCATGCGGGCTCTCGAATATTGGTCGAGATCGCCGAATGCAACGCCTTGGCGTCGGCGCGCGGGAGGGCGAGGTAGCGTGCCTGCATGGCGGCGGCGAGTTCCGGACCTTCGCGGCCCGGTCTTGCGGATATGTCGACCACCAGCGCATCATAGCCTTCGCGTGCGATGGACTTGGCCGAAGCCTCTGCGTCTTCGCGTGCCTGCGTGCGGCCCGGCTGGCCCTTGGCATCGAGATTGGCGCGGCCATCGGTGAGGACGATCAGGCTCGGCGTGCGGCCTTTGCCCGCGACCGAGCGTGCCAGCTCGCGCGCGGCATTAAGCCCCATGGCGAGCGGAGTTCCGCCTCCACCGGGAAGTTCGGCCAGCGCGCGCCGCGCCCGTGTCAGCGAGCGCGTGGGCGGCAGCAGCATGTCGGCATTCTCTCCGCGAAAAGCGATCAGAGCGACTTCGGAACGCGTGACGTATGCTTGCGCCAACATCAGCTCGACCGCACCCTTGGCCTCGGCAAGGCGGGCGGCGGCGGCCGAACCGCTGGCATCCACGGCGAAGATCGTCACGCGCGCGGCTTTTTCCTCGTAACGCCGGATGCGCAGGTCTTCCTTGCGCATCAGGATCGGCGCGTCGGGGTCGGCGGCGCGCTCGCGGCGTCTTTCGGCCTGCCATGGGACGGCAGCGCGCAGGGTGTCGATCAACGCCAAACGCGCTCCGCCACGCGGCATACCGGGACGCGCGCCGAGTGGTTTGCCCCGCAGCCCTGCCTTGCGCTTCTGTCCTGTACCCGATGCGCCCCGCTTGGGCGTCTTGCCCTTCACCAGCTGTTCGAGAAGGTCGCGCGGTATCGAGGCGGCAGTGGCCTCGATCAGCATTTCTTCCAGCTGTTCGGGCGAGGGCATGTCGGTGTCGTCGGGCGTGTCGCCGCTCTCCGGTGGGGGAGGGGGCGGCTCCTGCTGCTCCTCCTCTGGCGGAGGGGGTTCCTGCGGCGGCATCCGGGTCGCGCGCGCGGCGAGCACGAGGCGCGCTGCGGCTTCGAGGTCGGGTTTCGCAGCCTTGTTGCGCCCCTCCAGTGCGGCATGAGCGCGGGCGGCTTCGGCGGCGTGGATCAACGGGCGTAGAGAGGGCACATCGAGTGCGGCCCCGGTTGCTGCAATCGCGCCCAGAGCATCGTCGGACAGCGGCGCGGCTTCGCCCGTCGGCATTGCGCCAAGCGATACACCGAGCCATTCGCGCGACTGTGAAAGGTCGCACATGAATGCCAGCCGCTCGATCAGAGCAGGAGGTGGCGCGTCCTCAGTTTCGATCCCGTCGTCGAGCAACACCAGCGCGACCCGCCGGTCATCGAGCGCTTGCGCAAGCCTTCCCGCGACAGCCTCATCAAGCCGTTCCGCCATGGGCACGACCAGCACGCCGCCTTGCGCTTCTGCCAGCAAGCCCGCTGTCTCGACCGGCTTGCCCGCAGCAAGACTAGCCGCGATGTCGATCCCGCCGAGCAGGCGTTCATCATCGACATGACCGGGCAGGCGCCGGGTCGGGAGCGCCTCCGATATGGCGACGACCAGGGCATCGCGCGCAGGCGATGCTCCGCGCAGCACCATGCCGCCGAAAAGGGTGGGGTTCTGGGTGAAGAGCCGTGCGGCGCGGATCGCGTCGTGGAGCGGATCGGGCGCGCTCCCCCGTTCGTATGGGCCGTTCACCCGAACAGCTCGTCAATCGCGCGCATGATGCGCACGGTTGAGCCGGTTTCGTCGAGCACATCGCGCCGCAACCTGTGACGCAGCGCGGATGGGGCGACAGCGATGAGATGTTCGCGCCGTACTGATTTCGCCCCGTCGAGCGCCGCGAGCGCGCGGGCCGCCCGCATCAAGGTCAGCTCTCCGCGCAAACCATCGGCCCCCACGGCGAGGCACAGATGCGCCGCATCGGTCAACACGTCTTCGCCCGGTTCGAGCTTTTCGAGCCGCTTTTTCCCGCGCGCGATCTGTTTGAGGATCTTTTCGTCCTCTCCTGCCCATTGTGCCGCAAAGCCTTCCGGGTCGCGTTCGTTCGCGGCGACGAGGCGCATGATTTCGACCCGTGTCTCGATATCGCCAGGCGTGCGCACTTCGACCGAAAGCCCGAAGCGGTCGAGCAATTGCGGGCGCAGTTCGCCTTCTTCCGGGTTGCCGCTGCCGATCAGGACAAAGCGCGCCGGGTGGCGCACCGAAAGCCCTTCGCGCTCAACCACGTTCTCGCCCGATGCAGCCACGTCGAGCAGCAGGTCGACCAGATGGTCTTCGAGCAGGTTGATCTCGTCAATGTAGAGAAAGCCGCGATGCGCTTTGGCGAGGAGGCCGGGTTCAAACCCTTTCTCGCCCGAGCGCAGCGCGCGTTCCAGGTCGAGCGAGCCGATCACGCGGTCTTCGGTCGCGCCTAGCGGAAGGTCGACGAAAGGCACCGGCCGCTTGCGCAAGGGACCGCCGCCGCACACGTCGGGATAGCGCCGGGCGTCTTCCTTTGAGCCGCCATAGATGCAATCGACATGCGCGGTGATCGGCGGAAGCAGTCCTGCCAGCGCACGCGCTGCCGTGCTTTTTCCGGTACCCCGGTCGCCGAACACCATCACGCCGCCAACACTTGGGTCGACCGCTGCGATAAGCAGCGCTCGCTTCATTTCGTCCTGTCCGACGATTGCGGAGAATGGGAACCGGGCCATAGGGTTGCCCTTGTGAACGCTTGGCCGTCATTGGACAAGCACAACTGACAGTTTATCCTGACAGTTCAGCGCTTCGCGGTCCTCGTGAGCAACAGGACGGGCAGCAATCCGGCTGCGAGCAGGATCAGGGCGGGGATCGACGCTTCGACCAGCCGTTCATCGCTTGCAAGGCGATAGGTGCGGGTGGCGAGCGTTTCGAGGTTGAAGGGGCGAAGAATCAGGGTCGCCGGCAACTCGCGCACCGTATCGATGAAGACCAGTGCTGCCGCTGCGGCGAGGCTGGGCGAAAGCAGCGGCACGTAGATGCGCCCCAATACCCGCGCAGGCCCGGCACCCAGCGAGCGCGCCGCTGCGTCGAGCGAAGGCGGGATTGCCGCAAGGCCACCGTCAACGCTGTTGTAAGCGACGGTGAGGAACCGCACCGCCAGTGCATATATGAGCACCAGCGATGTGCCCGTCAGCACCAGCCCGCCGGTATATCCGAACGTGTCGCGCAGTCCCCGCGTCAATCCGATATCGACCGCGCCAAGCGGAGCCAGGAGGCCCACCGCCAGCAGCGCACCCGGCATCGCATAGCCGAGCGTCGACACCCGGATCGCGCCGCGCGCAATGCGGCTGTGCGAGCGCGCCTTCGCAAAGCCGAGCACCAGTGCGGCCACGAGACAGGCGATAGCGGTTGCAAGGCCAAGCCACAGGCTTCCGCTTGCATAATCCCACAGGACGCCCGCCGCCGCGATAGCGGTGTCGCTCATCGCCATCATGGCAAGGTGGGCTGCCGGGATCACGAAGCCGAGCAGCAACGGCAGCGCGCAGGCCAGCGTCGCCATCGCCTTGCCCGCAGGTGACAGCTCGATGAAAGGCGCATCATCGCGCGCGGCAAGCCCGTCCTTGCTTGCGGTGCGCCCCGTCCGCGTGCGCGCCTCCCATGCGATCAGCGCGATCACGAAAATCAGCATGAATGCGGCAAGTTTGAGCGCGGCCTGTTTGTCCCCCATAGACAGCCAGCTGCGGAATATCCCGGTCGAGAAGGTGGGGATCGCGAAATATTGCGCTACGCCGAAATCCGCCAGCACCTCCATCAGGACCAGCGCCAGACCTCCGGCAATGGCAGGGCGTGCAGCCGGCAGGGCGACGCGCCAGAAGGCTCGCGCAGGTGCCGCACCAAGGCTGCGCGCGGCGCGAAATTGAGAAAGGCTCTGTGCGGCAAAGGCGGAGCGGGCGAGCAGATAGACGTAAGGGTAAAGCACGATGCCGAGCACAAATGCGCCGCCGGTGAGCGAGCGGATCTCGGGGAACCAATATTCGCCTGCCGACAGGCCGAATGCGCTGCGAAGGCCGCTTTGCACAGGTCCCGTGAAATCGAGAATGTCGGCATAAAGATAGGCGGCGATATAGGCCGGAACCGCGAGTGGCAGCACCAAAGCCCACGCGAATATGCGCCGGCCCGGAAACCGCGCTGCGCTCACCAGCCACGCGCATCCCGTGCCCACGACCAGCGCAAAGCCGCCTGCCATCACCATCAGCGCCAGCGTATTGGCGACATATCGTCCCAGCACGGTCTGCGCGAGATGCGCAATCGCCTCGAACCCGCCTTCGGGCGCTGCGGCAAGAATGGCGACAATCGGCAGCGCGGCAAAGGTGGCCAGCACGAGCGCGCTAAGCGTCCAGCGATCAAGCTGGAAGCGCGCAGCTGTGCTTGCCTTGGCCCCATCGACCTGCGTAATGCGGCTCACCTGCATTTGCCGGGTGCGTTTCCAAAACGGACAATCATGTGAGCCTTGAATTTCGTCATATTGCCCATGCTTACGGAGATGTTGCGGCGCTCAAAGGCGTCTCCTTTAGCGCGAATGCCGGAGAAATCACCTGTCTGCTTGGATCGTCGGGTTGCGGCAAGTCAACCTTGCTGAACCTCGCGGCGGGCTTGCTGGAAGTGCAGGAAGGCAACGTCAGCGTCGGCGGAGAGGTAATGGCGGAGCCCGGACGCAACCCGCCTCCCGAAGCGCGTCCCGTCGGCCTCGTGTTTCAGGACGGCGCGCTGTTTCCGCACATGACGATTGCAAAGAACATCGCGTTTGGGTTGCCGCGTGGAAGCGCAAGTGGCGCGGTTGTTGAGGATTGGCTTGAGCGTGTCGGGCTTTCGGGGCTGGGCGGGCGGTATCCGCATGAACTTTCCGGTGGCCAGCAACAACGCGCCGCACTCGCCCGCGCGATGGCTCCGGGGCCAAAAGTGCTGTTGATGGACGAGCCATTTGCCAGCGTGGATATTGTCTTGCGGCGACGCCTGCGGCGCGATTGCAGGCGGCTGCTGCGCGAGGCGGGGACGATCACGGTGATGGTCACGCACGACCCGGAAGAAGCGCTCGACGTGGGCGACCGGATCGCGGTGATGGAAGGCGGGCGGATTGTCCAGTTCGGCACACCTGAGGACTTGCACGAGCGGCCCGCGACCGCCTCGGTCGGGGCGATTTTCGGGGGCGCGCAGATCCTTGTCGCCGAGCGCGAGGGGGAGCGATTTCGCACGCCCCTGGGAACATGGCCGATCGAAAGCGTTGCTGGCGATGTGCCGCCGGGGCCGGATGTCGACTTGCTGATCCATGCCGAGGCACTGGTTTGCGAGCCGGACGCCGGGGGCCTTGCCGTCCTCGACGTCCACCCGCTTGGCGTTGCGAGCCGGGTGCTGGTCGAAAGCGAGAGCGGCGAGGAAATCAGCATCCAGACCACCTCTCCGGTCGAGGAGGGGCAGCGCTACCGCGTCACGCCGCGCGCTGGCAGTGTCCGCGCATTCGCTCGCGATTAGAGCTTGCATTCGCCAAATTACTATTGCAAATCATTCGCAAGAATGACGGAAGGAACATCCATGAAGAAACTGATTCTCGGCAGCTTTTCGCTCGCGCTCGGCGCTCTTGCCGTAATCGCTTGTGCTGAAGGCGAGGAAGCCTCGACGCTCGCCGACAATGGCGAGGTCAACATCTATTCCTCGCGCCACTACGACACCGATCTGGCGCTCTACGAGGACTTTACCGAGCAAACGGGGATCACCGTCAACCGCATCGAGGCCGATGCCGATGCGCTGATCGAACGGATCGAAAGCGAAGGCGAATTTTCGCCTGCCGACCTTCTCATCACTGTCGACGCAGGTCGCCTCTGGCGCGCGGAGGAAGCGGGGATTCTCTCCGCGGTCCAGTCCGACGTGCTGACCGAGCGCCTGCCTGATTACCTACGCCATCCCGATGGCCTGTGGTTCGGCCTGTCGACCCGTGCGCGCGTCATCATTTACGACAAGGAGCAGGGCGAGCCCGAGGGCCTCGATACCTATGCCGATCTCGCCGATCCGGCCTATCGCGGCGACATCTGCATTCGCTCCTCGTCCAACATCTACAACATCTCGCTTTTGTCCGCGATGATCGCGCATGATGGTGTGGAGGCAGCGGAGGAATGGGCGCGCGGCGTGGTCGCCAATTTCGCCCGTGACCCGCAGGGCAACGACACCGCGCAGATCGAAAGCGTGGCCGCTGGCGAATGCCGGATTGCGGTCGTGAACTCGTACTACCTCGCACGCTTTGCAGGCGGCGATGAGGAGCAGCGCGCGATCTTCGACAGGCTTGGCGTGATCTTCCCCGATCAGGATGGCCGAGGCACGCACATCAACCTGTCGGGTGCGGGCGTGGTGATGAACGCGCCCAACCGCGAGAACGCCATCCGCTTCCTTGAATATCTGACATCGGAAAGCGCACAGCGCTACTTCGCGGATGGTAATAACGAGTATCCTGCTGTCGCAGGGCTCGAAGCCAACTCGGCAGTCGAGCAGCTTGGCGACTTCAAGGCCGATACGCTCAACGCTGCCGAAATCGGGCGCAATCAGGCGCAGGCGGTACAGGTGTTCGACCGCGCGGGCTGGAACTGATCGGGCGTTGACGGACACGTCACCTTCAAAAGGCGCGCTTTAGGGCGAAAACGCTAATCTACCTTGATGCGAGGGGGCAAAACCGCCATTTGCCCCCTCAAGCATGAGGCGCGCCCCGCGCCTCGCACACCTGAATTCGAGGCCGATGTTTTGACTGAGACTGCCACCACCACCTCCCCGATTCCCCCGCGCGATGCGTTTCAGGAAAGCGGAGCGATTTCCGTTGAGACGGTGACCGATGTGCACCAGTGGAACGAGGAGCTCTTCAGCCTCAAGATGACGCGGCCGCCTGCGTTTCGTTTCCGCTCGGGCGAATTCATCATGATCGGCCTGCCCAAGGAAGACGGCAAGCCGCTGCTGCGCGCGTACTCCATGGCGTGCCCTTCCTATGCAGAGGAATTGGAATTCCTCTCGATCATCGTGCAGGACGGCCCGCTAACCTCGCGGCTGCAGCACATCAAGCCGGGCGATCCGATCTATCTGGGCAAGAAGCCGACCGGCACGCTCGTCACCGACGCGCTGCTTCCGGGCAAGCGGCTGTTCATGCTCTCGACCGGCACCGGCCTTGCGCCTTTCATGAGCCTCGTTCGCGATCCCGAGGTTTACCAGATGTATGACGAAGTGATCGTTGTGCACTCGGTCCGCCGCGTTGCCGACCTTGCCTATCGCGACCTTCTTGAAAGCAAGCTCGAAGGCGATCCGCTGCTTGAGGACGAAGATCGCGAAAAGATGATCTACGTCCCCACCGTCACGCGCGAGGAGTTCCACACCTCCGACCGCATTCAGGTGCTGATCGACGATGGCCGCCTGTTCAAGAACAGCAAGGGCCCCAAGCATTTCGACCCCGAAACCGACCGTGTGATGCTGTGCGGTTCGATGGCGATGATCAAGGACCACGCCGCCGACCTCGAAGCACGCGGCTTCGAAGAGGGCGCGAACAACAAGCCCGGCCAGTTCGTGATCGAGCGTGCTTTCGTAGGCTGATGCACGCCAGGTGAGAGCGGGAGAATTCACCCCGCGTTCATGGCTAATCCTGAAACTCTGCTGCGGCGGGTAACAGGAGGTGTCTCAAATGTTCGCAAGGTCTCTTTTCGCAAAGTCCGCTGGCGCAGCCGCGCTGCTCGCTGCATCAATCGCCCCGGTCGCCGCTTCGGCGCAGGTGGTCGAAGGCGCGCGTGGTTCGTTCCAGCCCAGCTATCACCTCGTGCAATTGTCGGTCGCATTGGCTGGCATGTCGGCAGAGGCGTTCGAGGCGCGCACCAAGGAAATCGCTTCCTGCGCGGACGCAATCGATCTCGCCCGCGACATCGATGCCGAGATCACCCGCAACCGCCACGTGCCGCAGGAACGCCTGCCGGGCGCGGTACAGGATGTCCTGCGTGATCTGCCCACCGGACAGGCCTCGCCCATCTTCAGCAATGACGGCGAAACGATGCGCGTGCTGGTGATCTGCAACAAGGCAAATTGAGCCGCCGGGGCAGTTTGCCCCCTTTACATGAGCGTGTCTCTCAGGTTCAGTTGCACCTAGCAACTGGACCTTAGAGAGAGACCGATAACGCATGCTCGATACCGCGCACCGCACCGCCTATAACGACGATCACGAAGCCTTCCGCGACACCGTTCGCAAGGTCTTTGCCGAACATATGGAGCCTTACCTCGACAACCATGAGGCGGACGGCCTGGTCCCGCGCAAGGCGTGGAAGGCGCTGGGCGATGCGGGCATGCTGTGCCCCACGGTCAAGGAAGAGAATGGCGGCCTCGGCCTTGATTTCGGGTTCAACTGCGTGCTCGCCGAAGAGCTTGCCTATATGGGCTCATCCGCCGGTTTCACGCTTCAGAACGACATCACCGTCAATTATTTCGAGCGGCTCGGCAGCGAAGAGCAGAAGGCGAAGTACCTCCCCGGTATGATCTCGGGCGACATCATCAGCGCGATCGCCATGACCGAACCGGGCACGGGCAGCGACCTGCAAGGGATCAAGACCACCGCGATTCCGGATGGCAATCACCTCGTCATCAATGGCTCGAAGACCTACATCACCAACGGCCAGAACGCCGATGTGGTGATCGTGGTCGCCAAGACCAACCCGGAAGAGGGCGCCAAGGGCACTTCGCTGGTGCTGGTCGATGCAGGCACTCCCGGCTTCGAAAAGGGCCGCAACCTCGACAAGATCGGCCAGCATTCCGCCGACACCTCAGAGCTGTTCTTCGCCGATGTGCGCGTGCCCAAGACCAATATCCTTGGCCGAGAAGGGCGCGGCTTCATCCATCTGATGGAAGAGCTGCCGCAGGAACGCCTCAGCATCGCGGTCTCCGCACAGGCCGGGGCGCAGCGCGCCTTCGACGAAGCGGTCAACTTCACCAAGGACCGCAAGGCCTTTGGCACCACCGTCTTCGAATTCCAGAACACCAAATTCACGCTCGCGGACCTCAAGGCCAAGCTGCAGGTCGGCTGGGCGCATCTCGACTGGGCAATCGCACGCCACCTTCGCGGAGAGCTGACCACCGACGAGGCATCGGCAGCCAAGCTGTGGCACACCGAGATGCAGTGGGAGATGGTCGATGCCTGCCTGCAACTGCACGGCGGCGCAGGCTACATGAACGAATACGCCATCGCGAGGCTGTGGCGCGACGCCCGCGTCGCCCGAATCTATGGCGGGACGAGCGAGATCATGAAGGAAGTGGTCAGCCGCGCGATTTGAGGGGCGCCAGTTTGTTAAACACGTCATCCCAGCTTTCGCTGGAATGACGGAAAGGGGCTGGAATGCAATTCGCGCCTTGACTGCCTAACGCGCCGCTCTTGTTTGTTACCCGAGGAGAACAACCATGACCAATCCACTCGATTTCACAGACAAGCGCGTCCTCGTCATCGGCGGGTCGAGCGGGATCGGTAATGGCATTGCGCAAGGGTTTCGCGCTCGCGGGGCTGAGGTCCATGTCACCGGCACCCGGCCGGATAGCGGCGACTATCTGGAAGCCGAGGACAGCGACATGACCGGGCTGACCTATCACCGGCTCAACGTGATGGACCGCAGCGCGGTTGAGAGCCTGCCCGATGCCATGCTGGAGCCGCATGTGCTGATCCAGTCGCAGGGCATCGTGCGCTATGGCCGCGAGGAATTTGCGCGGCCCGGCTGGGATGATGTGATCGACGTCAACCTCAATTCCGTGATGGACGTGGCGCGCGCGTTTCACGCCGGTCTTGCCGATACGGGAGGCACGATGATCGTCGTGTCCTCGGTCGCGGCGTTCAAGTCGGTGATCGGCAACCCTGCCTATGGCGCATCGAAGGCTGGCGCGGCGAGCCTCGTGAAGACGCTGGGCGAGGCGTGGGCGAGGGATGGCATTCGCGTGAACGGCATCGCGCCGGGGCTGGTCCCGACCAAGCTGACCGCCGTCACGACGCAGCATCCCGAACGGCTGGAAGCATCGCTGCGATCAATCCCCCTGCGCCGCATGGGGACGCCCGAAGACATGGCAGGCGCGGCTTTGTTTCTCGCATCGCCGCTGTCGAGCTACATGACCGGCCAGACGCTGGTGGTCGATGGCGGGCTGACGCTGAGTTGAAGCCTGCGTCGGTTTCCTACTGGGTGGGCGACTGCTAGAACGCAGTCTCAAGCATTGTCACGCCGCCACGATTTGGAAAGTCACACATCCTACAGCCGCATTTCTCGAAATTGCCAATTTTCACAGGGCCTTGCGGGCAGGGCTCATATTTTCAAACCACCCCCTTGCGTGGTCCATCCAGGAGTAATCGCTCATGAAATTCACCCGTCTTGGAAACTCGGGCCTGATGGTCTCGCGCCTTTGCCTTGGCTGCATGAGCTATGGCGACACGACCAAGGGCTGGCACGGCGACTGGCTGCTCGATGAGGATGCAAGCCGCCCGTTCTTCCGGCAGGCGCTGGAGGGAGGGATCAACTTCTTCGACACCGCCAACGTCTACTCCGGCGGAACGTCGGAAGAGATCACCGGCAAGCTGCTGAACGAAATGGCGCGGCGCGACGAGATCGTGGTCGCGACCAAGGCGTACTTCCCGTGGCGGCAGGCGCCCAATGCCGGTGGCAATTCACGCAAAAGCCTGATGCAGGCCATCGACGACAGCCTGACGCGGCTCGGCATGGACTATGTCGACCTCTTCCAGATCCACCGCTGGGACGATGAAACGCCCATCGAAGAGACGATGGAGGCGCTGCACGACATCGTGAAGGCGGGCAAGGCGCTGCATATCGGGGCGTCCTCGATGTATGCATGGCAGTTCGCCAAGGCGCAGGAAACCGCGCGCGCAAACGGCTGGACGCCCTTCATAGCGATGCAGAATCAGCTGAACCTCCTCTACCGCGAGGAAGAGCGCGAGATGCTGCCCTTGTGCGAGGATGAGGGCGTGGGTGTGATCCCGTGGAGCCCGCTGGCGCGCGGGCGTCTGGCGAGGCCGCTGGGCGAGGAGACGGTGCGCTCGAAAACCGACGGCGTGGGCAAGGCGCTCTACAAGGATGATGACGAAGCAGACCGGGCAATCGTCGAAGCGCTGGCCGATCTCGCCGAGCAGCGCGGCGATGCGATGGCAAGCATCGCGCTGGCCTGGCACTTCACGAAGCCCGCCATGTGCGCCCCGATCATCGGTGCGACGAAGGCGCATCACCTCGAAGCGGCGCTGGCTTCGGTGGAGCTTGAACTCGGCGACGATGAGATCGCTTCGCTGGAGAAGCCCTATCGACCTAAATTGCCAACTGGCCTTGGTATGGGGCTGCCAGCGATGGATACAGTTTCGGTCGTGAAATGAGCGGTTTAGGGGCCAGATCAGTCGCTTTGTGACAAGCCTGTCGAACTAGCGCGGTGCTCGTCACGAACGCGTCACACAGGCGCGTCAATTCCGGTGGTGCGCCTCACTTGCAACCACTGGACTTGGCCGGGCTCATGGATGTCATCACCGTCTTCCTGACCAGCGATTTGGGCGAGGGCCCCGACAGCTTTCGCGAAGACTTCATCCACGATGGAAGGCGCATCACGTTCGACCGGCTGGGATCGGATGGGCCCAGGCGGCTGGTCGATGGTGCGCTGTGGGTGTTCGTTGACTGGGTGATGGAAGACCTGGCGGGGCTCGAAATGTGCCGCCGCTTGCGTGCGGACGAACGAACCGCCGCCGCGCACATCACGATGGTGCTGGACGAGCACGACGAAGAGGACCGCCGGCGTGCTCTCAAGGCGGGCGCGGATGACTATGTGGTCGGGCCGTTGACCCGGACGGGCGTGCTTGACCGGGTGCTGGCGCTGCTGACGAGAGCGCCTGACCGCCACGCGGCGCGCCGGATCGAGGCAGGCGACCTGTCGATCGACATGTCAGCCCTTCAGGCGCGCTGGTCAGGCGAACCGATCAAGCTGCGGCCTAACGAGTTCCGCCTGCTTCGCTTCTTCGCGGAGAACCCAAACACGGTGATGAGCCGCGATGATCTGATCGCCGGACTTGGCAAACGCGAACCGGAGATCGACGAGCGCACCGTCGACGTCTGGGTCGGCCGGCTGCGCCGCGCGATCAAGGCAGCTGGCGGGGGCAATCCGCTGCGCACGGTGCGCGGGGCGGGCTACGTCTTCGACATCGGCTGATCCGGCAAAGGGGCGCGCGAACCGCGCTTCAACTTCAGCTTGGACCCAAACGAAAAGGGCCGCTCCCCCAAAAGGAAGCGGCCCTCTTGCAAATGCGCAGATGGCAAGGCGATCAGAAGTTCGCCGTTATCCCAAGCGCGAAGGTCGTGCCGACTTGGAAAGTGTTGAACTCCACACGGTTCGCGCCGAGTTCCTGGAACTCGAAATTGTCGCGTCCGGTGATGTTGCGCACCTCGAGGCTCAGCTCCATCGGGACACCCAGCTGAAGCTCGGTGCGGGCGACGATGTCGATCGTCAGGCCCGGATCTTCGACGAAGTCCGGTTGCGCACCGGCGCGCTGCGTGACGCGCTCACTCGCATAGTTGAACAGCACCGAAAGCTGCTGCGTCTTCTCGGTGTCTTCGATCCCGATCGACAGGTTGGCAAGATGGTCGGACTGACCCACCAGCGGAGCGCCATCGTCGAAGATGAGGTTGGCAAGCTGCCCCGGGTTGCCCGGCACCGGCGAGATGTCGGTGTCGCTCACCGAAAGCTCGGACTGGGTGTAGGTGTAGTTGGCGATGAACAGCAGCTGCTTGGTCTCCCAGAAGCTGCCTCCCATGCCGTACAGATCAATCCCGTACACCGCGTCAAGCTCAAGCCCGAAAAGCTCTGCGGAAGGAGCATTTGCAAAGCTGGTGAAGACCTGACCCGATGCGACGTTGAACGTGCTCTCGATCGGGTTGTCGATCTCCTTGTAGAAGCCTGCAAGGCTCACCCGGTTGGGCCCGCCCATGTAGTACTCTGCACGGACTTCGGCGTTGATCAGCTCGGAGTCCTGAAGCAGCGGGTTACCTTGGAACAGTCGGTTGGATTCCGGATCGAAATAACGCTGCTCGACCAGCTCGCGGAATTGTGGGCGGGCGATGGTCTGCGAAGCGCTGGCGCGAACCTGGAAGTCCGGGATCGGTTCCCAGGTGATGGTCCCCGACGGAAGGAAGTAGTCGTTGAAGATGTTGGTCGGCGTTGCCCCGGCGATCGGCGTGTTGAACACTGACTGATCGAGAGCGACAACCTGCTCGCCATCCTCGTAACGCACACCCGCTTCGAGCGTCAGCGTGTCGGTCGGCAGCCAGCGCAGCAGGCCGTAACCTGCATGCACCTGAAGCGCTGCGTCAAACACGGGAAACGGCGTCGCTTCGGTCAGCGAGACGTTGAAGCCAGCGAGGGTCGCACCGTTGATGATGTCGCCGGGACGACGCAAACCCAGCGCAACCGCGGCGGTTTCATTGAGGCCCACGTCTTGGAACGCGGGATCGGGTGCGATGAACGGACGGAACTCGCGGCTCGACGAGCGGCGGTCGGTGTCCGAATAGGCGTAACCTACGGTAGCCTCGAAGGTACTCGTAATCTCATATCCGAGGTCGATACCGCCGTAGTAAAGCTCTTCCTTCAGGTCGTCGAAAGCGACCGTTGTGATGCCGGCGTCGGACAGCTGGTTGAAATACGCGACAAACTGGTCACCGAACTGGTTACCGGTGAAGTTCGTGCGCGTATAGCTGAAGGTGGTGTTGAACGGCGCTTCGCGGTCGGTGCGGGCATAGCCGCCGCGCAGGTCGACGCTGATCCGGTCAAAGTCGAGCTCCGCCACCAGCTGCGTGTCCATGAGCTGACGCTCGAACCATGCGGTCTGCTGGTTGACGAAGTCGAAGCCGACCTCACCGGGGAAGGGATCGAAAGCCTCTTCTAGACGCGCGGTCTTGAGCGTGTCGCGAATGTACAGGTTGGTCCAGCGAACCGTGTGCGGGCCAAAATCGAGACCGAAGCCGAGAAGTCCGTTCACCAGGATGTTCTCGTCGGTGATGAAGGTCTCGCGGGTTTCGAACACTTCGCTCAGGTCGTTGTTACCACGCTGAGAGAGGACCTGGCGGTTGCGCAGGCTGTTCTTGATCGAAGCGGTTGCGATCACGCCGAGGAAGGTGTCGTCACCCAGCTCAAGTGACAGGCCACCGGTGATCGAGCCCGAGAAGTTGGGGCGCTGCGAATTGTCCTTCTGCAGCGTCACAAGGTTCAGCGGAAACAGTTGCCCTGCGATGCCTTCGGAAGTGGCCAGATCGATCGTACCGATACGCTCGCCGCTGTCGAAGAAGGACTGCAAGTTCGACGGAATGTCGCGGTTGCCGTTGTCGAAACCGAACGAATCCCAGTCTGAGCCGAAATAGGTCAGGCCGTTTTCGAAGGTGGTCTCGCTGTCACCGCTGATGCCGAAGCTCACCGAGAGGAAGTCCTCTACAGGAACTGCCTTGGTGGTGAGGTTGATGACACCGCCGCCGAATTCGCCGGGATAGTTGGCAGAATAGGTCTTCTGCACAAGGCTCGATGCGATCACGTTGGTCGGGAAAATGTCGAGCGGAACGACGCGGCTGAGCGGTTCCGGGCTCGGCAGGGGAAGGCCGTTGAGAAGAGCAAGCGAGTAACGATCGCCCAGGCCGCGAACGAAGACGCGGCCGTCGCCGACGAGCGACAGACCTGTAACGCGGCCAAGAGCGCCAGCGATGTCGCCTTCACCCGTACGGGCGATGTCGGCTTCGGAAAGGACGTTCAGAACCTGGGTCGAGGAGCGCTCGGGATTGCGGTTGCGACGTCCGGTAACGATGATGCCCGAACCGCCCGGAACGGACACCTCGGGTTCCTGGAAATCCTCGTCGTCCTGTGGATCCTGGACGTCCTGCGCCAGCTCATCTTCCTCGGTTTGCTCAGTCGACTGGGCGTGAAGAACCGCGGGAAAGGTGAGCGACGTGGTGAGAAGCAGCAGCCCTGCCAGGCGCTTGCCGGTCGACATAATGCTAGACCCCCTCATGATTAGGCCTTGAAAAACGTGTGCGGTTCCGCGTCGGAACCGTCAGAAGCAAAAGGGGAGGCGCACGCTTTAGACGCGGCGCCTCCCTCAATTCGAAAGGCGCGATCAGAAGACCGGCAGCGAGGTGCAGTCGCCGTTGGCGCTGCCGAAGTCGAGGATCGACGAGTTACAGGTCCAGTCGCCGAAGTCGTCTGCGATGGCGCTTTCGATGGCGCCGACGAAGCCGGTGTCGGTGAAGAAGGACGAACGGGCGGTCGCATCAAATGCGGTCACGCCGTTCTCAAACGAGCCGTTTACGACAACATCGGTAAGCGTCAGCGTCGCGGTGAAGTCGTTGTTCGATCCAGCGTCGACGACTGCCTGCACCTGCGCATCCGACGGACCGTCAGAGCCGCGAACCGGGCGATCCACGCCGTCACACACAACCGAATCGAAGCCGATCAGCGCATCGAGTGTGATCTGTTCGTCGACGCGGACGCAAACGTCGGCAGCAGTGTCGAGATCGATGACCGAGTTGGTCACGCCGAGCGCTGCACCGCCGCGAACGCGAAGTGCCTGACCCGAAGCCGAGGAACGCTGGATGAAGGTGAAGTTGTTGAACTGACCACGGCTCTGCGGGAGAGCGTTGCCGGGGGTGCCATCGCCAAGATCGTCGGGCGAGTCGAATTCAACCAGGCTGTCGCCGGTGTTGGTGCGCTGCACGACCACGCCGGTTTCGAGAGCGGTCTGAACACCGCTGTCGAGGTCGATCGAGTCGTCCGATGCGCCGATGACGGCGAGGTTGCGGACGTTCACGACACCGCCGAAGAATTCGACGCCGTCATCCGAGCTGTTGAACGAAAGCAGGTTGTTGATGACGGTGCCGCTACCGGTGCCGCCGGTGGTGAGCGACTGCAGTTCGTTGGCCTGCTGAAGCTCGAAGCCCGAGAAGCGGATCTGGTTGAAGGTGAACGAGCCTGAGCTGTCAGCCGGGTCGGTGCCGCCGAACGGCGTTGCGACGGTCGTACCTTCAAGCTGCTGCTCGCACTGCGGGTTGGCATTTGGAGCCGCTGCGGTGTTGAAAACCTGGGTCGAGCAATCCGAAACCGGTGCGCGGCCCAGAAGGACGACGCCGCCCCACTGTGCATCGCTGGAGTCGCTGGCAAGGCCGAGCACGTTGTCGCGGCTGGTCCACACGATCGGGCGGGTTGCGGTGCCGTTAGCCGAGATGGTGTTGCCGCGGTTCACGACGAAGAACGATTCGGCCTGTGCGAACAGAATGACGCCCGGCTCGATCGAGAGGTTTACGTCGGTGCCCGTGCTGCTGAAGCCCTGGTCGGTGCCGACGTTCACGCGGCCCGAGATTTGATACAGCAGACCGTTGATGAACGGCAGGTTGTCGTCAGCGTTGAAGGTCGTCGGAAGCTGGCACACGCGATATTCGCCGGTCGGACCTGCGATGGTGCCGATGTCGGTAAGCCCACCGGTCGACGCGATCGTCGGGCAGCCCGATGCCGGGGTGACGAGAGTCTGCGTCGGTGTCGGGGTAGGCGTCGGCGTGGGCGTCGGAGACGGGTTGTTGATGATGATGTCGCCGCTTGTGCCGGGCGATACGATTTCGTCCGCACCGCAGCCCGCAAGAGCAATGATGCTGGCGCCAAGAACGAGAGTGCGTTGGATATTTTTCACAGCGAGCGGTCCCCTAAAAAAACCGAGAGAATCGAAATTCGGAAGCGCGCGAACTGCGGCGCCGAAGACTCCGCTAGGGGTCGGACATGACAGAATTTTTGCTGAGTTACGCTTTTTGCGACAGGACTGTCATATGACTGAAAAAAGACAAGTGTGACTATGAAGCATTACGTAGTCGTAACAAAAGTGAAACAGAAAAGGCGGTTCAACGCATTGAAAATTCGATGGAATCTGACCTAGAATGGCAAAAGTATGACAATGTTACAGTTGTATTGCATTTTTAAGAAACAAGTCGCATCATGCTCTCACAAGAAAAGGAGGGCATGCCAATGTCATACAACAACAAGAACCGGCTCGGCCTAACAGCGATTCTGGCGATGGGTGCAGCGCTTGCGGTGCCTGCTCATGCGCAATCCGTGATGCCAGCTGACACGGATCTTTCGGCTCAGGCCTTGTCGGATGGCCAGACCATCCTGGCGATCGCTACGCTTGAGGCCGAACTTGAAGCGTCTCCCGGCGATCCTGCGCTGCTCATCAATCTGGGCATCGCACGAGCACAGATCGGCGAAACCGAGGAGGCGCGAGCGAATTTCGAAGCTGCCATGCGCAGCCGTGATGTGGTCGATCTCGAAACGGCCAACGGCACGATGACCGATTCGCGGCGTCTGGCTCGCAAGGCCATGGCCATGCTGGAGCGCGGAGAATTTCGCACCCAGTCCGCAAGTGGCAGCCAGTTCACGCTGCGCGACTAAAAACGGTATCGCCAACAAGCATGGTTCGGGCTCGCATAAGTTGGCCTTGCCTGTTGCGCTGAAGTCGGGTGATCAAACCCCGCGTGTAACACGTTATACTATGGGCGCGTCTGAGGCGCTCAAATAGCAGGCGCGAAGTGTAATGCTTCGCGCCTGTCTTTTTTCAAATTGGCGGGGCGGAGGTTAACTTAAATTGGCGCCGAAACGGAGCCTGTTCGGCGAGACTGTCACCTGCGTGTCATTTACGATAGACAAAGGGGAAGCCTCTGGAGGACAGGAATGATTCTCGCACGCGCGGGCAGAGCTGTATCATTGGGCATGACACTGTCGCTGGCCTTTCTGGCAAGTGCAGCCCAGGCTGACGTCATGGAAGTTGACGCAAACGGTGCCCGCTGGGTGGCCGGCGGTCAGCCTGTGGCCGCCATCGAATCCTTTCTCGTCGGCGATGACAATGGCAGTTTTCCGATAGAAGACGGCGCCACGGCGATGAGCGCAGTCTACGTCCCGGAGAACATCGTGGCCGATACGGTTCGCCATGCCTCCGCCATCCCGCCGCAATACTCCGCGAAAATACACGAGCTCGCTCAGCGCTTCGATTTAAGCCCCGCACTGCTCGAAGCGGTGGTGTGGCAGGAGAGTCGCTGGCGACCCACTGCTGTATCGCATGCAGGAGCGCGCGGCCTCGCACAACTCATGCCGGGCACGGCTCGCGACCTCGGCGTCGACCCCGATGATCCGATGCAGAATCTAGAGGGCGGCGCGCGTTATCTTCGCGAACAGCTCGATCGTTTCGACGGTGATCTCGAAAAAGCGCTCGCTGCCTACAATGCCGGACCGGGGCGGGTGATCCGCGCAGGCGGCATCCCGAACATTCGAGAGACCCGCCAATATGTTGCCGCCATCATGGGACGGCTCTCAAACCATTCACGCCCCGGCGCCCAATAGCTGAGACATCGCCTGGGCCACTCCGTTTGAAGGATATGGAATACTCAATGACTTCGCTTACTCGCCTCTCGGCCCGTCTGGCTGCTTTCCTCGCGCTCATTACTATGCCTAGCGCAGCATTTGCACAGCAGACTTCCCAACAGAGCGGTGACCCGATCACGACGGCTCTGGTCTGGATGCAGTCAATACTGCTTGGCCCGATCGCGACGACGGTTGCCGTCATGGCTGTGGCCGGTGTCGGCTTCATGATGCTCACCGGCCGGATGAACTGGCGCTATGGCGCGACGGTCATCATCGGTGTCTTCATCATCTTCGGTGCGCCGCGCCTCGTCGCGACAATCAGTGCGGTGTAAGGCGCGATCATGAGCGATCTCGTCCGTCATCCGGTTCACCGCACCTTGACCCGCCCACAGATGTTCATGGGCGTGACGATGAATTTCTTCATCATCAACATGATGGTGACGACGATTTCGTTTCTTATCCTGAATTCGTTCTGGATCGTTCCGGTGCCGTTTGTGATGCACGCCATCGGCTATTTTGCTTCGCTGCGCGAACCGCGTATCTTCGACTTGTGGATCACGAAGGTATCGAAATGCCCGCGCATACCGAATTTCCGTCGCTGGGGCTGCAACAGCTACGCGCCATAAGCGGCTTGGTTTCCGCCTCTTAGGGAGGGGCACACATGGTGAAATGGATCGGACCTGCTGCATGGAGTGCCAAGGAAGCGCGCGTCGGCGATCGTCTGCCATATGAGCGGCTGATCGACGAAAGCACCGTGTTATTGCGCGACGGCTCGGTCATGAGCGCGATCCAGGTCCCAGGCCTGTTGTTCGAAACCGAGGATTCCGACGCGCTCAATGCCCACGCGGCCACGCGCGAAGTGGTCTTGCGTTCGACCCTCGATGCGCGCTTCGTGTTATATCACCACGTGATCCGCCGAAGGGTTGAGGTCGAACTCGACGCGGAGTTCCCCGATCCGCTTTCGCGCCATATCAACGCGCGCTGGAAAGAGCGGCTTGCAGGCGGATCGTTGTTCATCAACGATCAGTTCGTCACGCTCATCCGCCGTCCCGCGCGGGGCAAGACCGGCTTGCCTGAACGCATGAGCAAGTTCTTCTCGCGTCAGGGCAAGGAAGAGCTTGAGGCCGACCCCAAGGACATCCGCAGTTTGAAGGCCGCTATCACCGGACTGACCGCTTCGCTTTCGGCCTATGGTGCAGCGGTTCTCGGCGATTATGTCGCACCTGGCTCGAAAGACGGCACCAACTCCGAGATGCTGGAGCTGCTCTCCGCGCTGTATAACGGCGAGATGCGCCCGGTACGACGTCCCGCTGCGGACACCGATATCGGGCACATGCTGCCATATCGCCGCGCGAGCTTCGGGCTCGATGCGATGGAGCTGAAAGGTTCGGGCAAGCTCGATTTCTCCGCGATCATCGGGCTCAAGGATTATCCAGAAGCGACGTCTCCGGGCCTGCTCGATGGACTGCTTCGCTTGCCATACGAGATGGTCGTCACCGAAAGCTACGCGCCAAATGAACGTACGACGGCGCGTGAGCGGATAGACCTCGCGCTGCGTCGTTCACGCTCGGTCGATGAAGAGGCCGCTGCCGAACGCGCCGACATGATGGCCGCGCGCGACGAGCTTGGAAACGGCTCGGTCGGCTTTGGCGATCATCACCTCACCGTTCTGGTGCGTGAGCGCTCGCTCGACCGGCTCGATGACGCGACGGCTGCGGCATCGGCCGCGCTTGCCGATACTGGCGCGATTGCGGTGCGCGAGGACACCAATCTTGAGCCATCCTTCTGGGCACAGTTCCCCGGTAATGAGGAATTCGTGGTGCGCCGCGCGCTCATTTCCTCCGCCAACATGGCGAGCTTCGGCAGCTTCCACGGCTTTGCGCTGGGACAGGCATCGAACAATCATTGGGGCGATGCGGTAACGTTGCTGGAAACGACCAGCGCAACGCCGTTTTTCTTCAATTTCCACCATGGCGATCTGGGCAATTTCTCGGTCATTGGGCCATCTGGCTCGGGTAAGACCGTTGTGATGAACTTCCTCGCCGCGCAGGCGCAAAAGTTCAAACCGCGCACGATCCTGTTCGACAAGGATCGCGGGGCTGAGTTGTTCATTCGCGGGATTGGCGGGCGCTATGACCGCATCAATCCGGGTGAGCCGACCGGCTTTAATCCGCTCGCGCTGCCTGATACTCCTGCGAACAAGGCGTTCCTTCGCGATTGGCTGGGCGTGCTACTGAAGGCCGAGGGACCCGAGGAATACGCGACAATCAGCGCCGCGGTCGACGCGACCTATGCCAACGATCCGAGCCTTCGCCGCCTGCGCCACTTCAAGGAATTGCTGGCCGGTGCACGGCGTCCGGAGCCGGGCGACCTCGCGGACCGGCTTGGAGCGTGGATCGGAAGCCCGTCTGGCGATGGCGGCGAACATGCTTGGCTGTTCGATAACGAGAAGGACGCGTTGGACCTCGACACACGCGTACTCGGTTTCGACATGACGCAGCTCCTAGAAAATCCGCGCCTGCGCACGCCGACCATGATGTATCTGTTCCACCGGATCGATGAGCGTCTGGATGGCGAACCGACCATGATCCTGATCGACGAGGGTTGGAAGGCGCTCGATGACGAGGTGTTTGCCGCGCGCATCCGCGACTGGCTCAAGACGCTTCGTAAACGCAATGCGCTTGTCGGATTCGCGACCCAGTCGGCGCGAGATGCGCTGGAAAGCCGCATTTCGACGGCTCTGGTTGAACAGACCGCGACCATGGTTTTCATGCCGAACAGCCGCGCTCGGCCCGAAGATTACTGCGACGGTTTTGGCCTTACCGATCATGAACTGGCGCTGATCCGCACGTTGCCGGCGCATTCCCGCTGCTTCCTGGTCCGGCAGCCCGATGCGAGCGTGGTCGTGCGGTTGGACCTGTCGGGTGCGCCCGAAGTGCTCACGATCCTGTCGGGCCGAGAGGCATCGGTGCGCCGTCTCGACCTCCTGCGCGAAGCGGTGGGTGACGAACCAAGCGCGTGGTACCCGGCGCTTACCAACAGGGCATGGCCCGATGGTGGGAACGGCGCGGTTGACGAAGACGGCTCGCCCGTCTGGCAGGCTGCGGAATGACGACGACTTGCGACCTTGCTGCCCAGGACCTTGGCACAGGCGTCGCCGCGGCGCTGACTGCGGTTGATTGCATAGCCAGCGAGGTTAGCGAGCAGGCGTTCAACCGCCTGTTCGGTGCCGAAGGGCAGCTTGGCGTTGTGCTGACTGTCCTGCTGACGATGTATGTCGCTTTCTTCGGTTTCAGCTTGATGCTGGGGCGTTCGAACCTGTCGGTTCGCGCAGTCGTTCCCAAGATGATGACAATCGGCCTCGTGCTGACCTTTGCGACCAGTTTCGCCGCGTTCCAGACGGTGTTTTACAATCTGGTTGTCGGCGGCCCTGACCAGATTGCGGGGATCCTGACTGACAGCAAAGGGTCGGCAACCGCTACTTTCGCAACCAAACTGGATATCGTGTTTCTCGCGGTGCAGGAGGCATCGACCGGCCAGACAGACATCAACCTTTTTTCTCCACCGGGGATGATGTGGGCCGGGGCGATGATGCTGCTCTTGGGCACGGTGGGCTTGCTGGTGACGGCGCGGATCGGGATCGCACTATTGCTTGCGGTTGGTCCGATTTTCGTTGTCCTCGCCCTATTCAACGGCACTCGCGGTTTGTTCGTTGGCTGGCTAAAGGGGCTGGTGATGCTCGCACTCGGCCCGCTCTTCGCGGTAGTTGGCGGTTCGATCATGCTCGAACTCGCCGTCCCGATCCTTGCCGCGCTGGTCGCCGTTCCGGGTCAGATAGATCAGCAGGCAGCAATGGGCTTTTTCGTGGTCGGCTTTGTGCACGTGGTGCTGATGCTGATGGCGCTGCTTGTGTCGGCGGTTATGGTCGCGAAGTGGGAAGTGTTCGGCTTTGCGAGGCCTGACAAGGTGCTGGATCGCTCAGCTGAACCTGCCCTCGCAACAGCCCAGGTTGCCGCCGCTACGCAGCCTCGTTCCACGCAAGTTGCCCCGACAGCGTCTGCCAATGCTGCGGCGCAGCGCCGCATCGACGTCAACGTACCGAGCCAGTCGGCAGCGAATGACACCGGCTCCTCTGGCTCGACCACTGTTCGCGAAACGAAGGTGTTCGCGACATCTTCAGGCAGCAGTCAGTCTACGCCGGGTAGCGCGCAGGTTTCGCGCACTCGCGGGATCGGGAACCGGTTCCGTTCGGCAGGTGCCAACAACGCTCTTTCCAAACCGGAGAAGAAACAATGATCCGCGCCGACACTCTTCGGCTCCCCTTGGTCGCACTCGCGATCGCCATCACGCCAGCCACTGCGCTGCCCGTCGCGGCGCAAGAGGCCGAAACCGTGCAGGAGACCTCGCAGGGCGATCCGCGTCTTGTGACGGTGATCTTCGATGAGACCCGCGTCTACACCATCAACGGCAAGGTCCGGGTGCAGACAACGATCAAGTTCGCGCCTGACGAATCGATCCAGAATGTCGGCATCGGAGACAGCAATTCCTGGCAGGTTCAGCCCAATCAGGCTCAGTCGATCCTGTTTGTGAAGCCGTTGGAAGCAAGTGCGCGCACCAATATGACGGTCGTGACGAGCAAGCGAACCTATCTGTTCGATCTGGTGGCGAGCCCGCGCAACGCGCCGCTTTACGTGATGCAGTTCCGCTATCCCGAGCTCGAGAAAGCGGCCGAGGAGGCGGCACTCGCTGCTGCCGCTTCGGAGCAACGCGAAGAGGCCAACGCGGTAGAACTCGCCGCTGCAAACGATCCTTATGCCGTTGCTGATCCCGCAATGCTCAATTTCGCATGGGCGGGCGAGGGCAAGAGCGAGCTTCTGCCTGCGCGCACCTATGACGATGGCGAAGCGGTGTTCCTCACATGGCCCGCAGGAACCGCCATTCCGGCTATCCTGATTACCAACGATCAGGGCGATGAAGGCCCTGCCAATTTCACCGTGCGCGGCGATACGGTCGTGCTCGACATGGTTCCGAGCGAAATCATCCTGCGCTCGGGCAACGATAGTGCTACACTGACCAACAACGGCCCGGCGCCATCGCGCCAGGTCAGCGCCGCGAGCAATCGCGGTCGCGGATCATGAGGGAGATGAAGTAATGCGTCTTGCCATGCGTCTTCCGCCCAAGAAGGGCGAAAACGGTAACACTGAGGCCGGCGATCCGCGCGACGGTGAATCCGCTGAGGTTATCGATCTTGCGAGCCGTAATGGCTATTCCGCGGTTGCCGAGCGGAAGACCAAAACCGAAGGACTCGGGCTTGCTGCTGGTGTCGCGATTGTCGGATTGCTGGGGGCGACAACGTTCTGGGCGATGACCGCGGCGGAACTGCCAGAGGCCGAAGCAACGGGCGGAGTTGGCGCGCAGCCAGCTCAGGCCGCAGCCGTGCCTGCCACGCAGCCGGCGGTAGCTCCGGTTCCTGCCCCTGTCGTTGCGCGGCCAGATCCGGCACCTGCGCCGATCCTCGCCAATCCGCCTGCTGTTGCAATTGGACCGGGGACCAATCCGTTCGCCAGCCCGACGATGATTTACGATGCAAGCCGCAACGCGCTCAACGCGCAGGCGGCCGGAACGGCGCCCGGTGCGGTGGCCGCCACTGGCCCCGGTGCCGGTGATTCCGGTGCCATCGGCTCGGCAGCAGCGTTTGCTAGCGCAGTTGGCGGTGTCGGCGGCGCTCCGGCGCAGGCTCGCCCGATGGTCAATCCGGCCACGACTGTGACCGAAGGGACCATGATCCCGGCGGTGCTCGAAACCGCGATCAACACCGATGTGCCGGGCTATGTCCGCGCAGTTGTGAGCCAGGACGTACGCAGCTTTGATGGCACGAATGTGCTCATCCCGCGCTCTTCGCGCTTGATCGGCCAGTACCAGTCGGGCGTCCAGCAGGGTCAAAAGCGCGCCTATGTGATCTGGACCCGATTGATCCGCCCGGACGGCGCTTCGGTTAACATCGCCTCTCCGGCAGTGGCGTTCGATGGGACCACGGGCCTTGAAGGCGATGTGAACAACCACTTCTTCCGCCGCTTCGGTTCGGCCATGCTCTTGTCAGTAGTCGGCGGGCTTGGCGCGATTGCCACGGGCGGGACTTCGGTTGTACTCGGCGGCGCTGGTCAGAGCGCTGCCAGCATTGCGGCGCAGCAGGACGGCCAGATTAGCCCGACCATTCGCGTGCGCATGGGTGAACCGATCCGGGTGTTTACGGCGCGTGATCTTGACTTCACCGGCGTGGCCGAGTGATCTGAGCGAAAGCCGAGCGTCATGACAGCCGAGATACATCCGCTTCCCTCAGGTGCTGGTCAGTCCGGCGCCGCGCAGGAAACGGAGGCGTCGGACGCTTCGCAAAACCCGATTGGAGGCGAGCGCAGCGTCTATCTCGACGCCTATCTCGCACCGTTCAAACGTTGGCTCGACCGGGATACCGTGACCGAGATCATGGTCAACGAACCCGGCGAGGTCTGGGTGGAGGACGCATCAAACCCGGGCATCAAGAAAATCATCACTCCGGAAATAGATGATCGCCTGGTTCAGCGGCTTGCCGAGCAGGTGGCGCGGGTTAGCCATCAAGGCATCAATCGCGAACACCCGCTTTTGGGCGCAACACTGCCCGATGGTGCACGCATTCAGTTCTGCGGCCCTCCCGCAAGCCGCAAGCATTGGGTCATGGCGATCCGTCGCCACCGCCGTCTTGATCTGCCACTCGATGCCTATGACACCGGCCCGCTTGCAGGCGAGCAGGTGATCGACCTGCCTGACCCGCAGTTTCAGCCGATCGAATATCTGCGCGAAGCCATCCGACATCGTCGCACGATCCTTATATCCGGCGGGACCAGCACGGGCAAAACGACCTTCCTCAACGCCATGCTCGGCGAAATCCCGCGCGAGGAGCGTGTAGTGCTTGTCGAGGATACGCCCGAGCTCAAATTTCCGGGCGAAAACTCGGTCGGGCTTGTCGCTGTGAAAGGCGAACTCGGCGAAGCCAAGGTCACGCCCAACGAATTGCTTCAGGCAGCCCTTCGGCTTCGCCCTGACCGGATTGTCCTGGGTGAACTTCGCGGCGCGGAAAGCGTCTCCTTCCTTCGCGCGATCAATACGGGCCATCCAGGCAGCTTTTCAACCATCCACGCCAATTCACTACGAGGGGCGCTCGAGCAATTGTCGCTCATGGTTATGCAGACCGGGATCGGACTGACGCGCAGCGACACGATTGCCTATGCTGCCAGCGTGATCGACGTGATCGTCCAGCTTGGCCGTGATGCAAATGGGAAGCGCGGCATCACGGCAATCGCAGATAGTCGCTCATTGGTTTGAAGCCGGGCGCGTCGGTTTGCGTGCCGACCAAATTGACAATCGTGTGACAAGGGCGTTTGCGTGATTTACACCTCGCTTGCGTGCGAACATTGGGCGCGTGCGAGGCGCATTGAATGGAACGCGACGGTGCGCTTGAACAGCCTTGTGGAGCTTCGATAGAAACGCGAATGAGCAGCCAGCCTATCACCGACGATCAGACCGTTTCGGCCGCTTCCCCGCCGTCCGTCCCTCCTGCGACCATCGCACCGGGCGGCGAGGCATATTTCAATCGCGAATTGTCCTGGCTCGCCTTTAACGAGAGGGTTTTGGCGGAGGCCTGTAACGAGCGTTACCCGCTCCTCGAACGGCTTCGTTTCCTGTCGATTTCAGGCAGCAATCTCGACGAGTTCATGATGATTCGCGTCGCTGGTCTCGTGGGGCAGGCTCAGCGCGGTATCGAGAAGCCCGCGATCGACGGGCGCACTCCGACCCAGCAATTGAGCGCCATTCGTGAGAAGCTGGCCGAATTGTCGACGCGTCAGCAGGATATCTGGCGCAATCTGCATTCGCGCCTTGCCGAAGCCGACATTCACATTGCCGACGAACAGCGCGTAAAGCCTGCCGCTCACAAGTGGCTTGAAGCCTTCTTCCTCGAAGAAATCCTTCCCGTCATTACGCCGCAAGCGCTTGACCCGGCGCACCCCTTTCCCTTTGTCCATAATGAAGGGATGGGTCTGCTCTTCACGCTCACGCGCGATGCGGATCAGGAACAGATCATTGAAATGATCCTGATCCCGACCGCACTGCCGCGTTTCGTCCGCGTGCCAGGAGACATCGCCGGGGCAGGCGAGGCACTCTATATCTCGATCGCCAGTCTGATTCAGCGTTACGCGAAGAAGCTGTTTCCCGGTTTTACCATCGAAGGCGACGGCCTGTTTCGCGTCCTGCGCGACAGCGATATCGAGATCGAGGAAGAGGCCGAGGATCTGGTGCGCACTTTCCGCAGCGCCATCCAGCGTCGCAGGCGCGGCCAAGTGATCCAGCTGGAGCTGGAAGAAGACTTCGACCCTCAGGGCGAGGAAATCCTGCTTCAGCAATTGGGTGTGCACGAAGCGGCGGTAATCAAGACCGATGGAATGATCGGGATCGATGGCCTTGCCGAGATCGTCGACGAGGACCGGCCTGACCTCAAGTTCGACGCCTATTCGCCGCGTTATCCCGAACGCATCCGGGAACATGATGGCGATGCCTTCTCTGCAATTCGCGAGAAGGACATCGTGATCCACCACCCCTACGAGAGTTTCGAAGTGGTGGTCGATTTCATTCGCCAGGCCGCCGCCGACCCTGATGTCGTTGCGATCAAGCAGACGCTGTACCGCGCAGGCTCTCAGTCCGCAGTCATTAGCGCGCTGATTGAGGCGGCAGAGAACGGCAAGTCGGTTACTGCCGTGGTGGAGCTCAAGGCGCGCTTTGATGAGGAACAGAACCTCAAATGGGCGACCAAGCTTGAACGCGCCGGGGTGCAGGTCATCTACGGGTTCACCGACTGGAAAACCCACGCAAAGGTCGCGATGGTGGTGCGGCGTGAGGAAAGCGGATTTCGCACGTACTGCCATTTCGGGACCGGAAATTATCACCCGATCACCGCCAAGATTTACACCGATATGAGCTTCTTCACCGCAGATCCCAAACTGGGGCGCGATGCGGCGAAGATGATGAATTTCGTGACCGGTTATGTCGAACCGCACGAGCTTGAGATGATCTCGATCGCTCCTCTCGACCTGCGCGAGGAAATCTACAGGCGGATCGACATTGAAATATCCAACGCGCGAAGGGGCAAGCCGGCTGCGATCTGGATGAAGTGCAATCAGATCACGGATGAAGGCGTGATCGACCGCCTCTATGCCGCCAGCGATGCAGGTGTGCGGGTGGACCTGGTCGTGCGCGGCATTTGCTGCCTGCGCCCCGGTGTCGAAGGGTTGTCCGAAAACATCCGTGTGAAATCCATAATCGGCCGTTTTCTGGAACATTCACGAATTTACGCTTTCGCCAATGGCCGAGCGATGCCGGGGCCAAATGCGCGCCTTTACATCTCCTCAGCCGACCTCATGGGGCGAAACCTCGACCGCCGGGTGGAATCTCTGATCCCGATCACCAATCGGACCGTGCACGATCAGATCTTGCAGCAGGTTCTGCTCGCCAACATGCTCGATACTGAACAAAGCTGGTGGCTCCATGCCGATGGTAGCTATTCGCGGGTCGAAACCGATGGAAAGCCGTTCAATTGCCACCGGTACTTCATGACCAACCCATCCTTGTCCGGGCGAGGCGGCGCGCTGGAGGCAGGCGCAGTGCCCAAACTCACCTTGCGCCGGGGGCGTGCTGGATGAGCTCCAAGCGCAGGCGTGCCGAGCGCGACGGGACTTTTGGCGGTGCAACGCCGGGTCGCGCGATTATCGACATCGGTTCCAACACAGTGCGCATGGTGATCTACGGCGGCACCATGCGCGCGCCGACAGTGCTGCTCAACGAGAAGGTGAGCCCGCGACTTGGCCGTGACATTGCCACCGACGGTAAGCTTGCCGACGAGGCAATCGACCTTGCGATGCGCGGGCTCAAGCGCTTTGCGTTGTTGCTAGAAGATCTCGGCGTCGATGATGTCGAAACGGTCGCGACCGCTGCGGTTCGCGAAGCAAGCAATGGCGCAGAGTTTGTTGCCGAACTCAGGAAACTCGGTTTCCAGCCACGTATCATCTCGGGCGAGGAAGAAGCCTGTCTGAGCGCAAACGGTGTCGCAGGCGCTTTTCCCGGCGCAACCGGAACCGTTGCCGATCTGGGTGGCGGCAGTCTTGAACTCGTCAGTGTCGTGAACGGTCAGCCCGGCGATGCGGTTTCGCTGCCTCTGGGGACGCTGCGTCTGCCTGAATATAGAGGCGATTCGCGCAGTGCGATGCGCAAGGCGATCGAGAAAGCGCTGAAGAAGGGCGCGCCTCGAATAGAAAAGGGGCAGCCGCTCTATCTTGTTGGCGGCACGCTGCGCACGATGGCGGTTTACGCGATGCAGGAGCAAGGGCACCCGCTTTCGGACCCGCATGGCTTCATGCTCGAACCTGACGAAGCCAAGGCTCACATCGGGAAGGCTCTTGCTAAAGAGACCGTTGATAGCCTCAAGGAGCGCGACCGAATCTCAGCAATGCGCGCTGAGAAGCTGCCCGACGCGTCAGTGCTGGCCGAGGCGATGCTGTCACGTTTTGACCCGAGTTGCCTGATATTCTCATCCTGGGGCCTGCGCGAAGGTTTGCTGTACGACCGGCTGCCCGATCACGCGAAAGCACAGGACCCGCTGCTCGCTGGCGTGGGTGTGTTCGCCACTCAGCGCGGCGCTCCTCAAACGCTCGCTGCTCGCATCGCGGGCTGGACTGTCGATGCCGCCCCGACGCAAAAGCACGGTTCAGAGCGGTTGAGACTGGCCGCGACGATGCTCGCGCTCGCTTCTATGCAGATTGAGCCGAACATACGCCTGCCACAGGCGATCGATTGGGCGCTGCACAAACGTTGGATCGCGGTCAGCAGCAAGGACCGGGCCATGCTCGCCGCTGCCATCGCTGCGAACGGCAACGCTGCTGAATTGCCAGGCGAAGTCCGCGAGCTTGCTAGCGAAGAGGCGCTGGACGAGGCGATGTGCTGGGGACTTGCCGTGCGGCTTGCCCGCCGATTGGGCGCGCGATCGCGCCGCTCGCTTCAGGTCAGCCGGCTACTGGTGGAGGACAAAACGCTGATCCTGCGCCTGGCCGAAAGCCACTCGGACCTGTTCGGCGTTCCGACCGAAAAGGATATGAAACTGCTCGCTGGGAAGCTCGACCTCGATTGGAAGGTCGATATCATTCCTGATGATGAGCTTCTTGAGAACGAGCTGATCTAGCCTGCCGACTTGGTTTCCTTGCCAGAGAAGGGCGAGAAATCGGTATCGGTGTCGAACAAGTCGACACCTTCGGCCTTCTTCAGTTTGCCGACCACCAGATAAGTCACAGGCGTCAGCGCCGCTTCCCAGATTACTTTGAGCAGCCAGTTCGTGATCATCACGGTAATGACCGCCTCTGTGGTCCAGATGCCCAGGAAAGCGACAGGGTAGAAGATCAGGCTGTCGACGCCCTGACCGACGACTGTTGAGCCGATCGTGCGGGTCCATAAGGCGCGGCCTTGTGCCCAGACTTTCATCTTCGCCATGACATAGGAATTGACGAATTCACCTGCCCAGAAGGCAGTGATGGACGCGAGCACGATCCGCCACGTGCTGCCAAACACGCTTTCATAGGTTTGCTGGCAGATCGAGCCTGTAGGGCCATCGGGATCGGTGGTGGAGGTGAGAGGGCCTTGACCGTCAAACCCGCTCGCTCCGCAGGCCCACCCGTCAAACGCAGGAAGGCTGACCACGACATAACTCATGAAGGCGAGGAAGAGCATCGCTGCAAAGCCCGTCCAGATGACCCGGCGTGCTCGTGCAAATCCATAAATCTCGGTCAGAATGTCGCCGATGACGTAGCCAAGCGGGAAGAACAGAATGCCCGCACCATAGATGAAGACCCCGTCAGGGGCGGGCCACCATCCGCTAGGCCAAAAGCTCACTTCGACGAATGTCAGCTTGGCTGCACCGATGATATTCGACAGCAGCAGGATCGCGACGAAGGCCGCCATAACGAAATCGTAATATCGGAACGTAATCGGCGCACGGCTGGTCGCCTGAATGCCATCACCGGGGTCGCGGTCGAAAGCGGCGCCACGATCGGCCGGGTCGGATGCGTTTTCCATATGCGCGGGCACTAGCGCGATTCCCTTTGTCCGCAAAGCGCGCTAATGGGGGCCGATTCCGCACAGGAATGCGCGCCCGTAGCTCATCTGGATAGAGCGCGAGACTTCTAATCTTGAGGCAGCAGGTTCGAGTCCTGCCGGGCGCGCCACTCTTTTATCGCAGCTGATGCACGGCCTGTGGCGCGACAGGCCACGCTGCGCGGCGAGTCCGCTCACGTTCATGTCGGGATGACAAATGTAGTCATCGAAGCAAACAGGAGACTCACCGTGACCCGTATCCTTGCCGCCTCACTGGCTGTCGCCGGAATTCTCGTCTCTGCGCCGCTCGCCGCGCATGACCGCGAGATCGTGGTTGAGCGTTACCGCTCGCTGCCGCCGTCTCCGAACAATTTCTCGAACAAGTGGTGGGTCGACTACCAGACCGACATCAGCGAAGCGCGCCGCGAACTACGCAGCGATTTGCGACGAGCAACCGATGCAGAAGATCGTTTCGATGCGCGCCGCGAATATGAGCGAGAGCTCGAAGATGCGCGATACGACTACGAGAAAGAGATGCTCGAGCGAGGCTACCGCGTCGTTAGTTTCCGCGAAAACCGGTTTCGAATGGCCCGGCGCTAGGTCAGGCGGCTACCCGCGAGCGACCGTTTCAAGCAACTCCGACGTGATCGGGTAGCCGGCATCTTCCATGATGGTCAGCATGGGTTGAGCGCCAGTCGTGTCGATGCGCGGTACGATGGTCTTGACCGGGATCGCTTCGGCCTGCGCTCGTGCCTCTTGGAAACTTGCAAACAGGTCAAGGCGCTCAAGATTTCGCCTTGTCGGAAAGATAAGCTTGATCTCGCCTTTTTCAGCCATTTCGAGCGCACCTTTTGCGCTGGTCCAGAACAGACGGGTATTTTCGGAATTGTCGATCGAGATGTCGACTTCGCCAGTGCCCAGATCAGCGAGATAGAACCGGGTGTCGTAAACGCGCGCAAGGTTCTCGTTCTTCGGAAACCAGCGCGCAAAAGGGACAATCTGATCAAGGTCGAGAGACCATCCAAAGGCATCGAGCACCGGTTGAAGCTCATTGCGCATTTCAAGCATTGCGCGCGCCTTCGCGGCCTTCGATGCGTCGATATCGCCTGAAAGCCCCAAAGCGAGCCCGGTTTCCTCGAGCGTTTCGCGGATCGCGGCAATCTGATGGGCGGCCTCGTCCGGCGTGATGTCCCCGCCCGATCGCGACGCTGCGATCTCACCGAGCGCGAAGTCTTCCGGATCAACCCGGCCACCGGGGAAGACCGCCATCCCGCCAGCAAACACCATCGTGCGCGAACGGACGGTCATCAGCACCTGAGGAGCACCGCCTTCAGGATCGTTTCGGAAAATGATGATGGTGGCGGCAGGAATACCATGCGGTGCGGATTCGCTTGTCATGGCAACTGTGATGACGTGGCTTCGCCAGATTGCCAAGGGCAGTGAGCGGCGGTGTCGGACTCTTTTACAGCCCGGCCAAAGATTAAGGATCGCTAACCATCAAAAGAGGCACAATTCCGCGGCTTCGCAGTTTTGGCACGGACGGTGCATAAAGGAATGCGAAGAAAGTGGTCTTCGAATTGAGGTGCGGCCTTCCTGGTCTCTGGGTCTCACCTCCTCAAAGAAAAAGCCGCCTCGCATTACCTGTTGCGAGGCGGCTTTTTTCTTTGCCGATCGGGTGAAGCGATCAGCTTTCGATCTTGGTGACGTTTTTCTCGTCCATCATCTGCTGAAGTTCGCCCGCTTCGAACATCTCCATCATGATGTCGCTACCGCCGACAAACTCGCCCTTCACATAAAGCTGGGGGATGGTGGGCCAGTCGGAGAAAGTCTTGATCCCCTGACGCACTTCCATGTCCTGCAGCACGTCGACGCTTTCATACTGGACGCCGCAATGATCGAGTATAGCGACGGCGCGACTTGAAAAGCCGCATTGCGGGAAGAGCGGAGTGCCCTTCATGAACAGTACGACGTCGTTGTCGCCGACGAGGGTGGAAATGCGGGTGTTGATATCAGCCATGGTGGAGGGCCTTCGTTCTGCGAGTTCTGGTGTCGAAAGCTACGTGGGGACCACGGTGGTCACTTGCAAGGCATGCAGTTCGCCGCCCATGCGTCCGCCAAGCGCTGCGTAGACCATCTTGTGCTGCTGCACCCGGGACTTGCCGACGAATTGCGGAGCGGTAACAACCGCTGCCCAGTGGTCGTTATCCCCCGCAAGGTCGGTGAGTTCGATGCTTGCGCCGGGCAGGGCAGCGAGGATCGCCGCTTCGATATCTGGGCCGGTCATGGGCATAATGCGATCAGCTTTCGCTCATGTACTGGCGTTTGGCTTCGATCGCCTTCTCTTCGAGCTTGGCCCGGATGTCGGCTTCGCTGACATCGGCGTCCGCAGCGGTGAGATCGCCCAGAAGCTTGCGGATCACGTCCTCATCGCCCGCTTCCTCGAAATCGGCCTGAACGACCGCTTTCTTATAGGCTTCGGTTTCTTCGGGCGTGAGGTTCATGACCCCGGCCGCCCATTCGCCCAGCAAGCGGTTGCGGCGTGCCGCGATCTTGAAGGCAGTTTCTTCGTCGAGTGCGAACTTGGCCTCTTCGGCGCGTTCGCGGTCTTTGAAATCGGTCATGGTGATCCCCTTGGATGATACCTGTTCGAAATAGGGTCGGTGAGGGCGCGCGGCAACAGGCTTTCGCCATGCCGCGCCATCAATTCAGCCCATTGTTACGACAAGCTTGCCCACCGCCTCACGGTTTTCCAGCTTCGCGATTGCATCGCCTGCGCGTTCGAGAGGGAAGGTTTCCGACACCAGCGGGTCGATCTTGCCTTCCTTCATGAGCGCGAAAAGCTCCTTCACCTGTTCGACGAACTTGGCAGGTTCGCGTGCGGTGAAGGCTCCCCAGAATACCCCGCAAATGTCGCAGGACTTGAGGAGCGTAAGGTTGAGCGGCATCTTCGCGATACCGGCCGGGAAACCGACAACCAGAAACCGACCTTCCCATGCAATCGAACGCAGGGCAGGTTCGGAATACTGGCCGCCCACGATGTCGTAGACGATGTTGGCGCCGGTGGGGCCGCATGCTTCCTTGAACTTGTTGGCGAGTTCCTTGGAGGCCGCTTTGTCCATTTCCTCGCGCGGATAGATCACCACCTCGTCAGCGCCGGCCTTGCGGGCGACTTCGCCCTTGGCTTCGCTCGATACCGCAGCAACAACGCGCGCGCCGAACGCCTTGGCAAGCTCGACCGCCGAGAGGCCCACGCCGCCCGCCGCGCCGAGCACGAGCACGACATCGCCTTCCTTGATGTGTCCACGATCCTTGAGGCCGTGGATCGTCGTGCCATAGGTCATCAGCAGCGAGGCCGCCTTTTCATGCGGCACCCCGTCGGGCACCGGGAACATGCGATTGGCCGGCACGATAGCCTTTTCGCGAAGCCCTCCATTGCCGATCCCGGCCATCACGTTGTCGCCAACCTTGAAGCCTTCGACACCTTCGCCAACCGCTTCGATCACGCCTGCGATCTCGCCGCCCGGTGAGTAGGGTCGCTCGGGCTTGAACTGGTACAGGTCGCGGATCATCAGCGTGTCGGGATAGTTGATCGCGCAAGCCTTCACCGCGACCAGCACTTCGCCTTTGCCGGGCTTGGGCGTTTCGATCTCGTCGAGCGTCAGCGTCTCAGGACCGCCGACTTCGTGCGTGCGGATGGCTTTCATGTGAGGTCTCTCCCTTAGATATTGGTGCCGGTCGCAATCCACGCATGAGCGGAACTGCGGCGGTCTTCGAATGTGGTGATCGCGTCGCTGCTTTCGAGCGTCAGCGACACTTCATCAAGCCCGCCGAGAAGGCAGTGCTTGCGAAACGGATCGATCTCGAAGGTGAAGCGGTCCTGGAACGGCGTGGTGACGGTCTGGTTTTCGAGGTCGACGGTGATCTCGTGACCGTCCTTTGCGACTTCCATCAGCCGGTCGATCACTTCCTGCGGCAGGACGACGGGCAGGATGCCGTTCTTGACCGCATTGCCTGAGAAGATGTCCGAATAGCTCGGCGCGATCACGGCGCGAATGCCGAGGTCGAGGATCGCCCATGCCGCGTGTTCCCGGCTCGACCCGCAACCGAAATTGTCGCCCGCGATCAGGATCGGCGCGCCCTTGTAGGCGGGATCGTCAAAGACATTGCCTTCATCCGCGCGGATGGTTTCGAAAGCGCCTTCGCCAAGCCCTTCGCGGCTGATCGTCTTCAGCCACTTTGCCGGGATGATGATGTCGGTGTCGACATTCTTTGCGCCGAAGGGGATTGCGCGTCCTTCGACCTGCGAGATGGGATCCACTTTCCCGCCCCCTTAGTCGGTTTCCGGCGGCTCGCCCGATGGAATTGTGCCGATCTGCTTTGGCTCGTTCTTCTTGTCCTTTGAGCGCTTACCAGCATAGAGCAGTGCGGCGGCAATTGCTGCGGAACCGATGGCACCTGCGGCGGCGATGGCGGCTTTGGAAGTCTTGGTCATTGGTGTCTCATGGTGAGGGGTGGGGGGAAAGGCAAGGGATAGGTGAGTGGTAACGGTCCTCTTGTCAGGCGATCAGCACATCTTGACCGATGACGCCTCTTTCGCGTCGTTCGCGGATTTCTGATACACCATCCCAGCCAAGGCCGTCCATGAAGCGGGCTTCAATACCGGCGACCTCTGACGGATTGAAAAGCCGCATATTGGCTCCCATACGGTCCACTTGCGAAGCGTCGCTGGCAATCCAGTGGGTCGTCACGGCGCAGTGGCTGCATGAATGGAGTTCGACCATCGGATCGTCGATATCGCCGCGCTGGAAGCAATCCGTTTCGCCGTTTACGATCAGCGCGCCTCGTGCAAAATAGCTCCATGCTGCGCCGCTTTTGCGGCACAGATTGCAATCGCAAAAGGTGATCGAGGTGGGGCGCTCGGGCAGGGTGATCGTCACGCGGTCGCAGAGGCATGAGGCCTTCATCCAGTCAGTTCCCTCACATCCGCCAGCCTTCCGGCGATCGCTGCCGCCGCTGCCATTGCGGGGGAGACGAGGTGCGTGCGAGCGCCGGGGCCCTGACGACCCACGAAGTTGCGATTGCTGGTCGAGGCGCAGCGCTCGCCTGCGGGGACCTTGTCGGGGTTCATGCCGAGGCAGGCCGAGCAGCCCGGCTCGCGCCATTCGAAGCCGGCATCGGTGAAGATGCGGTCCAGCCCTTCTTCCTCCGCCTGGCGCTTCACCAGACCCGATCCGGGGACGACGATGGCCCAGCGCACATTGTCCGCCTTGTGGCGACCCTTGAGCACTTTTGCCGCGGCGCGCAGATCCTCGATCCGGCTGTTGGTGCAGCTGCCGATGAAGACGTTCTCGATGGAAACCTCGGTCATTGGCGTGCCGGGGGTGAGGCCCATGTAATCGAGGCTCTTGGCTGCCGCCGCCTGTTTCGATGGGTCGGCGAAGCTGCTTGGCGAGGGGACTGAGCCGGTTATCGGCAATACGTCTTCGGGGCTGGTGCCCCACGTGACTGTCGGCGCGACGTCGGCGGCGTCGATGGTGACCGACTTGTCGAACCGCGCGCCGTCATCGGTGTGCAGCGTCTTCCAGTATTCGACCGCCTGTTCCCACGCCTCGCCCTTGGGCGACATGGGGCGGCCCTTAAGGTAGAGGAACACGGTTTCGTCGGGTGCGATCAGGCCGGCGCGCGCGCCGGCCTCGATGCTCATGTTGCAAACGGTCAGACGCTGTTCGACACTCATCTCTTCAAAGACACGGCCACGATATTCGATCACATGGCCTGTACCACCGGCTGCACCGATCACTCCGATGATGTGCAGGATCAGGTCCTTGGCGGTCACTCCGGGGCCAAGTTCGCCGTCGACCCGCACCTCCATCGACTTGGAGCGCTGGAGCAGCAGCGTTTGCGTCGCAAGCACATGCTCGACCTCGCTCGTCCCGATCCCGAAGGCCAGCGCTCCGAGGCCGCCATGGCTGGCCGTATGGGAATCGCCGCAGACGATGGTTGTGCCGGGAAGCGAGAAGCCCTGTTCCGGGCCGACCACGTGGACGATCCCCTGCTCTGCGTCGGCATCGCCGATATAGCGGATCCCGAAATCGGGCGCGTTGCGTTCAAGCGCGGCGAGCTGTGCCGCGCTCTGCGGGTCTTCGATCGGCACCTTGCCGCCCGCCGCATCGCGCCGCGCGGTGGTTGGCAGGTTGTGATCGGGGACCGCGAGTGTGAGTTCGGGACGGCGCACCGTGCGTCCCGCCAGACGCAGCGCCTCGAAGGCCTGCGGGCTCGTCACCTCATGGACGAGATGGCGGTCGATATAGATGATCGCGGTTCCATCATCGCGGGTTTCGACCACGTGGTCGTCCCAGATCTTGTCGTAGAGAGTGCGCGGTTTGCTGGCCATCGGAAGGGGTCTTTCGGATCTTTCGAGCTATGCGTTAGCGTCGGGCTGAGGCTTGAAGCAAGCCGCACTCTGATTTCGATGCGATTTCGGTGCAGTTTGTCATGGCAATGCAGGGTTTCTTACGCTAACTGACATTCATGTCAGCAATGCCCTTCCGCTTTCCCATCACCGTTACCCCTGAAGACATCGACTTCATGGGGCACGTCAACAATGCGCGATACCTCAACTGGGTGCAGGATGCGGTGCTGGCGCATTGGCAGGGCCTTGCTCCGGCGGAAGAGGTCGCGTCCAAGGCCTGGGTCGCTCTCAAGCATGAGATCACGTACCGCAAGCCCGCCTTTCTCGAAGACGATGTCATCGCGCAGACCGTGCTCGAACGCTTCAACGGGGCACGCGCGTTCTATCATACGGTGATCCGCCGCGGTGAAGACGTGCTGGCCGAGGTGCAATCGAGCTGGTGCTGCATCGATGCCCAAACGCTGCGCCCCGCTCGCATCGGAGAGCATCTGCGCGAGTTCTTCTTCCCCGAAGATTGAGCCTCTACAAGCGATTGTACAGGCGCGCCCGGCTCCCCTATACGCAACCCGATGGCCGCCCCTAGCGTATCTACCAGCATGAGCGAGCAACGCTTCACCTTGCCTTTTCGCAGCGCACAGGGGCCGATTGGCCTTGCGCTTGCCGCGCTGATCGCTGGCGGCTGGCTGGGCATCCATGCCTATGCGATGTTCGTGTTCGAGCTTTCGTGGTCGAACCTGCCCTTCGCGATCCTCATGGCTGCGGTGCAATGCTGGCTTTCGGTGGGCGTATTCATCGTCTGCCACGACGCCATGCATGGCAGCCTGATGCCCGGTCGCGGGCGCATCAACGCGGCGATCGCCACGGTTCTGCTGTTCCTCTATGCAGGCTTTGCATGGCGCACCTTGCGCGATGCGCATCACACACATCACCGGCTCGCCGGGCACAAGGGCGATCCCGACTTTGACGAGGACAATCCGTCGAGCTTCCTTCGGTGGTACTGGACCTTCTTCAAACGCTACTTCGGCTGGCAGTCGCTGGTCTTCGTGCACACGGTGGTCGGCATTTACTGGCTGGTGCTGGGCATTCCGATGGTCCAGATCGTGCTGCTTTACGGAGCGCCTGCGCTGCTTTCCTCGCTTCAGCTGTTCTATTTCGGCACCTACCGCCCGCATCACCATGCCGATGCGAAGCCGTTTGCCGACAAGCACAATGCGCGCACCGATGGCTTTTCGACCCTGACGAGCCTTTTGACCTGCTTCCATTTCGGTTATCATCTGGAGCATCACCATCGGCCCGATGTGCCGTGGTGGGCGCTGCCTGCTGCCCGGCGGGCAGGGGTGGTCGAACAGTCATATGAGACAGGAACCGTGAGGAAGGAGATCGCAGCATGAGTTGGCCCGCAGCCATCGCCGTCACGCTTGGCGCGCTGATCTTCATGGAGTTCTTTGCATGGTACGCTCACAAGTACATCATGCATGGCTGGGGCTGGGGATGGCACCGCGACCATCACGAACCGCACGACAACAAGCTTGAAAAGAACGACCTTTTCGCGGTCGTCTTCGGCACGATCAACGCAGGGATGTACATCTTCGGCGCGATCTATTGGGACGCGCTGTGGTGGGCGGCGCTCGGCGTCAACCTCTACGGCGTGATCTACGCTCTCGTTCACGACGGCCTCGTCCATCAGCGTTTTGGCCGGTACGTGCCCAAGAACGCCTATGCCAAGCGGTTGGTGCAGGCGCACCGCCTCCATCATGCCACCATCGGCAAGGAAGGCGGGGTCAGTTTCGGCTTCGTACTCGCGCGCGATCCGGCCAAGCTCAAGGCCGAGCTCAAGCGCCAGTCCCAAAGCGGCGAGGCTATCGTCCGCGAAAGCGCCGGGGCCTGATCGGACTGACCGGCATTGATGAGCGGATCCGATAACCTCACGGGCGAGTGGGATGGCACGTTTGCCTATCCCGATGTCCCCGAAGCGGGCCCTGTCACACCGTTTCTCGCGCGCCTGAGCGAAGCGGGCGGTGTCCTGACGGGCAGCGTGATCGAACCGAACGAGTTTGCGGAAGGCACTGTCAGGGCGACCGTCTGCGGCTCTCGCATCGGCAAGTCCGTTCATTTTGCCAAGACCTATCACGGCGCTGGCTGGGAGTACCGCCAGACCGTGCTCTATTACGGCAGGCTCAACGACGATGGCACCCGCATTGCCGGTGAGTGGCAGATCGACCATTGGCGCGGGCCGTTCGAGATGACCCGCGATCCGTTGCCCGCAGCAGAGGTCAGCGTGCGCGACAAGGCCGAAGCCGGGATCGAGCGTTGATTTGCTGGCGCCGGTTGGACCGTGCAAAGGGGTGTTTGGGAGAAACGCGAAAGCCCCGTGCGTATCCGCATAATCACGCGATTTCAGGGTCTTGAGAGAGGCATCCGCGCCATTTCCCATGTAGGATGTGTGACCTTTCGATTTGCTCCGGCGTCACGCTGAAGACACTTCGACAATACAGGCCATCACCTGTGTAGGAAAATCGTCAGCCGCTCCATCCGGCTTCGTCTATTCGTTGCGGGTCACGATCCAGCCGCCGATGATCACCAGAACGGCGACCGATATCCAGACCCACGGCTGTCCAAGGGTAAGGCCGGTGAAAACGACCCCGGCGCTCATCGCAGCAACTGATGCGATCTTGGCCTTGCGCGAGATTGCCCGGCGTTCGCGCCACTCGCGGATTTGCGGACCCCAGCGCGGATCGGCGAGAATGCGCTGCTCCCATTCCGGATTGCTTCGCGCAAAGCAGAACGCGGCCAGAAGCAGGAACGGAACGGTCGGCATCAACGGCAAAACCGCGCCGATCGCGCCCAGCGCGACGCAGACGATACCGGAGACGAGGTAGAACCACCTCATCGTAACCTCCAACCGGCCTTGAGGGCCGCAAGCGCTCGCCCGGACAGGCGATTGCCCATCAAGTCAACGCCAGCCGCGCCGCATGCTGCTTGACCAGCGCGATCATGTTGGGGACGCCCTGTGTGCGGTTGGACGATAGCTGGTTTTTGAGGTCAAACGGTTCGAGCGCCCCGGTCACGTCCATTTCGGCAACTTCGCGCGCAGGCTTGTCCTGAACCGCAGCAATCACCAGAGCGACGATGCCCTTGGTGATCGCAGCGTTGCTGTCGGCAAGGAAATGGAGCGCGCCATCGCCAGCGGTCTCTGTCGGATAGACCCACACCGCCGCCGAACATCCGCGCACCAGCGTCGCATCGGTTTTGAGCGCATCGGGCATGTCCTCAAGCTCACGCCCCAGCTCGATCAGCAGGCGATAGCGTTCATCGCCTTCGAGGAATTCGTATTCTTCCCGGATATCATCAAGATTTCGCATGGCGTGGACTTAGTAGTCTATGGCGAAAATCCAATCCTTTTCATCGCGGTCCTTTGGACACCGCGGCTCATTTCGTCATTGCGAGGAGCAAAGCGAAGAAGCAATCCATGGACTGTTATTCGTGACAGTCACGCGAATGGCGATTGGCGCGAATGCCGGATCATGGATTGCTTCGCTGCGCTCGCAATGACGAGAAGATTGGCTCCGCCGTTCGGACGAAAGCGCCCTTAAAGCTCCACTCCGCTGGCAATCGCTTCCAGCTTCTTGATACGCTCTTTCATGTCGGCAAGCTCGATCCGGGCTGCGCCTACGCTGGCGCCGCCTTCGATTTCGGCTGCGGGATCGGGCCGGGTCGTGCCACGTTCGATTTCCTCGCGTTTCAGCTGAAGCCAGCCCTGCCACGCTCGCAGGAGCGCGAAGGCGACCACAGTGATGCCAACAAGGCAGGTTGCGGCGATAACGAGTACGGGGTCCATCATCATTGGCTCTGCTCCTCCTTGGACGGGAGTGGTGTTGAAGCTATCGAACCCTCGCCAGGGCTTCTCAGAGCTTCGATTTCGGCGGCGATGCGCGCGCGTTCGCGGGCATCCATCGTGTTGTTGTCGGTCGCGATGCGTTCAAGCACGTGAAGCCGTTCGCGCAATTGTTCCATTTCGCGCCTTGTCTCTTCGATCTCGGCGCGGCTTGGGCGGTCGTCTTCGTCATGGGCGCGCGGCGTCCAGTGTTCGTTGCCTTCGGCATCGGTCGTGATGCCGTGGCGCGCCTTGGCCATCTGGACGATCCCCCAGACGACGATTGCGATGACAGCGACGATTGCCCACGAACTCATTACTGGCTTCCTCCAAGCTGTGGTTTGGCGCTGGCGGAAGGTACAGGGTCGCGCAGCGCCTCGATCTCTTCGGCAAGGTCGATTGAACGGTCGGTCGCGATGCGTTCGAGCACGCGCACACGCTCTTCAAGGTCCATGCCTTGCGATTTGTCGATTACCTTGCGGTTCTTGCTTGTCCGGCGCCAGCGCATTGCGAAGTAGACCGCTGCGCCCGTGACACCGGCTACGACGGCCGACATCTGCATGGCATCGAACATCAAGGCGGTGTCAGGGCCGAACATCAGCCGTTCTCCAACTGGCGGCGCGATTTCATATCGTCGCGCAGCGCTTCGATTTCATCCGACAAAAGCGTGCCGCGATCGGTTGCGAGGCGTTCGAGAACGCGCAGGCGGTCCTCGATCATGTCGGTGCGTTCGGCGATCTGGTTGACGGACGCGCTTGATTTCGAGCCGATCAGCGAGTGTTCGCGCGCCCACTTCTTGTGAGCATAGACCTTGGCGACAATCGCGTTGATGCTGATGCCGGTGATCGCCACCACGATGGTGATGAAACCGAATATCAGGATGAGATCTGCATCCATTATGCGCTCCCTTCATCCTTGCGGTGTTCGAGAGTGCGGTCCTTCAATTGTTCGATCTCGCTCGACAGGTGATAGCCGCTGTCGGTGACGATGCGTTCGACATTGGCGAGGCGATCCTTGACCGAACCGAGTTCGGCGCGAAGCTCGGCGTTTTCCTGGGTGAGCAGGGTGACGCGCTGTTTGGCTTCACCGTCGCTGGACGGCTTTAGCGCCTGGCCCCATGCCCCTTCGAGCGGGTAGCCGTGCTTGACCCTTAACCAGGTGGTGAAAACCCAGCTGGCGGCAAAGCCCAGCCCGACGACAGTCAACAGTTCGGTGGTGATGAGTTCGTTCACGACTGGAGTTCCTTCTTGCCCATATTGAGGGGGACACCGGCACCGCTTTCTTCGACAGAGCGGGTGTCGCGCAGTGCCTCGATCTGGGTGGCGATATCGTAGCCGCGGTCGGTGACGATTCGTTCCAGCACCTGTACGCGGTCTTCAAGCTTGGCGACCTGCGCTGCGTATTGAGCGGCCTTTTCTGCCGTCGCATTGGCGGTGGCGTCCATCTTGATCTTCGCCATCTTCTGCTGGTGCCCCGCCCAGATCGCGATGACGGGGATGGAGACCCCGATGATCGGAATGAGAAGTGCGAGTTGACCCGGATCCATGATCTAAATGCCCCTGATTGATGTTGAGTTTGCGTTCGCTGGATCAGCGCAGGCGCTCGATCTCGGCCGTCAGACGCGGATTGTTGCTGACATAGTAGCTTTCCACATCGGCCAGCCTGCGGTCGACATCGCGGAAGCGGGCGCGGATTTCACGTGCGGTGCGCTTCGGGCTCTGGCGGACACGCTGCCAGTACTGCTGTTCCTGATTGTCGCGGTACAGGTGCGGCGGCTTCTTCTGGAGGAGCGCGCCGGCGATGAAGTAGGCAATCAGCGGCCAGCCGAGCGTCACGGTAAGGACGACCATTGCAAGGCGCAGCCAGAAGGCGTCGATCCCGGTATAGTCGGCAATGCCGGAGCACACGCCCATCAGCTTTGCATTGTGCTTGTCCCGGTAAAGGGAGGTGCGGGGGCTGTTCATTGGCTGGCTCCTTTCTTTTCGGCCATCAGCTGTTCGAGTTCGCGCAGCTGTTGATTGTCTGTTTCCTGGTCCGCCTGAAGGCGTTTGACCGGGTTGAACGACGGGTCATCGGCGGCAACGAGGCGCTCGACCGTGTCCATGCGTTCATCAAGGCGCTTGGCGAGATTGTAGAGCTCTTCGAGCAGCACCTCATCGTCAGAGGTGATCGTGGCTGCCGTCTTCCACTTGGTAACGTAGTGGAGGATCAGCCACGGCAGGCCGATGAAGAGCATCGGGATGATGATGAATTCGGGTTCCACGGTTCAATTCCCTGTCGTTTGTCTATTCTTGTTTCAGTCGTCGGCTTCAGGCTTGCCGAGCGCCTTTTTCATCTGGGCAAGCTCGTCGTCGATGGCATCGGCGCCTTCGAGTGCGGCGATCTCGTCAGAGAGCGAGGGCGGCTGGTCCTGGCCGATCTGGATCGCGTCGGCGCGCCCTTCGGCGTAATCGACGCGGCGTTCGAGCTGGTCGAAGCGGGCAAGCGCTTCGTCCGTGCGTTCGGTGCTCATCAGCGTGCGCAGCTTGACGCGGTTCTCCGCGCTTTCGAGCCGCGCTGCGATGGCAGTCTGGCGGCTGCGGGCTTCGCGCAGGCGATGCTGCAGCTTCTGAATGTCGTCCTCGTAAGCGCGCAGCGCATCGTCGAGCACGGCGATCTCGGCGCGCAGCTGGTCTGCCATGCCGGTCGCTTTCTTCTTCTCGACCAGAGCAGCGCGGGCGAGGTCCTCGCGGTCCTTCGACAGCGCCAGTTGCGCCTTCTCGCCCCAGTCGGCCTGGAGCTTGTCGAGCTTGACGACGTGACGGTGCATTTCCTTCTGGTCAGCAATCGTTCGCGCCGCGCTTGCCCGGACTTCGACGAGCGTTTCTTCCATCTCGAGGATGATCATGCGGATCATCTTCTGCGGGTCGTCCGCTTTATCGAGCATGTCGTTGAAGTTCGCGGCAATGATGTCACGAGTGCGGCTGAAAATGCCCATGAAGGCTACTCCATCTAGGAACGGGTTAGTGCTCTGGCGCGAGTCGTCGTCACGATCGCTTCTGCCATGAGTTTGCGTCGGGGTGGGGCTGCGACGCAAGGCCTCGATTTCCGCATCGAGGCGCGAGAGTTTTGAGGGGTGGGCCGAAGCGCTGCCGTTGGAGCGAGCGCGCATCGGGGACAGCGCGTCGCTAAAATCGGCATTCGCGACTGGAGACTTGCGCTCCGGCCCGAAGGGATCACCGCCTGGAATATCGTCTCGCTTGCTCACGATAATGCTCAAGCAAGCTCAACCAGCATGGTCGTTTCACCGCTCGGCTGAGCGATATGCGCATCTTCCACGCCGAGGGTCATCTGGCCGGTGAAGGCAATCATCAGAGCCATGGCGGCAACGCTGGCGAGCGAGGCGTGGCCAAGCTTGCTGCGGAAGAAAGAGGCGTTGTACATTGTGGGTCTCCAAGAACGTGTCAGTGTTTGCCCTCATTTTTGCAACCAGCGTGCCAAAACTCGAAAATGCCGGAATTCCTTGGTTTTTCCATGACACGTTGAAGAACGCTATGGTTCCTGTTGCCAAACATTGGGATTTTTCACTATAGGTTGGCGAAAGGAGGGAATATGGAGCGCGAAAACCAGTTTATCGGCCAGTCCGGCGCTTTCCTCGACGCGGTCGAGCGCGCCTCGCGTGCTGCGCCCATGAGCCGCCCCGTTCTGGTCATCGGAGAGCGCGGAACCGGCAAGGAACTGATCGCCGAACGTCTCCACCGCCTGTCGACCCGTTGGGACGAACCGCTCGTCACCATGAATTGCGCCGCGCTTCCCGAAAGCCTGATCGAGGCCGAATTGTTCGGTCACGAGGCGGGCGCCTTTACCGGCGCTACCAAAGCGCGCGCCGGAAGGTTCGAGGAAGCCGACAAGGGCACTCTGTTTCTCGACGAACTGGGCACCTTGTCGATGGGCGCGCAAGAACGCCTGCTCAGGGCCGTCGAATATGGCGAAGTGACTCGCATCGGTTCCTCGCGCCCGATCCGTGTCGATGTGCGCATCGTGGCTGCAACCAATGACGACCTGCCCAATCTTGCCGAAACCGGGGAGTTTCGTGCGGACCTGCTCGACAGGCTCAGTTTCGAGGTTATCACGCTTCCGCCCCTGCGCGTGCGGGAAGGCGACGTGGGCGTTCTGGCCGAGTATTTCGCGCGGCGAATGGCTGCCGAACTCGACTGGCATGGCTGGCCGGGATTTGCGCCGCACGTGATGAACCAGCTGGAAGAATATGGCTGGCCCGGAAATGTGCGCGAATTGCGCAATGTGGTCGAACGTTCAGTCTATCGCTGGGACGATCCCGACAGGCCGATCGCGCATGTCCAGTTCGACCCGTTCGACAGCCCGTGGAAGCCCGCAATGCCCAGCCATCGCCGCTCCGATTCGTCCGCTCCCAGGTCACAACCTGCCACGCCAGCTGCGAGCGATTTCGCATCGCAGGCCCCGTGTTTCGACGAGGTCGAGGATCTGCGCGCCGCAGTCGATGCGCATGAGCGTGCGATTGTCGAACATGCGCTGGGCAAGCATCGCTGGAACCAGCGCCAGACGGCCAAGGCGCTTGGCCTCAGCTATGACCAGCTGCGCCATTGCATCAAGAAGCATGCGCTGATGGAAGAGGCTGACTGACTGGCTGCCTGATTGGCGGGGCGGCAGACAGCGGCCCGGCTGCGTCTCAGCCTTTGCGACACGCTCCGTAGAATTACGCAGCAGGCGGTCAAGCTCGGCTTGAGCATAACGCCCTATCCCCAGGCCATGACCAAGCCTCGTACCCCATGGCAAAACGGTGATCCGAAGATATCGCATGCGAAAGTCGGAAGGCGCGGCGCGCCCCGACTGAGGCTTGCAATACCTGCGCGGCTGGTGACCCGATACGATACGCGCCGCTGCATTCTGATCGACCTGTCCCTGACGGGTGCGAAAATCAGCCTCGAAGAAAGCCTCGCCCATGGGGAGGATGCCCTGCTGCAGATCGACGGACTGGAACCGTTCGGCACGGTCGTGCGCAGTGATTTCAAGCAGACCGGTGGAACGGTCGGCCTGTCCTTCGACCCGCCGCTGAACCAGAAGGACGTGCTGGCGGTGCGTGCTTATTCAGAGCGGATGGAGGAAGACGAGGTGCGTGCACTTTGGGCCGAGGCACGGCGCTGGGCCGTGGGTATCTGAACCGCGCAAGAGGAAAAGTGCGTGATCGGGCCGAGCTAAGGCTTGCCAAAGCGGGGCCGGACGCCTAACTGATCACTCATCCCGACATCGTCGAAACTTTGAAGGGGCTGGCGCCGCAAGGGGCCGGCACCAACGGCTCATGCCATTTCGATGATGTCACAATCGAAGAGTAACCCGCCAACGCATGACTGACATTGCGCGCCTTGAAGACCTGATCGAACCCGAAGCGAAAGCTCTGGGTTTCGAATTGGTGCGGGTGAAGATGATGCCTTCGGAAGCCGGTGACGGCGGCGAGGCATTGCAGATCATGGCCGAAGATCCGGCCACCGGCCAGCTCGTGATCGAGCAATGCGCCCAATTGTCGCGCCGTGTCTCGGACATGATCGACGCGCGCGAGGAAGCGGGCGAAGTGCTGATCGAAGGCGCCTATCACCTCGAAGTGTCCTCGCCCGGTATCGACCGTCCGCTCACGCGGGAAAAGGATTTCGCCAACTGGGCCGGGCATGATGCTCGGATCGTCATGGCCAAGGGGTATGATGGCCAGCGCGTGTATAAAGGCGAGCTTGGCGGCATCGAAAATGGTATGGTGACCATCACCGATGCCAAGGCGGGTGAGGCAAAGCTCCCGCAAGACCAGATTCACAGCGCGAAGCTTGAACTTACCGACAAGCTGATCGCTGCAACCAAACCCATCGACACCACCGGTGCCGACGACATTGTAGAAGACCAAGAAGAAAAGGCAGACGACTGATGGCCAGTGCCATTTCCGCCAACAAGGCAGAACTGCTCGCGATTGCAAACTCCGTCGCGTCCGAGAAGATGATCGACAAAGCCATCGTCATCGAGGCGATGGAAGAAGCGATCCAGAAATCGGCTCGCAACCGCTACGGTGCGGAAAACGACATTCGCGCAAAGCTCGATCCCAACACCGGCGACCTGACGCTTTGGCGCGTGGTCGAGGTGGTTGAAGAGGTCGAGGACTATTTCAAGCAGGTCGACCTCAAGCAGGCTCAGAAGCTTCAGGACGGCGCGAGCGTCGGCGACTTTATCGTTGACCCGCTGCCCCCGGTCGATCTTGGCCGTATCGATGCGCAGTCCGCAAAGCAGGTGATCTTCCAGAAGGTCCGCGATGCAGAGCGTGAGCGTCAGTTCGAAGAGTTCAAGGATCGCGCAGGCGAAATCATCACCGGCGTCATCAAGTCGGTCGAATTTGGCCACGTGATCGTGAACCTTGGCCGCGCCGAAGGCGTCATCCGCCGCGATCAGCAGATCCCGCGCGAAGCCGCCCGTGTTGGCGAGCGTGTCCGCGCGCTCATCACCAAGGTCGAGCGCAACAATCGCGGGCCGCAGATTTTCCTGTCGCGCGCCGCGCCTGACTTCATGCGCAAGCTGTTCGCTCAGGAAGTGCCCGAAATCTACGATGGCATCATCGAGATCAAGGCCGCCGCCCGCGACCCGGGTTCGCGCGCCAAGATCGGCGTGATCAGCCACGACAGCAGCATCGACCCGGTCGGCGCCTGCGTTGGCATGAAGGGTAGCCGTGTTCAGGCTGTCGTTCAGGAGCTTCAGGGCGAAAAGATCGACATTATTCCGTGGTCGGAAGACACCGCGACTTTCGTCGTGAACGCGCTTCAGCCGGCAACGGTTGCCCGCGTGGTCCTTGACGAGGAAGATGGCCGCATCGAAGTGGTTGTTCCGGATGACCAGCTGTCGCTCGCCATCGGTCGCCGCGGCCAGAACGTGCGTCTCGCCAGCCAGCTGACCGGTCACCAGATCGACATCATGACCGAGGAAGAGGCTTCCGAGAAGCGCTCCAAGGAATTCGCCGAACGCTCCAAGATGTTCGAAGAAGAGCTCGACGTTGACGAAACGCTCTCGCAGCTGCTCGTGGCCGAAGGCTTCGCGATGCTTGAGGAAGTCGCTTACGTCGAAATGGCCGAACTCGCCGCGATCGAAGGCTTCGACGAAGAGCTCGCCGAAGAGCTTCAGAGCCGCGCGATCGAAGCACTGGAACGGCAGGAAGAAACGCACCGCACCGCTCGCCGCGAACTGGGCGTGGAAGATGCAATCGCCGAACTGCCGCACCTGACCGAAGCGATGCTCGTCACGCTCGGCAAGGCCGGGCTCAAGACGCTCGACGATGTGGCCGACCTTGCCACCGACGAACTGATCGCCAAGAAGCGCGAGGCTCCGCGCCGCCGGAACAACACCGACGGTCCGCCGATGCGTCGCCCGCAGCGTGAGCAGGACAAGGGCGGTGTGCTTGGTGAGTACGGCCTCACCGAAGAGCAGGGCAACGAGATCATCATGGCTGCCCGTGCGCACTGGTTCGAAGACGAAGAGCCGCAGGCAGCTCCATCGGGGTCCGAAGACGAGGAGCCCGCTAGCGCTCCCGCTGAGGAGGCCGCCGATGCGGACTCCACCCAATGAGCGCGTAAGTTCCGACATCGCTGAAGATGAGGTTCCCGGACACGCTTCCGGGAGCGAGCGCCGCTGCGTCCTTTCGGGCCAGGTCCTTCCGCGCGAGGAGCTGATCCGGCTCGCGGTTGCGCCCGATGGAACGGTGCACCCCGATCCGGCGGGCAAGGCTCCGGGACGCGGCGCATGGATCGTGCCTGATCGCGCGGCGCTTGAAAGCGCGATGACCGATGGCCATCTCAAGCGGGCGCTGATGCGCGCATTCAAGGGCGGGCCTGCCAAAGATGACGCAAAGCGCGTTCCTCTTTCCTACAGCGACGATTTGCCGCACAGGATCGAATCTGCGCTGAGCAAGGTACTTGCCGATCGGCTGGGCCTTGAACTGCGCGGCGGGAATGTGGTGCTTGGGTCGGCCAAGATCGAAGAACACGCACGCACGGGCCGCATCGCATTGTTGCTGCATGCCAGCGACAGCAGCGAGGACGGGCGCAAGAAGCTCGATCAGGCGTGGCGCGTGGGGACGAATAAAGAGGGATCGGGTGAGCGCGGGACAGTCTTGCCACTGGACCGCGATGCTCTGTCTGTGGCATTGGGCCGCGAAAATGTCGTCCATCTGGGCGTTTCGGGTCTGCGCGGTGTCCGGTCAAAAGGACCGAGCGCGGCAGACCGGGTTGGACAGGCGGTAACGCGCCTGTCTCGTTTCATGGGGAGCGATCCTCCCGATTAGCGGCCCTTAACGATGCGAACATGCGCGCAGGCATCATGCTCCGCGCGGCGACAGAAGAATATTTGAAGGACGAACGAGCTAGAATGAGCGACGAAGAGAAAAAACCTGCACGTAAACCGTTGGGCCTGAAAAGGGCGGTCGATGCTGGCGAGGTCAAGCAGACCTTCAGCCATGGCCGTACCAATAAGGTCGCGGTTGAAGTGAAGCGCCGCCGCAAGCTCGTGAAACCGGGCGAAGCGCCCGCGCCTGAGCCGACGCCCGCACCCGCACCCGCGCCGGAACCGGCGCCCGAACCGGTCGCCAAGAAGGAGCCGCCCAAGAAGGCTGCTCCCAAGAAGCCTGCACCGGCTGCGGAAACCCCGCAGGAACGTGTGGCTCGCCTTCAGCGCGAGGCGGAAGAAGACCGCCTGAAACTCGCCCAGGAAGCGCGCAAGCGTGATGACGAAAAGGCGAAGAAGGCTGCCGAGGAAGAAAAGAAGCGGCAGGAAGAAAACAAAAAGGCCGAAGAAGAGGCCGAAAAGCGCGCCAATGAGGTCAAGCAGGACGAAGAAGCGCCCAAGCCGGTTGAGACCGAGGCCGAGGCTGCGCCTGCAAAGGAAGATGCGCCGGCTGCAAAGGGCAGTCCGACGCCCGCTGCGCGCAAGTTCACGCCTGTCGCCCGGCCCGAGCCCAAGCGCCCGGCCAAGAAAAAGGAAGACAAGCGCGCTGCCAAGGACACTGGCGGCAGCGTCAAGGACAAGCGCCGTTCCGGCAAGCTGACCGTTACCAAGGCGCTGAACGAGGACGAAGGCCGCCGTGCACGCAGCCTCGCCGCACTGAAGCGCGCGCGGGAGAAAGAGCGCCGCATGCAGGGTGGCGGCTCGTCCAAGCCGCGTGAGAAGCAGGTTCGCGACGTAATCGTCCCCGAAGCCATCACGGTTGGCGAACTCGCCAAGCGCATGGGCGAGAAGGGCGCAGACCTCGTGAAGGAGCTGTTCAATCTCGACATGATGGTCACCGTCAACCAGACGATCGACCAGGACACCGCAGAACTGCTCGTCGAACAGTTCGGTCATAATATCCAGAAGGTCTCCGAAGCCGATATCGACATTCAGGCAGAAGAGGATGTCGATCCGGAAGAAACGCTGCGCCCGCGTCCGCCGGTCGTCACGATCATGGGCCATGTCGATCACGGCAAGACCTCGCTGCTCGACGCACTGCGCGGCACCGATGTGACCAAAGGCGAGGCCGGTGGTATCACCCAGCATATCGGCAGCTATCAGATCACGACGAAGGACAAGCAGAACATCACCTTCCTCGACACTCCGGGCCACGCAGCGTTCACCGAAATGCGTGCTCGCGGCGCCAATGTGACCGATATCGTGGTTCTGGTGGTCGCAGCCGATGATGGCATCATGCCGCAGACGATCGAGGCGATTAATCATACCAAGGCCGCTGGCGTCCCGATGATCGTTGCGATCAACAAGATGGACAAGCCCGAAGCCGATCCGAACAACATCCGCAGCCGTCTGCTCGAACACGAAGTGATCGTCGAGGCGATGTCGGGCGATGTGCAGGACGTGGAAATCTCCGCGAAGGCGAAGACCGGGCTCGACGAATTGCTCGAAAAGATCGCGCTTCAGGCCGAATTGCTAGAGCTCAAGGCCCGCCCGGACCGCGAAGCCGAAGCTACCGTGATCGAGGCGCAGCTCGACAAGGGCCGCGGTCCTGTCGCGACGGTGCTGATCACGCGCGGTACGCTCAAGCGTGGCGACACTTTCGTGGTCGGGACCGAGAGCGGCCGTGTGCGCGCAATCGTCAACGACCAGGGCAAGCAGATCAAGGAAGCCGGCCCGTCGATGCCGGTCGAGGTCCTGGGCCTTGGCGGCGTGCCGTCGGCTGGCGACCAGCTGACCGTGGTAGAGAACGAACAGCGTGCCCGCGAAGTCGCTGAATATCGTCAGGAAAAGGCAACCGAGAAGCGCACCGCGCTTGCTCCGACTAGCTTCGACACGATGTTCAACAACCTTCAGTCGAATGTCATCGAATGGCCCGTTCTGGTGAAGGCTGACGTGCAGGGTTCGGTCGAAGCAATCGTCAACGCGCTGCACAACATTTCGAGCGACGACATCAAGGCGCGCGTCCTTCACGCAGGCGTCGGTGCCATCACCGAAAGCGATGTAACGCTGGCGGCGGCCTCGAACGCTCCGATCATCGGCTTCGGCGTTCGCCCGAACGCGAAGGCGCGCGAGCTGGTGAAGCGCGACGGTGTGCGCATGATGTATTACGATGTGATCTATCACCTCACCGAAGACGTCGCGAAGGAAATGGCCGGCGAGCTTGGTCCCGAGCGGATCGAAACCGTCGTTGGCCGTGCTGCGGTCAAGCAGGTCTTCAAGTCGGGCAAGAAGGACAAGGCAGCGGGTCTGCTGGTCGAGGAAGGCGTCATCCGCAAAGGTCTGTTCGCCCGTCTCACCCGCGAGGATGTCATCGTCTCGGCAACCACCATCGCCTCGCTGCGGCGCTTCAAGGACGATGTCGACGAAGTGCGCGCTGGCCTTGAATGCGGCGTGGTGCTCGAAGACACGAACGACATCCAGCCGGGCGACCAGTTGGAGGTCTTCGAAGTCGAATTGCGCGAACGCACGCTTGAGGTCGGGTAACAACGGCCCGGCTGCGTCGTGGACTGGCGACAACAGATCGAGGAGGGGGCCGAAGGGTCCCCTCACTCCAACCTACTCGGCTCGCGGTTCGTCTCCTTTGACGAAGAGACCGCGACCGCGACCATGCATTTCACTGTCAAACGCGAGATGACCACCTGGCGCGGAGGCGTTCAGGGCGGTCTTGTTGCGGGCTATCTCGACGATGTGATGGGCTATGCCTATGTTGCCGCGACCGGCGGCGAGATGGCGCCGCTCAATCTCGACATTTCGATGAGCCTCATCCGTCTGATCCCGGACGGCGCAACCATCATCGGCAAAGGCCGGGTGGTGAAGGCCGGGCGACGCGTGGTCTTCCTCGAAGGCGAATTGCTGGCGGAGGACGGTACCCTCTATGCCCGCTCCACCTCAACCGCGATCCCAACGCCGCGCCCCTCACCCGGCGAAACGGGCATGGGGTAATGGCCGGCAGCGGGCAGCGCTATCTGGCGCTTCTTGGAAGCATCAATATCGGCGGCAACCGCATCAAGATGGCTGATCTGAAAGCGGTGCTGGAGAGCGCCGGTTTGAAGAATGTCGCGACCGTCGCCGCCAGCGGCAACGTGATCCTCACCGATGATCGCGATCCGGCCATGCTTGAGGTGCAGCTGGAAAGCCTTGTTCAGGATAGCTTCGGCTTCAAATCCTGCGCCATGGTCAGGACACGGGACGAGGTGCGTTCGGCGATTGAGGAGAACCCGTTTCACGGGACAGGTCCCGCACATGGTTCGGACAAGATGGTCCATTCGATTTTCCTCAGTCAGCAGCCCGAACAAAGCGCTGTCGACGCTCTGATTGCCGAACACGCCAGTAAGGGGAGCGAGCGTCTCGCGCTGGGCGACCGGGTGCTTTTCCTCGATTATGTCTATGGGGTCGGCGTGTCGGATCTGTCGAACAAGGTGCTTGAGCGGCGTCTCAAGTGCAAAGGCACGGCGCGCAACATGAACTCGCTGAAGAACATCCTCTCGAAGATGGGTTGAGCGCAAGCGGCTCGTCCAGAAACACGAACAGGCGGATGATGGCATCCCATCACCCGCCTGCGAAACGCCCGTTCAAGCGTTAATTCCTAGTTCGGCGAACCTGCCGAAGCGGCAGCGGTGTTGACCTTGCCTGCCTTGGCGGCGGGAACACGGCTTTCGTTCGCATTGCGATCGTTGTCGGCGCGGCGTTCGGTCATGCGACCTTCGGCGCGCTTGTCGTCAACCTTCTTGAGGTTCTGTTCGTGACGCTCAAAAGTGCCGGGGGTGGCGATGCGCTGCGCTGAAGCCATCGTGGGGGCGACGAGAGCAGCGGCTACGAGTATCGAAGTCAGCTTTTTCACGGGGGGCATCCTCATCTGGTTTCATTGGTAACTAGGGGCTTTTGTATCTATGCAATTGCGACTTAATGTCAAGTAAAGCCGGAGTGCTGTTGCGCTGATGAATTGGCAAACCGGGCGCGAGAGGGTACGGGGACGCGCAGATGAAGGTTACAGGCATGGCCAAGCGACAAGAATTCACAGCCGAACAGCAATCGGTCCGCGTCCTCAAAGTGGGCGAGCGGGTGCGACATATCCTGTCCGAATTGCTCGCACGCCAGGAAGTGCATGACGAGGTGGTGAGCGCCTCGAACATCGCGGTGACCGAAGTGCGCATGACGCCGGACCTTCGCCACGCGACCGCTTATGTGAAACCGTTGCTCGGGTCAGGGCCCAGGATCACCGATGCCGACGTCGTCCATGCTCTGCGCCAGAACACCGCATTCCTTCAGCGAGAGGTCGCGAAGCGGCTAGGCCTCAAATTCGCGCCGAAGCTCAAGTTTCGCAGCGATGAAAGCTTTGCCGAAGCAGACCGGATCGAAACGCTGTTGCGCGATCCCAAGGTTGCGCGCGATCTCGATGAAGCAGGCGATAACGAGAATGGTGAGGGCGCGGCCGAATAGGCCCTTACATGCCGCGCGGGACCATGCGCGCGTCAAGCTTGATATCGACATTGTTGCCAACGATCAGCTGGTAACTGCGCATACCGTATTCGCGCCGGTCAATCTCCATCTCACCGGTGAAGCGCACCGCCTGACGGCTTTCAACAGTCGGGTCGCTGGCAAAGGTCACTTCGAGCGTCTCGGTGTTGGTGACGCCGCGAGCGGTGAGCTTCCCTGTGACCTTGCCCTTCGTCGGTGAGGAAAGATTGATGGACGTTCCTACGAAACGGATGGTCGGGTAGCGTTCGACCCAGAAGAACTTTTCACCGCGCAGCCGCCGCAAAGTCGTCTCGTCCGGCGCTTCGAGCGCCCGCGCGTCGAACGTCACGTCGATGACAGCGCGTTCGGGCGCTCCGGGAACGATGCGAACATCGCCGGACATTTGCGGGAAGCGGGCGGTCTTGCTCGAAATACCGAAGAAGGGGACGCGCGCTGATACCCGGCTTGCCGTTGCATCGAGGCGGTAGTTGAGCGTCGCCTGCGACGCGGCCGCCGTGCCGGACTGTGCAACGATTGCCGTGGGCACGCCCACAGCCAGAGCGCTGGCGAGGATCAGGCGTAGGATGGTCATGGCATTGCTCTCCTTACACCTTACTACGCGCGAGGGCCGGGTTAGGTTTCACCCTTCACCCGTTATCCTTCACACCGCGCCCGAGCCTGTCTGGCCAGTAGCTCAGGGCGTCGGCAGCAGGTAACCGACCGGTGCGTCTGGCCCAAGAGGGACGCCGAGATAGAACCATACCACGATCAGCAGCGTGCCCGAAACCAGCAGCCAGATCGAATAAGGGATCATCATCGCGGTCAGGCTGCCAAGTCCGAAGCTTGGCTGCCAGCGCCTTGCGAATACGAGGATCAGCGGGAAATACACCATCAGCGGCGTGATGATGTTGGTCGCGCTGTCGCCCACGCGGTAGGCTGCGGTTGCGCCTTCCGGGCTGATGCCGAGCAGCATGAGCATCGGCACAAGGATCGGCGCAAGCAATGCCCACTTGGCGCTTGCAGACCCGACGAACAGGTTAAGCAGCCCCGCAAACAGCACCATAAGGCCCAGAACCAGCGGCAGCGGCAGACCGGTCGACTGGATCGCATCGGCGCCGTGGACGGCGGAAATCAGGCCGAGGTTCGACCAGTTGAACATTTCTACAAAGTGCGCGGCGGCGAAGGCGAGGACGAGATAATACCCCATGTCCTTCATCGATTCCGACATCATGCCGACCAGGTCGCGGTGGTTGTTGATCGTCCCCGTCGCGCTGCCATAGGCCCAGCCGGTCGCCAGGAAGAGCACGAAAAATGCCGCGACGAGCGACTGGTATAGCGGGCGCAGCTCGCTGTGGATCGAACAATCGGGAATGGGTGCGCCGGTTTCGGTGAGGCACGCCGCCTCGTTGACGAGCGGTGTTCCGGGGGCAAAGACCATCACCACCCAAAGCGCGATCACGCCCAGCGCGGCAAGACCGGCCCGGCGCAGGCCCTTCGACGCGCGCTGGTCATCGTGCTGCGCCGGGTCGGGGCTGAGATCGTCCTGATCGGCTGCACCAGCGGTCGCGCCGCCTTTCCATAGACCAAGCTTGGGTTCGATCACCTTGTCGGTAACGTACCAGATGATCGGCAGGTACAGCACGGTCATCGCGCTTATGAAGTACCAGTTGCCCGCGATATTGGCCGTCCAGCTTGGGTCGAGCGCGCTTGCGCCCACGGCTTCTTCGGTAATCCCGAACAGCAGCGCGTCGAGCTGGCCCGGCGAAATGTTTGCGGAGAACCCGCCCGAAACGCCTGCGAAGGCCGCGGCGATACCCGCCATCGGGTGACGTCCGGCAGCGGCAAACAGAATGCCGGCGAGCGGGATCAGCACGACATAGCCCGCATCGGCTGCATGGTTGCCGATCATCGCGACCAGCGCGACCACCGGAGTGAGCAGCGCCTTGGGAGCGCTCTTCACCGCTTTCGCCATCCCGGCAGCAAAGAAGCCCGACCGCTCGGCAACGCCAGCTCCCAGCATCACGACCAGCACATATCCCAGAGGGTGAAAGTGAGTGAAAGTCTTGGGCATTTCGACCCAGAGCTTTTGCAGGTTGTCCGCTGAAAGCAGGCTCACCGCCTGAATGATCTCCAGCGAACCGGTGCTTTCGTCGACCTTTGTCGGATGGACCGCCGACACGCCGAGAACCGAAGTCAGGACCGAAATCGCGACCAGCGCAATGATTAGGTAGAAGAACAGGAATACCGGGTCTGGCAGCTTGTTTCCGTTGCGCTCGATCCAGCCCAGAAAGCCGGTCATGCGCTGTTCGTTTCCGGGCGCGTTGTCAGTCCCCTTGGTCGCGTCTGCGGCCGATGCCATAAGTGTGATCCCCGTAAGAAAGTGCAGTAATGCGCGTAAGGGCTAGCATCGCGCAGGCTAGCTGTCACAGGGATTAATCAACAGGCTTGACCCCGGCAGATTCTGGTGTGCGGGCAGCGCGCTCGTTAAAGCTGACGAGCGATGGCAAAGCTCTATTTCTACTATTCCAGCATGAATGCGGGAAAATCGACCACGCTCTTGCAGGCCGACTTCAACTATCGCGAGCGCGGGATGAAAACGATGTTGTGGACTGCCGAGCTCGACACGCGCAGCGAAGGGATGGTGCGCAGCCGGATCGGACTTGAGGCGGGTGCACATCTTTATCGGCCCGATACGGACCTGTTCGCTGCGGTGAGCGAGGCGCACAAGGACACACCGCTCGATTGCGTGCTGCTGGACGAGGCGCAGTTCCTTACCGAGGAACAGGTCTGGCAACTTGCCGCGCTGGCCGATGAAACGGGCATACCGGTGCTGTGCTACGGCATCCGCACCGATTTTCTCGGCAAACTGTTTCCCGGCTCGGCGGCGCTGCTGGGCATTGCCGACGCGCTGGTTGAGCTGAAAGCCGTGTGCCATTGCGGGCGCAAGGCGAGCATGAACCTGCGCGTGATGGAAGACGGCACTCCTGTAAGCGAAGGCGCGCAGACCGAGATCGGCGGGAATGACCGCTATGTCGCGCTTTGCCGCAAACATTTCAGCAAGGCGCTCAAGACCGGGATCGTGGGCGAAGGCTAGCCAAGGCGTAGCGCCCACCCCATATCCCTTGTCATGTATGACAGTCTCATTTTCGCCGCGATGGTCGTGCCCTGCATCGTCGTGGCGATTGTCTTCCACGAGGTCGCGCACGGCTACGCTGCCAAGGCGCTAGGCGATCCGACCGCGAGCGAGCGCGGGCGCCTGACCCTTAATCCTATCAAGCATGTCGACCCGATCGGGACGCTTCTTGTCCCCGCAGGACTGCTGTTGCTTGGCGGTCCTCCGTTCGGCTGGGCGAAGCCTGTCCCGGTCAATCAGCGGCGGCTCGACAATCCCAGATTTGGCATGATGGCGGTTGCCGCCGCAGGGCCGGGCATCAACTTCGTGCTGGCAACGCTCAGCGCCTTCCTGCTTGCAAGCTTCGGGCAGGGCGTCGGTCTGGTCGAGGGGCCGGGTGGACTGGTCTTTGTCGCCGATGCCGTTGGCGAGACGCTGACGGTGGAAACCGCGCTGCTTTACTTCGTTCTGATCAACCTGTTCCTCGGCCTTTTCAACCTTTTGCCGATTCCGCCTTTCGACGGATCGCATATCGTCGGAGGTCTGCTGCCGGACCGGCTTCGACGCCATTGGGCGCGATTGCAAAATGTTGGCGTGCTGCTGATCGTGGGTGTGATCGCATACAGCTGGATCTTCGGAACAGGCTGGCTTGAGGTCACGATCCTGCCGCTGGTCGATGCAGCCTTCGTGTTTCTTTTCGGCCTATTCGGGTACAATCCTGGCTTCTTTTAGGCCCGGCTTCTTTTAGGCCGGGACTTTCCTAGGACGGGCGCGCGGCATCGATAAACCGGGCTTGGGGATGGCGTTTGAGCAGTTCAGCGAGCCACACGCCGCGCTCGTTCGCCGGGACACAGGCGACAATGCACCCGCCAAACCCGCCACCGGTCAAGCGCGCGCCAAGCGCTCCAAGGCCCACGCTCGTCGCAACAAGATCGTCGATCTCGGGCAGCGACATCTCGAACAGATCGCGCATTGAGGCGTGGCTTTCGTTCATCAATCGCCCAAGTGCTGCAACGTCTCCATCGCGAAGTGCCTTTGCAGCGGCGAGAGTACGCTGGTGCTCCGTCGCGCAATGAAGAGCGCGGCGTTTCGGCACGTCGTCGAGACCGGCGGCTTCGATCTCGCCGGGGTCGAGCAGGCACAGATCCTCGGTCCCGAAATGCCGCTTGGCCGCGTCGCACTCGGCCTTGCGCTCGCCATAGCGTCCTTCGGTGAGCTTGCGGGTAAGACCCGAATGCACGACCACCATTTCGTGGCCCGCCGGAAGGGGCAGGATTTCCCAATCGAGCGATTTGGTATCCAGCGCCATCGCACTTCCGGGTGAGGCAAGGGCAACCGCCATCTGGTCCATGATCCCGCATGGCACGCCCATATACTCATTCTCGACCCGGCGAGCCGCGATGGCGAGATCGACATCGCTCAGGTCGCTGCCGGCGGCTTGTCGCGCGGCTTTGAGAATTGCGACAATCAACGCGGCACTGGAAGAAAGACCCGAGCCTTCGGGAATGGTCGATGACACATCAAGCGATGCGCCGCCTTCCAGCAGCCCAAGCGAATTCGCCTCGCATATGGCTCCGACGCAGGGGTCGGACCAGTCGCCTACAGCATCCTCAGTCAATTCGCGCATCGCGGGCGCGGCGTAGTTGAGCGAGCTGACCGTGACGGCGCTGTCTGCACGCGGGGTCAGGCTGACCTCGATCCCGACCGACAGCGCAGCGGGAAGCACCCACCCGCCATTGTAATCGGTGTGCTCGCCAATCAGATTGACGCGGCCGGGCGCCCTTGCGGTGAAAGCCTTGCTCATGGCGCGGCGTGCTCACGCAGCGCTTTTGCTGCGCTTTCGGGCATGACATCGACCGTAAAGGTTCCCGTATGCTGTTCGACCGATGCAAGGTACTTCACCCGTCCCGGCGCGCGCAGCAGGGGGTAGAACTGGACGCTAAAGTGATAGCGCGATGCGTCGCCGACCGCATCCGGATTGGGCGAGGCGTGGAAAGCCATCATGGTCGCCGCAGGCCCCTCGAACAGAGCGTCATACCGCCGCGTCATCTCGCCAAGCCAGAAGGCAAGTGCTTCAAGCTCTTCGTCCGTACAATCCCATGGACCTGCCCGGCGCTGCACCGGGGCGATCCAGGTTTCGTAAGGAAAGCGAGCGAAGCGCGGGACGAACGCCGCCATCCCGCCCTCAGCGCCTAGCCCGTAATCGGGCATCGCCGCTGCGATTTCGGCAGCAAGGTCAAAGCCATTCGCAAAGGCGTCGACTGCGCGGGCCTGCACCTCGGGCACGCGGTTGAAGCCGTAGATCTGCCCGTGCGGATGGTGGAGCGTGACGCCCACCTCGTCGCCTCGGTTCTCGAATGGAAGCACGTACTGACAACCATTGGCGAAGTGCGTTTCATAGCGGTCGATCAATGCGCCGATGAGCACCTGTCGCCGGTCGGAGCCGATCGTGTGCAGGCTGCCCGTCGCATTGGGTGCATACACGACCACGTCGCACGCTCCCACCGCAGGTTCGGTCTCGATCCCGCCGAGATCGGCTGCATCGGATGCGCTGGGATGGAACGCGGCAAACTTGTTATCGAACACCGCGCATTCGAAGTTCTCGAACGGTATCTCCGTCTCCGCGCCGCCGGGAAGGGTGGGGGCAAGCGGATCTTCGGCGGCGGAGGGTTTGAAAGTGCGGTTCTGGCGATGCGCGGCGTAGACGTTCCACTCCTGCCTCAAGGGGTGGTATCTGAGTTCGCCGCCCTGCGCGATGTCATCGTCACTCTCGGAGAGGATCGGCAGCGTATGCGGCGCGCGACCATAGAGGTGCAGCATTCGCCCATCGGCCTTGCGATGATCGCGGCGATGGATCGGACCGCCCAGCGCGCGTCTGAGCATCACACTGTCAGTCATGCGTCGACCGTGCGAGCGTCGAACCAGCGCGCAACCTTGGCCTGTGCCGCATCGTCAATGTGGAGATAGAGCTTGGATCGGCGCGTCAGCACATCGTCTGCGCTGCGTGCAAACTCGTGTTCGACAAGATATTCAAGCTCGCGCGCATAAAGGTCGCCGCCCATATGCTCGCCAAGGTCGTTTATGCCCTGCGCATCGCCGATCAGATCAATCATCCTCGTGCCGTATGCCCGTGCAAGGCGCAGAACGGTTTCGTCGCCGAGCCAGGGGAACAGCGCGGCCTGATCCTCGATGAAGCGGCCGAAATGAACCGGGTCGATCTCACCTCCCGGCAAGACCTCGTCGGCAGTCCACCTGTCGTCCTCTATGCCAAGTTTTTCAAGCGCATGCTCGGCAAGCTTGCGATATGTTGTCAGCTTGCCTCCGAAGATCGAGAGCATCTTCGGGCCGTCTTGTTCAAGCTCGAACTGGTAATCGCGGGTGACGGTGGAATTGGATGCGGCCTTGTCCTCATACAACGGACGCACCCCGGCATAGCTGGCGACAGCTTGGTCAGGCGTCACGTCCACGCGCAGATATTCATTGGCGGCATTGCAGATGTAATCCGCCTCATCTGCGCTGATGTCGATGTCCGATGGGTCGCCGGTGAACAGGACATCTGTGGTTCCGACCAGGGTAAAGTCGCGCTCATAGGGGATCGCGAAAATGATCCGGTCGTCCTTGTTCTGAAAGATGTAGCAATGCTCGCCCTCGTATAGCTTCGGGAAAATCAGGTGACTTCCCTTTACGAGGCGCAGGTTCGCATGGATTTCGCCGGGGAGGGCACGGCCCAACACCGTGTCGACCCACGGGCCAGCGGCGTTGACGACCATCTTTGCGGTAATCGTTTCTTCGCCGTCATTGGTTCGAAGGACCGCGCTCCAACACTCGTCCTCGCGTGAAAGGCCGATGCATTCCGTGCGCGTGCGGATTGTCGCCCCGCGCTCTTGTGCGTCCATGCAATTGAGCACGACAAGGCGCGAATCCTCGACCCAGCAATCGGAATATTCGAAGCCATGCGTCAGCCGGCCTTCGAGCACCTCGCAATGCGGGGGCTCGCGCAGGTCCACATTGCGCGTCGGCGGCAGAAGCTTGCGGCCACCCAGATTGTCGTAAAGGAACAGGCCAAGGCGAAGCATCCACTTGGGCCGCAACCCCTTGTCGTGCGGCAGCACGAAGCGCAGCGGCCAGATGATGTGCGGAGCCATGTTCAAGAGCCGTTCCCGCTCGATCAGGCTTTCTCGAACCAGCCGAAATTCGTAATGCTCAAGATAGCGCAGGCCCCCATGCACCAGCTTGGTCGAAGCGCTGGATGTATGCTGGGCGAGATCGTCTTTTTCGACCAGGCAAACGCTCAACCCGCGCCCCGCCGCATCGCGCGCGATCCCAGCGCCGTTGATGCCGCCGCCGATGACAAGCAGGTCGAAATCTGTTTCCATATCGGATGCTTACTCGCAGGACTTGAGGTGATAGATCAGGCACGTATCGGGACGGGTCAGCGGAGGCTGGATACCATAAGTGGTCAGCGCCGCGCCGGATACCACCACTCCCTCTCCCTGAAGCCCCGCCGCGTCAATGATGCAAGGCGTTGAGATGGATGGATTGTGCTTCGGCCAGACGAGCCTGACGCGATAGGTTTTCGCACGATCAAGGCCGGGGAATGTGACGCGCTCTGGCAAGGTCGCAATTTCGAGGTCGAGTACAGCGAAGGCGAACAAAGCCTCGCCCGCATCCCTTGCTACGCAACCCATAAGGTTGGTGTGCGCTGCGCTTTCACCGCGCCAGAAGCGGCCTGAATGGATGAGTTCGCGGTGTTCCTTGTGAAGCGCGATCCCGGCCTTGAGCACGTCGAGATCGCGTTCACTCTCGCGCCTGAGGTCAAGCTCCATGCCCATATGGCCGAAGATCGCGCTCGCGACCCGAAAGGCCATCGAAAAACGGCGTCCGGTGATATGGCAGGTCCTGGGTCCGACATGATTGCCGAGCACGCGCAACGGCAGAAAATGTGACGCGCCTCGCATGATCGCATGGCGATGCCGTGCATCGTTATTGTCCGAAGTCCAAACACGGTCGGTGTGACGCAGGATGCCGAAGTCGGCGCGCGCACCGCCTGATGAGCAGCTTTCGATTTCAAGGCCCGGATGAGCGGTCCGAAGCCTCTCGATCAGCGCGTAAACCTCGTTGGTTTGCCTGTGCATGACTGCGCGGCCGCCACTCGCCGGGTGCTGTGCATCGCGGTTCATGTCCCACTTGATGTAGGCGATTTCGTATTCGCTAACGAGCGCGCTGATACGCTCGAACAGGTATTGGGTGACCTCGGACTTCGTGAGATCGAGCGTCAACTGGTTGCGCGACGCGATGGGCTCGGCTCCTTCGACGCCCAGTACCCAGTCGGGACGTGCGCGGTAGAGGTCGCTGTCGGGGTTGACCATCTCGGGTTCGAACCACAGGCCGAACTCCATGCCGAGCTCGCGCACGCGGTTGACGATCGGATGGAGGCCGTGGGGGTATACGTCCTGCGATACCCACCAGTCTCCAAGTCCAGCCGCGTCGTTTCGGCGCGACCCGAACCAGCCGTCATCGAGGACAAAGCGCTCCGCGCCCACGTCAGCGGCCCTTTCGGCAAGCTCGATCAGCGCACTTTCATCGTGATTGAAGTAAACCGCTTCCCACGTGTTGTAGTGGACGGGGCGAGGTTTTGCAGCGCTGCGCCGGTCCAGAACGGCGCGTTCAAGGTGATCGTGAAACGCGTGGGAGACGCCATTGAAACCGTCCATCGACCAAGCGATCAGCATGTCGGGAGTGCGGTAGCTTTCGCTTTCGGCCAGTTGCATTTCGCCGGGAAAGAACAGCTCGCCCATTTGCAAAAAACCGCGCCCGTCGCTGTGGCGGTCGATGCGCTGGCGGTGATTGCCGCTCCAGCCGAGGTGAAAACCGAGCGCCGTGCCTTCGTTCTCGCCAGTGTGTTCGTTTGTGAGGATGCCGCCGGGAAAGACGTCGTGACTGGTTCTCCCCGTCTTGTTCTCGCGCACTATGCTGCCCTGAAAAAGCGGGACTTCCTCGATCTGGAATTCGTTTGCCCAACGACCCGTGAAACTCAGAAAGCGGGACAGGCTATGGTCAAAGGGGAGGCAAAGCGCAGCACACCAGTCGAGACAGAACGGTTCGCTGGCGCGGTTCGTGATCTCGGTGCTGGCCGTCAACAGCCCCGTCTCAGGGTCGAGCGCGAACAGATGCGCGCTCGATAGGCCGGTATTCGCATCGTCGCAGTGGATGGTGAGCGCGGTGGGTCCTGTCCTCTCGACCGAAGCGACCCTCAAATCGACAGCCCAGTCCTTTCCCTCGCGGTGCCCGACCAGACCTGACGGACCCGAAATGCCAGTCCCGATCGTATGCAGCAGCGATCCACGCGGGTGCTCGGCAGGTCCGCCCGGTGCGTGCTGACGGGTTGCCAGCAGCGCAAGCTCTGCGGGCGATGCACCCTCGATATTGGGTCCGGCATAGACGACATAAGCCCGCTCACCGACCGCAGCCTCAAGCGCGATCAGCGACCCGCCCGCACGCAGTTCATACCAGCGGACAATGTCATCAACAGGCGTGCTCATCGAGAATCGCCATGCGGCACCGACTGTTATAGGACAACCCAAATCCGCGAAGAACAGGCGGAAATGGGGAGAGAACAGTCGTCATGAGCACCACCCAGGTCGCGGTATTTCTGGTTATCACCGCGCTGATCGCGCTCGCAACCTACCTGCATTGTCGCGGCAAGCGCGGCGCAGGCCCGCAGGATGAGCGCGATTACTTCCTCGCAAACGGGGGCCTCGCCTGGTACTTCGTGGCCGGCTCGATCACGCTGACGAACCTTTCGACCGATCAGCTTGTCGGGATGAACGGCAATCAGATGGCGCTGCTCGCCTGGTGGGAGTTTGCTGCGGTTGCCGGCCTGTTCATCCTCGCCTTCGTGTTCCTGCCGGTTTACTACAAGAACAATTGCACGACCACGACCGAGCTTCTGCAAAAGAAGTACGGCGACAAACACATTCGCGCGCTCATCAGTGTGCTGTTCCTGTTCGGCAACCTGTTCATTTTCCTACCGGCGATCCTTTATGGCGGTTCGCTGTTCCTGCTCTCGCTGGCAGGCCTCGCGACCGATCTCGGCACGATCATGGTCAGCGCGGTCGTTCTCGCCGCTGTGGGAGCGGCTTATGCGATTTTTGGAGGGCTGCGCGCTGTGGCCGTGTCGGACACCTATTCCGGCGTGCTGGTGCTGGGTCTGGCGCTGCTGGTCGTCTTCCTCGCTTTGCAAGCCATCGACTTCGATCTCACCGGCATTCCCGCAGAGCGGCTGACGCTTATCGGAGACAACGAAAGCCCGATCCCCTGGCACACGCTGCTGACGGGCATGATCTTCATCCAGACATTCTACTGGTCGACCAATCAGACGATCACCCAACGCGCGATGGCCGCGCCCAACATTCGCGAGGCGCAAAAGGGCGTCGTGGTTGCAGCTGGCATCCGGCTGCTGATCGTGCCGATCATCGTGGTGGTGCCGGGCATCGTCTCTTACAAGTTGTTCGGCGATGTCGGCGATGTTGCCTATGGGCGCATCGTTGGCGAGGTGCTGCCAATCTGGCTTTCCGGAGCCTTTGCCGCGGCGATTGCCGCGGCGATCCTCACCAGCTTCAACTCGATCCTGAACGCGAGCGCTGCGCTCTACGTATGCGATCTGCATGAGGCCTATATCGGCGACGTCACGCGGGTCGGTAAGCTGGGCGCTGCGGTTTCTATCGTGATGAGCGTACTGGCGCTTGCGCTCGTTCCGTTCTTCGCGAGCCAGGAAAGCCTCATCAACACGGTTCAGCAGCTTTACGGGCTGCTCTCCATGCCGATCCTTTCCGCCTTTGTCGTGTGCCTGCTGTTCAAGAATGTGAAGGCAGGCGCGGCGATGATCGGTGTGGTGACCGGTGTCGCGTTCTATGGCTTCTGGAGCATGGTCTGGGAGCCTGCGCACTACATCCACGGCATGTTTGCAACGCTGATGCTTTCGATCGTGACCGCGCTGGTGGTCAACAAGCTCGTCTTCGGCCAGACGCCGGTGTTCTCGCTTGGCGGTGAGGAGACCGAGGATGCATCGGGCGGGCTTGCGACCGGCACTGCTTGAGGCGCGCGGCCCAATCCCCTAGCGGGGCGCAATGACTGACAAGAAGCCTCCTCCACACGGCTGGATCATCCTCGACAAGCCGCGCGGGCTTGGCTCGACGCAGGCCGTGGGTGCTGTGAAGCGGAACCTGCGTGAAGGCGGCTATGCCAAGACCAAGGTGGGGCACGGCGGCACGCTCGATCCGCTGGCCGAAGGCGTTCTGCCGATTGCGCTGGGCGAGGCGACCAAGCTGGCCGGACGGATGCTGGATGCGAGCAAGATCTACGACTTCACGCTGAAGTTCGGCGAGGAAACGACCACGCTCGACACCGAGGGAGAGGTTGTTGAACGTAGCGATGTTCGCCCATCCTTGCCGCAGATCGCGGCGATCATCCCGCAATTCACCGGACCGATAGAACAGGTCCCGCCGGCCTATTCTGCGCTCAAGGTCGATGGGAGGCGCGCTTACGATCTTGCGCGGGCTGGGGAGGAAATAACTCTCAAGACCCGCGCGGTCACGATCCATTCGCTCTGCATCGCCGACGGCCCGCATGAACGCGACGAAATCACTCTCACCGCGCATGTTTCCAAGGGCACTTACATCCGCAGCCTGGCGCGTGATATTGCCCGCGCCCTTGGAACTTGCGGGCATGTTACCTATCTCCGTCGCATCAAGGCTGGCCCGTTCCATCAGGAGCAGGCGATTTCGCTGGACAATCTCAACGAAATAGCTAATGGCGCGCCCTTATCTGACCTCCTCTTGCCGTTAGAGGCAGGGCTGGACGACATCCCGGCCCTCAACCTCACCCAGACAGACGCGCAGGCGGTCCGAGTTGGCCGGGTCTTGTCTGGAATGCCCCAATCATCCGGGCTTTATTGTGCGATGCTGGACAATGTGCCGGTAGCGCTGATGGAAATTTCGGATGGCACCGCGAAAGTGGTGAGGGGGTTCAACCTTCCCGATGTCGCTGAGTAGAAAGAGAAATACATGTCGGTAGCACCCGAGCGTAAAGCAGAAGTCATCAAGGACAACGCACAAGGCACAGGCGACACCGGTTCGCCGGAAGTCCAGGTCGCGATCCTTACCGAGCGCATCAAGAACCTGACCGAGCACTTCAAGTCCAACCACAAGGACAACCACTCGCGTCGCGGTCTCCTGATGATGGTCAACAAGCGCCGCAATTTGCTCGCATACCTCAAGAAGAAGGATGTCGAGCGCTACAACGCGCTGATCCAGAAACTGGGTCTGCGTAAATAAGAGTTTTGCGAAGGGCGGCTCCAACGGGCCGCCCTTCGTCTATCCGGCTCCCACGCAATTCGGCGGGGAGCGGACAATGGGGGCGCGAATAGCCCCGCACCGGACCGGGCCGGTCTCTCCCGGAAATGTAGGCCCCGCACCGCAATGAGGCCGTGCGGGTTCAGAAGGAAAATCAATGTTCGACACGAAAACCGTATCGCTGGAGTGGGGCGGAAAAACCCTCACTCTGGAAACCGGCCGTATTGCCCGTCAGGCTGACGGCGCGGTCCTCGCCACTTACGGCGAAACAGTTGTTCTTTGCGCAGTCACCGCTGCAAAGAGCGTCAAGGAAGGTCAGGATTTCTTTCCGCTGACCGTCCACTACCAAGAAAAATTCTCCGCAGCAGGGCGCATTCCCGGCGGCTTCTTCAAGCGCGAAGGCCGCGCGACGGAAAAAGAGACGCTGACCTCGCGTCTGATCGACCGTCCCTGCCGCCCGCTCTTCCCCGAAGGTTTCTACAACGAAATCAACGTCATTGCGCAGGTCCTGTCCTATGACGGCGAGACCGAGCCTGACATCGTCGCCATGATCGCGGCATCAGCTGCTCTGACCATTTCGGGCGTTCCCTTTATGGGCCCGATCGGCGCAGCACGCGTCGGCTTCACCAATGATGGCGAATATGTCCTCAACCCGACCGTCGCAGACGCTCTGGGTGAGAACGGCCGTCTCGACCTCGTTGTCGCTGCAACCAATGACGCGGTGATGATGGTCGAATCCGAAGCGAAAGAGCTGACCGAGGAAGAAATGCTCGGCGCTGTGATGTTCGCACACGAGGAAAGCCGCAAGGTCATCGGCGCGATCATCGAGCTTGCCGAACAGGCTGCAAAGGCTCCGTGGGAGCTCGATCCGGTTGAAGACAAGTCGGCCAAGATGGACAAGCTTCGCGCAGCCATCGGTTCAGACCTCGAAGCCGCCTACAAGATCACCGACAAGTCGGCCCGTCAGGATGCTGTCAACGCAACACGTGAAAAGGCGCGCGAAGCATTTGCTGACCTCGCCGAAAGCGATCCGGCGGAATATCTCGGCACGCTCAAGCTCGTTAAGAAGCTTGAGAGCGAGATCGTTCGCGGCTCGATCCTCAAGGACGGCACGCGCATCGACGGTCGTAAGCTCGATCAGGTTCGTCCGATCGAAGCCATGGTCGGCCTGCTGCCGCGCACGCACGGTTCGGCGCTGTTCACCCGCGGTGAAACGCAGGCGATCTGCACCACCACGCTCGGCACCAAGGACGCCGAGCAGATGATCGATGGTCTCGAAGGCCTCAGCTATAGCAACTTCATGCTGCACTATAACTTCCCGCCCTATTCGGTCGGCGAAGTGGGTCGCTTCGGCTTCACCAGCCGCCGCGAAACCGGCCATGGCAAGCTCGCATTCCGCGCGCTGCGTCCGGTTCTGCCTGACACAGAGGAATTCCCGTATACGATCCGCGTCCTTTCCGACATCACCGAGTCCAACGGCTCGTCCTCGATGGCGACGGTCTGCGGCGGCGCGCTGTCGATGATGGATGCAGGCGTTCCGCTCGCTCGCCCGGTTTCGGGTATCGCGATGGGTCTGATCCTCGAAGGCGATAACTTCGCGGTTCTCTCCGACATTCTGGGTGACGAAGACCACCTTGGCGACATGGACTTCAAGGTTGCAGGTTCGGAAGAAGGCATCACCAGCCTTCAGATGGACATTAAGGTTGCCGGCATCACGCAGGAAATCATGACACAGGCGCTCGAGCAGGCGAAAGCTGGCCGCGCGCACATCCTTGGTGAGATGGCGAAGGCTCTTACCGGTGCCCGCACCGAGGTGTCTAAGCATGCTCCGCGTATCGAGACGATGCAGATCGACAAGTCGAAGATCCGTGACGTCATCGGGACGGGCGGCAAGGTGATCCGTGAGATCGTCGCTGAAACCGGCGCCAAGGTCGACATCGACGACGAAGGCACGATCAAGATCAGCTCTTCCAACGCTGACGAGATCGAAGCCGCGCGTAAGTGGATCGAAGGCATCGTCGAGGAAGCCGAAGTCGGCAAGATCTACAATGGCAAGGTCGTCAACATCGTCGATTTCGGCGCATTCGTGAACTTCATGGGCGGCAAGGACGGCCTCGTCCACGTCAGCGAAATGAAGAACGAGCGCGTTGAGAAGCCGACCGATGTTGTCTCCGAAGGCCAGGAAGTGAAGGTCAAGGTTCTCGAAATCGACAACCGCGGCAAGGTCCGCCTGTCGATGCGCGTCGTTGATCAGGAAACCGGCGAAGAGCTCGAAGACACCCGCCCGCCGCGCGAACCGCGTGGTGATCGCGGTGGCAAGGGCGGCCCCAGAGGCGATAGGGGCGGTGACCGTCGCGGTGGTCGCGGTGGTCGTGGTCCCAGGAACGACCGGGGCGGCGATAACGGCGGAAATGACGGCCCTGCAGCGATGCCGGACTTCCTGAAGGACTAAGTTCTTCAGGCTAACCGAACACGAAAGGGCCCGCCGGAAGCGATTTCGGCGGGCCTTCTTTTTGGGTAAGGGACATTTATGCTCAAACGCGAACTGATCGATACAGCCGAAATCGAAGACGGCGAAACCCTCGAACTCTTCAGCCACGGACGCGATTTCATGATCGTGCTGGGGCGCAACGAGCTGATGAGCACACGTATGCGGTTCTCCGAGGAACAGCTCGCAGAGATGACGCTCGACCGGATTTCAGGCGACGCGCCACGCATCCTGATCGGCGGCTATGGAATGGGCTTTACCTACCGCGCCGCGCGCGAACGGTTGGGTGAGGGCGCCCAGATCGTCGTCGGCGAGATATCGCACAAGATTGTCGAATGGGCCGAAGGTCCGATGGCGGAGCTGACCGGCGATACGCTCGCCGACCCACGGCTAGACCTCAAGATCTGCGATGTCGCCGCGCTTATCGATGATGCCAATGACGGAACGTGCGAAAAATTCGACGCTATCATGCTGGACGTCGACAATGGTCCCGACGGGCTGGTGCGGGCCGACAACAATCGCATTTATTCGAGAACCGGGCTGGGCAAGGCGCGCGATGCGCTAAAACCCGGAGGTATCGTGTCGGTCTGGTCAGCAGCACCCGATCACGGCTTTCGCCGCCGACTGAAAGAGGCAGGCTTCGTGGTCGAAGAGAAGGGTGTTCGCTCCCGACCGAACAACAAGGGCGCGCATCATACGATCTGGTTCGCGCGCAAAACCCGCTGAAATGCGAAGGACAGCCGAAAGACTACGCGTGACATGCAAATGGCCCACACTCCCCCCGAAGTGTGGGCCAAGTCGGCGGTAGGGGACAGCCCTCCGCTCGGGTCGCTCCGAGAATCTCTTTGCTGGAACCCTATCTAGGCCGAATCGCATCGTCGGTCTGTGATGGCCGTCACAAATTAACCATTCTTGGGACAGCCGGACGCAAAGTCCTTTGCAATCAGAGTGTTTCAGACCAAGGCATTAAGACGGTATGCACGCGCGATTGCGCGTGCCGATCACTTTTGCATGGTGGGAAAAAGCGATGGAAGCCTTGAGTGACATGATGGCCAACCTGCCTCCTGACAGCCTGTTGATGGCGCTTGACCCTCAACAGATCGAAGCGCTGCTGAAGGATGCCACCCGCAGGGATCTGAAACCCGACGATGTCGTAATCAATCAGGGCGACGAGAATGGCGACTACGCGGTCTACGTCCTGTCTGGCGGGCTCAAGATCGGATTCGTGAGCGCTGGCGGTCGCGAGATCATTCTCAGCTATTGCGCACCGGGCGAAGTGGTTGGCGAGATTGCCCTCCTGGACAGCGGGCCGCGCACCGCAACGGCCACCGCGGTCGTCGAATCGAGCGTCCTGCTGCTGCCATCGAAGAATTTTCTCGAAGCCGTCTCCTCCAGCCCCGCATCGGTAGCGCGTATCATGCGCGAGCTGGCGCAGCGCGTGAGGCAGCAAAACCTCATTATCGAAAGCGACCGCACCTTCTCGATGGGGCCCCGCCTTGCCAGAGCGCTGGTGCGTCTTGTCGACAAGGATCGCACGGATGGCCGGTTGCTCTACAATCCGAGTCAAAGCGACCTTGGTGCCTTTGCAGGTCTGGCGCGCGAGAATGTGAGCAGGCTGTTGTCCGAATGGGAAAGCCAGGACATCATTGCGCGCGACGGACGCACGTTGACCGTTCGCGACGTCGAATATCTGCGCTCCCTAGCGGAGTTTGGCGAAGAGACCTGATCCGCCGTTCATGAGCGCCACGCTCAGAAGTCGTAAATGACCGTGATCCGGCTCAGTGTGTCGGTCTTGACCGCGCCTGCGGGCGGGTTGCTGTCATACTCGTAAGCATAGGACAGCCTGGCGGAGAGATTGTCGCTGATCTTTGCATCAAGACCCGTGATGAGATTGATGCTGGTGTTCGAGCTGTCGATGATGACCGTGGCATTCCCGCCGGCTTCGGCAACAGCGTTGGTGTCGTGAGTGAGCGTAAGCCGGTCCGTGATGTTCCAGTCGAAATCCATCCCGATCAGTCCGGCGATACTGCTTTCGCTTGAACCGTCGACGAACTCGGTAACGCGGTAAGCGGGGCCTGCTTTGGCCGATAGTTTAAGCGTGTCGTTGTCGAAGATCTGGTAACCGAGCCCGCCAGATACTGCGTAGCGGCCCGCAAATCCCTGAAAGCGATCACGCTCGTATTGCGCCAGCGCAAAAACGAAGAGCCTGTCGTTCAGCTTGATGTTCGGTTCGTAGGTGGCGAGGAGCTGTTCGCGCGTGGTGACGCCGTTATTGCGCTGGTAGTCGGCTCGCCCGCTTAGCTTGTGGCGCCAATTGATCCCCTCGCGCGTCAGGCGCAGCGAGGCTGTGATACCGGTGTTCGAGGCATTGCCGGTCGAGTTGAATGCGCCAAGCTCGCCGCGCCCGCTCCAGTTTTCAAACAGTCCGGCATTGCGTATTTCCGCTTCCTCAAGCGCCGCTGCCTCCGCTTGCGCAGCGGCGAGGTCCGTCTCGTAGGCGGCGAGTATGGTGTCGAGCTCGCCCGCATCATCCGGATTTGTCATGCGGGCAATGTCGATGACCGTGCGCACTTTCTCTTCGTCGCCGGTGGCGATGGCCGCATCGATCATCGCGCGCACCGGTTCGGGCAGCTGCGCCTGTGCAGTGAAGGCCGGCGCAGCAATTGCTAGCCCAAGGGCTGCGATGCGCGTGTTCTTGAAACGCATGCGCTTCATCCCTGACGGGCGCGGACACGGCCCATGTAATCCATCTTCCCGATCTCAACGCCAAAGTGGCGGGCGATGGCGTAGGCGGCGCTACAGTGGAAATAAAAATTGGGTTGAGCAAAGCTCAGCAGGAAATCCTCAGCCGTGAAAGCGAGCCGGGTTTCCTTGAACTCAAAGCGCATGTCGCGCCCGATCCAGTCTTCCATCTCTTCTTCGTCGAGCGCTTTCATAGCCTCTTTTGCGCCATCCAGCTTTTCGCGCAGCGCATCGAATGTGGAAGGCGGGGGATTGAGGTCGGGAGTGGCAACCCCCTTGCGCACCGCTGCGATCGCGCCCGCAGTATGCTCCGCAACGCTTTTGATCTGGTATGTAAAGGGCAACATGTCATCGATCAGCTGCGCACCAAGGATCGCCGAATGGTCGCATTCGCGTGTCGCGCACCAGCCTTCGGTCTTGTCGAGAAGATGCGATGCGGTGCCAAGCATCTGGAGTGCGCTCGGGACAAAAGCTGCGTGAAGAGTGAGCGGCATGGGCGGTTCCTTCCTGAAAACAGAAAGGCCCGGCGGCGCTTGGTGCGCGGCCGGGCCTTACGTGATTGTGATTGTTAGCGGACCCGCGGACCGCCAAACGGAAGCGGCGGCGGGGGACGGCGCGCACCGCGAGGCAGCTGTGCCTGATAAGCGCGGCCGCAATGTTCGACGCAATAGGGGAAGCCGGGGTTCACCGCTTCGCCGCAGAAATGGAAATCAGGCTCACCCGGATGGCCCATCGGCCAGCGGCAGACCTTGTCCGACAGGTCAAGCAGGCTGGTCTTGTCCGCGATCTCGGGGCTCGGCTTGGCGGGGACAAGGCGACGCGGCGGTGCGGGCGGGATCGGTGCCTGCTGGTCGCCGGGGCCCTGTCGCAGAAAGCCGCCGGGGCCGACCGAGACGATCTTCGGCAGGTTTGGCGTGGGATTGGGAATGGCTTGCGAATTTGTGGACTTGGGATCTGCTGCCTTCGCGCTGGCGGCTTCGCTCTCAGCTTCGGCTGCCGGAGCGTCGGCCTTGGGCTCGGGCTTTGCGGCGGGCTTCGCCACCGGTTTGCTCGCCGCCTTCTTTGGCGCGGGTTTGGGTGCCGCTTTCTTGGCCGCGGCCTTTTTCTTCTCGTTCGTCTTGACCGGAGAAGGCCGCGATTTGAGGCCGAGGCGGTGTGCCTTGCCGATCACCGCGTTGCGGCTGACACCGCCCAATTCCTCTGCAATCTGGCTGGCGGTCGATCCGCCTTCCCACATTTTCTTGAGCGTTGCGATGCGCTCGTCAGTCCAACTCATAAAACATCCGTTCCTGTCGTGCCCGAACTTGTCCTCGGGCCCTAGATAGGTTGCTTGTCACATCTTGCCAGAGGCCTTAGGCGACCTTTCCCATGGCAGACGAGCTTTCAGCAAACCCCAATAGTCCGCGAAACTTCCCGGAGCGCGGTGTCCCGGTGATAACCGGCATCAACCGCGTGGGTCTTTTCGCGCTCTATATGAAGGAGGTGCGCCGGTTTCTCAAGGTCCAGACGCAGACGATCTGGGCTCCGGCGGTCACAACGCTGCTGTTTCTCGTAATCTTCACGGTCGCGCTGGGCCGGGGAGGGCGCGAAGTGCTTGGCGTGGAGTTCGCAAGCTTCGTTGCGCCGGGCCTGATCGTGATGGGCATGATGCAGAACGCGTTTGCCAATTCGTCCTTCTCGCTGCTCTCGGGCAAGATCCAGGGGACGATTATCGACCTACTGATGCCGCCGCTTTCTCCCGGAGAGCTGATGGGCGGGATCGTGGCGGCTGCTGTCACGCGGGCGATCGCTGTGGGCTGCACGGTTGCGCTCGCGATGGCGCTTTGGCCGGGCGTTTCTCTGGCCGTGACACACATTTGGGCGGTGATCTGGTTTGGGCTGATGGGAGCTGTGATGCTGGCGCTGCTTGGTCTTGCGACCTCGATCTGGGCCGAGAAGTTCGACCACAACGCCGCGATTACCAATTTCGTGATTGCGCCCCTCTCGCTGCTGTCGGGCACGTTCTACGTCATCGACAACCTCGCGCCCGCTTTCCAGGCTGTGAGCCGTGCGAACCCGTTCTTCTACGTGATCTCGGGCTTCCGCTATGGCTTCCTCGGGCAAAGCGATATCGGAGATGCGAGCGCCGTCACGATGGCCGCCATCGGCATCGCGGTCTTTAATCTTGTTATCGCTTTTGCGGTCTATGCCGTCCTGCGCACCGGCTGGAAGCTTAAGAGCTAGCCCGGCGATGGCCCAGCCAGCCGCGGGGCATCAATGCGTGAGGCTGCGCCGCATCCGATAGCGACCGTCCTTGAACTGCTCAAACAGCTGGGGGACGGTCGGATGGTCGATCGGCCCACCGCTAGGATCAGCGACGAGATTTCCCTGGCTCACATAGGCGACATAGCTCGACTCTTCGTTCTCGGCGAGGAGGTGGTAGAATGGCTGGTCGCGGGGAGGGCGGATTTCTTCGGGGATCGATTCGTACCATTCCTCGCTATTGGCGAAGACCGGGTCGATATCGAATACGACGCCGCGGAAATCGAACAGGCGGTGGCGTACAACCTCGCCAATGCCGAACCGGCTGCGTGAAGAGCGAGGGGCGTTGATGGTCCGTCCCGCTTGGCTGGAAAAGAAGTGAGCGCGTTCCATAGCTTTCAGAATATGGTCCTTCGCACGTGCAAAACAAGTTACGCGCCCTTGTTGCCAATAAGATATGCCCGCCTTTTGGTGCCAAATGGTCGCGAACAGGGCTTGGCAAGCGGCTGAGCCTGCGCTAACGGGCGCGCTCCTTGTCGTCGGTTGGACCAGATCGGCGCACCATCTTTCGTCCTCAAGCGACGAAGTGGCGGCGCAGACAAGACACCAGCGCTCAAGCAGCGAAGCGATAGCGCAGGCAAGACGCCAGCGCTCAAGCGGCAAAGCGATAGTGCAGGCAGATGCGGAGAGGTGCCGGAGTGGTCGAACGGGGCGGTCTCGAAAACCGTTGTGCTCTCACGAGTACCGAGGGTTCGAATCCCTCCCTCTCCGCCACCTACGCTTTCCTAGCCGAACCCCACCTTTCGACGAAGCCCCTGAGATAGAGGGAGTTAGCGGCGTTCGACGCGCCTAGCCGAGCCTTGCCGTTCCCTGCCAACCGCGCTAGCGTGTGGGATAAAGTGTGGGAAGACCCAAAGGTTACGGCAAGGTTGGGGTAAGGTTATGGCGAGGCTGACAGCAGCATCGGTGAAGGCGGCAAAGGAGCCAGGGCGCTATGGCGACGGCGAAGGGCTTTATCTCGTTATCGGCAAACGTGGAGGGAAAAGCTGGGTTGTCCGAGTGCAGAAAGACGGGCGGCGGCGCGACATCGGAATCGGCAGTGCGAGCAAGGTTCCTCTCAAGCTGGCGCGAGAGCGAGCAAGCGAAGTTCGCGAGAAGATTGAGCGCGGCATCGATCCGGTTGCGGAAAGAGCTAGGGCGGCTGGTATCCCAACGTTTTCGGACGCCGTAAAAGCGGTGCATGCGGAAAACGCGCCGAATTGGAAGAACCCAAAGCATTCGGCGCAATGGATCAATACGCTTGAAACTTATGCAGTGCCAACGCTTGGTAATCGATCGGTCGCAGACGTTGACGCGGCGGCGGTTCGTGACTGCCTTGCCGCGATTTGGCTTGAGAAACCGGAAACTGCGCGGCGGCTTCGCCAACGCATTAACACCGTGATCGATTGGGCGGTCGGCAAAGGCTATCGCGATGCCGCGCTCGCACTTCCCGTCATAGACAAGGCACTGCCAAGACAGCGCGCCAAGACCAAGCACCACGCCGCACTTCCATACTCCGAGCTTCCCCAGTTTATGGGCAAACTACGGGAAACCGAAAGCATGGGCCGATTGGCCTTGGAGGCTGCAATCCTGACTGCCGCGCGTTCTGGCGAAGTTCGGTTGATGACGTGGAGCGAGCTGGATTTGGAGGCTGCGACTTGGACCGTGCCAGCCGAACGAATGAAGGCAGGGCGCGAGCACGTGGTTCCGCTTTCGCCGCAAGCCGTGGCGCTTTTCGAAGGGATGGAGCCGCACCGACGCGAGTACACCGACCTTGTCTTTCCGGGACAGAAACGCGGAAAGCCCTTGTCCGATATGACGCTCACGAAAGCGCTGCGCGACATGGGGGTTGGCGTGACGGCGCACGGCTTCCGCTCAACTTTCAGGGATTGGGTGGGCGAGCAAACGAATTGGCCATCTGATCTAGCAGAGGCAGCGTTGGCGCATGTGGTGAGCGACAAGACGGTAGCTGCATATCAGCGTGGAACCATGCTCGAAAAGCGTCGGCAGTTGATGAACGTGTGGGCTGCGTATTGCGTAGGTTCCGCCGATGGCCGCATCCTGAAACTTGTGGCAAACTGACCGAGCACCAATGACAGAGTAGATAAGCTGTTGGTTGCTAGTGGAGCAGTGCCACAGAAATGTCGGATGCGTGCCAGCTTAAGGTCGAATCCCCGCTATCCACAGATCAAGGGGGAATTTCTGTCAATAAAACGGGCTCATCACTCTTGCTTAGCGAGACGACCTAGAGGATTCTCTAGGCGTCCGTGGCGTTCGTCGCGGTTTCACCCCACTCCCAGCGCATTGGGAGACCAAGCAAGAAAGGAAAAGCCATGGGTTTTTCAAACCAATGGGCCGAGCGACCTAGTAAACTCCTCACCGTCGCAGACTTCTGTAGCCTTTATCGCATCGGCAAGACTTCGCTTTACCGTGAGGCTGCGGCTGGTCGTCTTAAGCTGCGCAAGTTCGGTAGTGCCACTCGCATCGCAATCGAAGATGCCGAAGCTTGGGCTGCGAGCCTGCCAATCGTCAAGGGAGGTGAAGATGAAGCCGCCTAATCGCGCAAAGAGTGGGGGCGGTGCGCCAACACCAACCCCCGATGCCATTACAGTCCTAGCAACAGCAATTCCGATGTACCTCGGACCACGGGGTGAAAGCAACACGAATGAGCAATGGCTCGCCTTGCCTCGCTCTACAGTGGAGTTTGCAATCCAATCGGCCATTGATTGGTTGGATCTGATCGACCGACGCTCTTCAGAGAGCGACGGCATTGCTCAGACTCCTGAGGATGCGCTGTGAGCGCGCTAGAAGGCTACAGGCGAGCCGACAGCGCCAAAACCGCATATCGTGACTCAGAGGGCCGCAAATGGGCTTACCGAGGCAAGCGGGCTATCGTGCTCGACATGCTGGTCGAAAGCCCCGGCGGCATTACGCAGCACGATACGCTTCCTTGGCATACGCGGCTTGGCGGCACGATCCACGCCTTGCGCGAGGATGGGCTGGAAATCTCGACAGAGATCGAAGGGCCTTATCGCCATGCGCGCTATCGCCTCGGGCTGAAGCTCCTTGGTGATAACTCACCGAGCGAACACCGGTTTTCGCCTTTGAAAAACAATCAAAGGAAATCAAATCGCGAGGCGAGCGCGTAAGCGCCACAACAACCAGCACACCATTTTATAACGGTGAAAAACGGGCAAGGGGGCTGTCATTGCACGGCGGTCCCCACCCAGCTTCCGACCAATCTTGAAACTTCGACAGTGCTACGCGGTCTTGCCTGTTTTTACAGGCGGGAAACAGGCGTGCGCACTTGATTGGCACGCATCATGCAAATTAATAGTTCCGGGCCAAGCCAGCCGGAAGAAGAGCCTTCGCGCATTCCCCGCGCATTCGAGGAACCGAGCAAAAGGAACAGTACGCGTACGCGCGCGAGGCGGGCTTCTAGACGCCAGAGTGGGGGCGGGAATGCCCTCAGCAATTGGGGCGGTGCACGCAATCGCAGAAACCGTATCTCAACTGCGCTTAAGCAGGAGCACAGTGAAGGCATTCTCAAGGCTATAGCTGTAGCCGAGCTTAAGGGCATGCCGCTCAACCGCTATTGGACGGTCAATTACGAATGGGCCGGGATCGATGATGGCGACGGAGCTGCGTTCATCGGCAAACTGCTCGCGCAGTGCGGTCGCTTTGCGCGAAATCAAGGTGGATGCTTTGCGGCAGTTTGGGTGAGAGAAATCGGACCCAAGAACGGCGCTCACGTCCACATCGCCCTTCATTTGCCACTCGGCTGGAAACTGAGCGGCCATCACCCTCGCAAGTGGATCAAAAGGGCGGGCGGACAATATAGCACCAAGGTGAGCGACATGCGGCCAATAGGGGGAAGGCTTGACTGTGCCAGCACGAACCCCGCTCACTATTGGGCCAATGCCGAAGCGATGGCGAACTACATGGTGAAGGGTAGCTCTGAGACCGTAGCTGTGGAATTGGGTCTACGTCTGCGCAAGCATGGGGGCTTGGTGGTCGGCAAACGTTGGGGGCGGACTCAAAACATTGGCTCGATGGCCTGACAGCGGCTAATCAACGCCCTCCCTGCTTTCGATGCTGGAGGGTTCGAACTTGGAACTTGGCTTCCTCTTTATCGCCATCGCCGCAATCTTCCTCCTTATTGTGGACGTTCGCTCTCGATTGCCGAAATCGAGGCAGGACCCAGAAATGACCTACCATCCTCCTAACGATGGCGGCTACCAATTGTTGGTGAAGCACATAATCCCGCGGGATTTTGAGGTGGGCTTCTGTGGAAATTGGCGTCTAGGACGAAGTTTTGATTTAGTTGGGGAGATAATCCCGTTTCATCCGGAATACGTCCCAGACTTGCTCTTAGAGTTCAAGAAAACGCAGACAATCCATTTCATTCCTGAAAGCCGTCAAATCGAGAGAACACGATTAGGCTGGCCGTCGAGAGTTGCAAAAGACCGCAGTTTTGACAGCGCCAATGTATTCTTGCCAGTAGAACTGCACACACAGCTTTTCGAGCAGCTTAAGGAAGATGAAAATTGGGTAGTCGAACTTCACATAGGCGAAGACAGGCGCGCGAAGCAAGATGCCGAGCCAACCTTTGGCATTTACCGCGTGACGGTTCGGAAGGCTGAGGCTCGCGAACTGTCCCTACTGGGCGAGGGGTAGGGGGTAGCGCAATGTGCAGTCCGGTATCAAGGACACCGGCGGCAAGCCGCCGCGTCATCGCTAAACCAGTTTTTCGCGCGCGCGCGCAAGCGATTGCTGTTTGATGTTGTTCCCGTATTGTTCCGCAAATGTCACGGCACTCGATTCGACAGGCCAAGCGCGATGACTTGGCTTTCCCAATAAGAGTAAAAATTCGCGTACCAGCCGAAGGGTTGGGGCCGCAGCTCGACTCAATGCATCAATGGCTCAACGAACACGTCGGCGCGATGGATCATGCCTGCCACAGTCAGCCGGGCTTCGCCTGCAGCACAGCGGCCTTCTACTTTCGTAATCTCGAAACGGCGATTGCCTTTGTTCAAGAGTTCCCGTCGGCAGAGTTGGCCGATGGCTTAGCCTCGCCTGCCTATCGAACCTAGCGCATGCGTCGTTATGCCTGCGGTGGCTCTTTCATAAATCCTAAGTTCGGCTGGCCGAACCGACCGATGTTTGGAGCGATGCTCGATAGCTCGGAGTCTGCTACTCCGAACCAGCGCGCGAGCGTCGCAGAATACTCATCCACCGAAGTCGAAGGGAGCAACCGTCCGCGTCCGACTTGGTCGTCTGTCCGAGTGGAAACGGAGGGAGCCGTGCCATAGAATTGGCCGCCTTTGACCGCTCCTCCGATGATGAAATGGTGTCCGCCCCAGCCATGGTCTGAACCGTTTCCGTTTGGCGTCAGAGTTCTTCCGAAATCTGAAGCGGTGAAAGTCGTGACTTGATCGGAAACACCTAGTCTCTCCGTGGTCCGATAGAATTGATCTACAGCGGAATCGAGTTGAGAGAGCAGCTCTTCGTGCGGACCAATCAGGTTGCTGTGGTGGTCGAAGCCGCCCAAGGAAACCATAAACACTTGCCTAGTCACGCCCAATGCATCCCGCGCCTCAATCAGTTTCGCAACTGTCTCCAATTGCTCAGAAAGGGAGTTGCCCGCAATCGCTCCCGGAACGGATGAAGACCCGGACAAAACTTCGCTCACGAACGGCGTATTTGCGAGAGCGCGCGAGACTGTTGCCGCGTAGTCTTGCTCAAGAATGTGCTGGTGGTGCGTCCTCATTACGGATTGAAGAGCATCGCTAACTGCAGTTGAGCGGAAGAGCGTACCAGACTTCACGGGAACGAACTCTACAGGGCCTCTCTTTGATATTTTGAAGGGTATGGTCGAGCGTCCCGTCAAGAATACGGCATTCCCTGTCACATTGATCGCAGTAAACATCGCATTGGAATTTGCGCTTTGAGCTAGGTCGCCCAAGCGCCCACCCCATCCAGTAGGCGTTCCTTCGACCCCGGATGACTGCCAGGTTGATTGCTGGTCGTTATGCGAGAAGAGCTTGGCAGGGCGGGGAAATGAGCGCGTGTTGCCGCTCTCGAACTGAGCCCTTGTGATTGGCGCCTCCAACGGCCCAACGTTTAGCAGAACGCCCAGCTTGTTCTCACCGAATAGCCTGTGCATTCGTGGCATCGATGGGGATAGCGCGAAGTTGACGTCGTTTGTGAGAATTTGCTCATCCGGCTGGCGAAGCAAGGTGCCGCTAAGCTGCTCGCGCGCCAGAGCCACCCCTTGCCTGATCGAAGCGTATTTCCCGTAGTTGTTCGCATCGAAAGGAATGAGTGTGTTGGCGTGGTCATTCCCCCCATAGAGAAATATGCACACGAGAGCTTTATAGTCGCCGTTCGTCGCGAGGGCCGCGGCTTCGGATATTCCTGTAAGGCCAAGAGCAAAAGAGCTGGCTGTTCCTGCTATCGCCAAAGATGCACTGCGTTCGAGAAAAGCGCGACGCGACAGTTCCTGAGATTTAATAACCCACATGCGGGCCTCCTACTTTTGAATGAGGTAGTCATTCGACGCCATAATGAGCGTAATCGCGGACTGGACACGTCGGAGCAGCTCGTCGTCCCCCTGATCGGCATTCGGAATGGTGTCGATCGCTTCTGCGATAGTCGCGCGTGTTGCCTCATTAAGCTGACCTGCCGTAAGTATCAGGTCTAATTCGTTGATTAGGCGCGCCGTTTCGGAGGCAAATTCCATCACGCCCGAATAGTCCGGTGCAAGGTCGTTGAGGTAGTGAAGCTTGCCGGAGACCAGCCGGGACAGGAAATTCACATACCCAGCGATGCTTGTTTCATCGACTAGCTGAAATTCCGGCGCGACAAATTGGTTTGCGGCGGTGGCGGACGCAGGCGGCGAGTATCTTGGTCGGAAGAAGTTGAAGACAGAGAGGGCTTGGAATGGAGACTGAGACAGCGCATCAGCATTGTCGTCGAGCGACCTAGTGATGCCTGGTTCACTGTTTTTGTAAAGATTGAACGTTCGACCGAATTGCACAAAGCGCACAACCGGCTCACGAAGCTTCCCGAAGCGAAGGTCCGTTAGAGTTGCTCGCGAGTTCGCTTCGGGATCTAACAGAATTGCCTTGAAGACGTGACCTAGATCGCCGCGCACTCCCTCGCCATTGTCGTTAAACGCTCTCGCTATCCTTCGGACATAGTCCGGGCTTGGATTGCTAGTTACCAAACGTTGAATCATTTGCTTGCCGAAAAATGGGCCAACGTTCGGGTGCAAAAACAAGATGTCGAGAGCCATCTCCAGGCTTTGTTCAGCGCTAGTTCCGGCTGGAATCGTCCGGCCCAGGAATTGCTTTTGTCTTAATGAGTGTTGGCTCTCAGAAGCAGGTCTAGGCCAGTGCTGAGGATTAGCCGTCATTGGCCTTCTCACAGCCTCTACCGAGGGAATTTGACGGTTCGGATTGGCTGGGTCGGAGAAGCTCGCGAGGCCGGATACGTCTAGGTCATATCCGGTGAAGACCCTCGCTAAGCCGATGACGTCATCATTGGTGTAGGTCTCAATCGCGCGGCCATTATTAGTTCGCTCGGTGCCATCATCATTCAGTTCGGTGAGGCCAATCGTAAAAAGCTGCATTACTTCGCGAGCAAAATTCTCATCAGGCACTCGCCCACTTGAAGCGTCCTCTTTCTGGCTGCCGATTGTGTCTAGGTAAGTCCCCATTGCGGGCGACAGAGAGACTTCGCGAAGCAGGCTTCGGAAGTTGCCAAAAGCGTTCTGATTGAGAATGTCCCAAAAGTGTCCCACTGCTTGAGAAGGCCACCACATTCGCAAACGCGGATTGGAAGAAACAACGAAGAACTCGGAAAGAGCAAAAGCAAAGCGCTTGCGCAGTGAGTTCCCACCGAAAAGGAACTGAGACCAGAGCATGCTGTCGAGGAATCTGTCAGTCGCAAACGTCCGCTCAGCATCAACCTCGTCAACACCAAGTTGCTCGAAGAAGGATTGAGCTGATTGGTCGTTTTGTGGCCGCATGTTTCGCTGCAACCAGGTTTCTCGTCCCTCTCGTTTCACTGCATCAATCGCTTCTCGTGAAGCAGCGAAGGTTGCTCTGAGTATGAACCTAGCAGCTTCCGAATCTTCGACTTGAATGCCCCTCGAAGTGGAGGGGCTTGGTGTTGGTGAGGGGGAGGGATTAGACGGCGGCGTCGAAACAATTGCAGGAGCAGAGTCCTCTCCACCGCAGCTGCTCAAAATTGGTGATGCAACCAGTGCGCCAATTGCGAGAGGCTGGTTCAGGTTGCCATTTGTCGAATGGTCCTCTTGATCTTCGTCTCCCAACGGATCGAGAGCGATTTTTGCTTCTACTAGTGTCAGGGACTCCGCGACCATTGAACGACCTCCAATTGAGTTGGAGGCAGAATAGTTGTTGGCGCTATGTCGGCGCTTGAGTGAAAATACTTAAGTTAACCGGCTTACTCCATTTCGGACGAATGTTCGTCGAGATCGAATAGGTTTCTAAATGAGGGGCTGTAGCACACTCATTGAGGCGCCCTTATTTTAAGCATCTGTTATACATAGATAATATAGCCTGAAAAGCGTCACCGTAGCTCGTGCGATTTCGATGCTCTGCCTCGATTACAGGCCGCCTGTCGAAGTTTTAATGCCGTATCTGGAGGTAGTTCATATAGATCGCGCTGCCGGGATAAGTCAGCCACCTAATGGATTGATCCAAATGCGATAAGTGTTTGATTCGTTTCATCGGTTCTGGATGCGCTTGAAAGCCAAGCGCAAGAGTTGATTGAATCCTGGGGGGCGCAAATGTTGGGAAAATCTAACAGTGAGGCATTCGAGTTAGATCGGATTGCTGACTACAAAAATGTTATGACCGATGGAGCATCGACACCTAGTGCTCGAACTCTTGAGGTCGCTGCAGCAATCATTCGAAATATCGCTCAAAGGTTGGAGCAACAAGGCGCGGGCGAGCCGCCACAATGCGATTCAAGTGCCCGCCTTGGAGTGGCTTCGTCACTGCTAGAGGCGAGAGAGCTAACCCAGTCCATTTTTGGCAACGTGCCAGTCATTCACAGCCCCTCATGGGACATCTTAATCGACTTGTTCGTGTCGCGAAAATGCGACCGAAAGGTCAGTGTTACCGACGCATGTGTTGCTGCAGGGTGCCCCGCGACCACTGGTTTGCGTTGGGTGCAAGTTCTGATCGATGAAGGTCTCGTGGCTAAGCGCCCGGACCCCAAAGACAAGAGAAGAACGTACTTGGAGCTAACGCCAATTGGTTTGGCGAAAGTAGAGTGTGCCTTGGATTGCTATTTCAAGAAGGTTGACCCAGGAGAATTAACATTCTGAATTGTCGGGCTGCGCGCTAGTGACATCGTTTTGCGACGGAGATTCTGAGCGAGCTAGGATTCTATCGATTACATTTTGCAAATATGCGCTGGAAATCCCATCTCTTTCAAAATCCATTTGAGTCTGGATATTGCGCAAGTGCGCCAAAACTTCTGCACGTGTCATTCAGTCTGCCCCCTGACATGATGGGAAGGCACTAACACGACTGAGCCCAAAAACGAAAAGCCGCCTCTTAAGATGGCGATAACTCGTTCTCGACGTCTCCAGCATGGTTTCGAGACTCACGATGGTTAAGTGTGGTATAGAGTGTGGTAGAACACCACAATGCGAGAGAACTTACCGTACAATATTAGCGGGTTACCATTAAATTAGAGGGGACTCCCTCTCCGCCATTTAATCCATCTACCTATTACCTCTTGGTCGTCCGCGAATGCATCGCGCGCTGGGCGTCTGGATATCGCGCCCTCTAGGCGACTGGTCGCCGAGCTGAGCTTTCGGGCAAGGGCGCTCTACAGGGCTCGTCTGGTTGCTCTCATCTTGTAGACGTCCTGCCACGTTTCGCCCTCGTCACGCGAGATGGCGAGGGTCCAGTCGAACGCATTGTCGACGATCGGCGTGAACGTAATCCGGCGCAGCGGGTCGAAAACCGGCTTTGTGTAATGCATTTCGATCGAGCCGTCTTCCCGCACCTGTCCGGTGAGGTGGTTCATCGCCTGCGAACCCTCCCCGGTATAAATGATGTCCCACTGGCCGGTTTCAGGATCGACCATCCGAACCGTCATGCCGAACACCCCGGCGCGTGAGCGGTAGAAGTCGGTCACCGCAATGCCTTCGCCGACGCAGTGGAAGTCCCACTCACCGCCCGGACCGTCTTGCCACGTTCCGTCCTGGGTGATCTGACTGTCAGCGAATTCCCATTGGCCGAGATAGCGCCCGAAGGCCGAGGTCACGCCGTCGCGGCATGCGGTCGCCTGCGTATCGAAGTCCGATTTGCTCGGATCGACGAAGGGCGAGGCACTTACGACCGGCGAACCGGCAAGGATCAGACCCGCGCCCAGGATTGGCAAAACACTCATTCAAAGCTCCCCATCGTTCACCCGCGCTATGGCGTGGTGTTTGATTTTGTTGCCAAATTGCAACGATGTCCGCTTTAATAGTACGATTCGAACTAAAAGCAATTGCGAATAGTGCGAATCGTACTACCTCTGAGCTCACGACGCGATCGATACCTGGTCGCTGTCATGCAAATCAGGGGACTATCCAGTGCATATTTCACAGACACGCCGTCGACTGTTCGGATCCTGCGCAGCGCTTTCCATTGCGGTTGCTGCATCGCCTGCAAGCGCGCAGGATCTCGAGGCTCCAAGCGAAGACGTCACATCGGATGCCGCAGCGTCAGAAAACGCAGCGCAAAACCGCATTGTCGTTACCGGCTCCCGCATCCTGTCGGACAGCGCCGCTTCGACGCAGCCGCTTCAAGTGCTCGACGCCGCGAATATCGCCCAGTCGGGCGTTACGAACATTCAGGACCTGCTGCTCGAAAACCCTGTCTTTGGCGCGCCAACCTTCGCGCGCACCAACAATGCGTTCGGTGTCACCGGCACGGGCGTTGCCACTGTCGATCTGCGCAATCTGGGGATCGCCCGCACACTGGTGCTGGTGAACGGTCGCCGGGTCGTGGGCGGGCTTGCGGGCACCAACACGGTCGATCTCAACGTGATCCCGACCCAGTTCATCGGTCGTATCGACATCCTGACCGGCGGCGCGTCGTCGCTTTATGGGTCCGACGCGGTCGCAGGTGTGGTCAACTTCGTCTATCGCGATGATCTGGAGGGGCTCAACCTTGAAGGCCGCTATGGCATTACCGAACAGGGCGATGCCGAGGATTACCGCCTCAACGCAACTTTCGGTGGTTCGATCGACGACGGACGCGGGCGCTTCATGCTGCACGCCGGCTATTCGGATCAGGGCCAACTGCTTTCGCGCGAGCGCAGCAACACGCTGGTCGACGACATCGACTTGTTCGTCCTGAGCGGCGACCCTGCCGATTTCGGCACGCCGAGCGAGCCGTTCTTCTCCAGCTTCCCGCCGCAGGGACGCTTCGATGTAAACGGCACGCCCAGCAATGCCGATGATTTTACCTTCAACCCTTCCGGCGTCCTGCAACCGTGCTTTTCGGTCAACAGCACGCCGACCTGCACGGCATTCGACGGCTCCCCGGCCAGCGGGCCAAACGGCTTCAACCGCCAGTTCTTCCGCACGCTCGCATCGCCGGTCCAGCGCTATGTCTTTGCAGGCACGGCCGATTACGAGATCGCGCCGGGCGTCACGGCCTTCGTCGAAGGGACCTATGTCAAAACGCAGAGCGCGCGGATCATCGAACCGTTCGCGTCGTCATCGAGCGGGACAAACGGACTGTTCCCGGCAACCGGCCGAGCGCCGATCGAAACGCGTGTTCTGGTAGACAGTGACGGCGACGGCGTGCTCGACAGCTCCGAAATCCGGTTGAACCCTCTTGTCCCAGACGAAATCGTGGCGGCAGCCTCCGATCTTGACGGCGACGGTCTGCGCGATATCGGCTTCGTGCGCCGCTTGCTCGAAGTGGGCGAGCGCACCAACGACACGACCCGCGACTTTTTCCGCGTCGTCGCCGGGCTGCAAGGCGAGTTTGCCGACGGGCAGTTCCGTTGGGATGTAAGCTACAATTACGGCCAGACCACTGAGAACCAGCGTTCGGCTGGCGCGCTCAATGTGCCCAACTTCCAGCAGGCCTTCGCGGCGGTGGCCGACGTTGACGATGTCGATGGCGACGGCGACACTACCGAAGTGATCTGTGCAAGTGCCGATGCGCGAGCGCAGGGGTGTGCACCTGTAAACATCTTCGGGCTGAACGCGATCTCGCCCGAGGCGCTGGCCTATATCGATGCGCCAGGCTCGTTCCAGACCGAGATCGAGCAGCGGGTGTTCCAGGCCAACCTTTCGGGCGAATTGTTCGAGATTTGGGGCGGCCCGGTCGGCTTTGCGACCGGCGTCGAATACCGTGAGGAAGCCTCGCTCGCCGACTTCGATTCACTGACCAACCAAGGGCTCAACGCCAGCAACCAGATCCCTGACACGCAGGGGGAATTCGACGTGATCGAGGGGTTCGTCGAAGTGCGCGTGCCGATCTTGAGCGACGTGCCGTTCTTCCGCACGCTTGAGCTCGCTGGTGCGGTCAGGCTTTCCGATTATTCAACAGTCGGTTCAGTGACCAGCTGGAACGGCCAAGTTCTCTGGGAGCCGATCGACGACATTCGCTTCCGCGGAACATATTCGCGAGCGGTACGCGCGCCGAATATTGGCGAATTGTTCTCGGCACAGTCGCAGACCTTCCCGCCAGGCCTTACCGACCCCTGCGTCGGTATCGGCCCAAGCGGCGGCGGTACACTTGGCGATACGTGCCGATCCTTTGCGGGTGTAAACGAGAATATCGCGCTCAATGGGGTATTCACGCTCAATCAGGCCGACATTCAGGGCATCAGCGGCTTCAATGGTGGCAACCCGAACCTCGCGGAGGAAACTGCGGATACTCTGACACTGGGTCTGGTCATCAACCCGCGCTCGATCGAGCCACTGCGCAATCTGACACTGACGGTCGATTATTTCGACATCGAAATCGAAAACGTGATTGCGGCGCCGACACGGCCTTTCACGCTCGACCAGTGCTTTAACAAGGGCAATCGGGTCTTTTGTGATCTCATCACCCGCCGCGCAGCCGGCGACAGCACCAACAGTGCCGGCTCGCTAGAATTCGTCAACGCGATTCAGTCCAATGGCGCGCTTCGCGAGACCGAGGGTGTCGATGTGACAGTCCAGTACAACACCTCGCTCGACGGGATTGGGCTCGAAAACGCCAATCTCAATTTGTCCGGCGCTTATACGCACCTGATCAAGCTGAATTTCCTGCCCGCGGTTGGACAGCCCGCGAACCCGCTAGCAGGCGAAGTCGGCTCGGCGAAGGATCGTTTCACCACAACCGCCTTGTTCGACTTCGGCGCAATCAGCTGGGGCCTTACGGGTACGTATATCGGCGCATCGACCGAGGACGACCAGTTCTGCTCGGCATTCGGACTTGATGCGGGCTGCTTCCGGCAGGGGGCGGAGTTCAATCTGGATACGCAGGTCGTGTTCGACATCGACGAGCTTCAGATTTTTGCAGGCGTCGACAACTTGCTCGACAACGATGCGCCAAACCTGCTGACCGGCACGACCTTCAACGCCACCAGCACCGATACGGCATCGGGGGTCTACGATATCCTCGGGCGCAGGTATTACGCAGGCGTTCGGTTCCGTTTCTAGGCCGAAGGCGAACCTTCTCTTCCCCGCGGTGTTGCGACAGCGGGACCCTTGGAGGGCCGGCGCTTTGGTGCCGGCCCTCTCTTCGTTTCAGTCGGATTGTTTGCGTTCGCGGATCGCGCCTAGCGTTCGCTCGACCCAGCCGAGCCGGGCCTCGCTGGTGGCGCGCACATTGTCGAACATTATCGCCGTCTCGGGCAATTCGGTTTCCTCGACATAGGACTGAACCTCCGCGATCTTTGCGCGCATGTCCTTGGCCAGCTGTTCGAGCCAGGCGACCTGTTCGGACAGGTCGAGCAAATGCAGTGATTGGATCCGCGTGCGCAGCGGGTCTTCGAGCAAGAGGTGTTCCGGATCGACCCGCTTGGCCCAGTCGCGCAGCGCCGCAAGCCCGACTTTCGTGCAACGCAGATGTTCGGTCCGGCGCCGGTCACCCGCGATCTCTTCACCCAGCAACAGCCCCAGTTCCTTCAAACGACGCACCATCGGGTACAGCTTTCCCTTGCTGGTGCCGAAATGCGTAACCGGTGAAGATGCGTAGATCTTGGAAATCTCATAGACGGTGACCGGCTGGGCACGCTCGATCAGAGACAACAGGGTGCCTTCGCCGTCGGACAATGCGTGTGTCATTCCTGCTGCACCATGCAATGAAAACCCTGTGATTGTGAAACTGCCATACGTGCGCGCCCGCAAGCCATCAAGTCGGCGGCGATCGTCTGGATCGGCACATTGTCCTTTGCAAAAGGTGCGTATCGGACTATCGCCATGCGCGCGATGATGATCCTCCATCCTCCTCTTGCTCCACGCGAAGAGCTCTGGCGGTTCAGGAGCAAGGTGCTGCTCGTCACGCTGATTGCGATCAGTGTCGAAATTGCGCTTCACGCAGTGCGGTTCTTGGGGGTGTGGCAGGATGTTTTCTACGCCATGTACGCCGTGCGGTTTGTGGTCCTGATGGCGACTTGTCTGCTGGCCTATGTCGCACTTGAATGGGTCGAAAGGGTAGGCCAGGCAGCGGCGATCATGGTCCTTGGGCTGGGGTTTTTTCCTCTCGCCATCGCACACGCCCTAGCTATGCGGGCGGTCGGCGGGGCGATGGGATGGCTTCAGGGGGAGCTTGGTCCGATCATCTTCGCCGCCGAATCTTGGGCACAATTCCTTTTGTTATGGGGAGCGGCGGTCCTGGCGAGCTTCTATCATATCCGCCTATCGCGCGAACAGAGCCTGCGCCGAGAGGCAAGCGCGGCCGCGCACAGGGCAAGGATGCGCGCAGTCCGATATCGGCTGAACCCGCACTTCCTGTTCAACACGCTCAATTCGATCGGCCTTCTCGCGCTCGAAAAGCGCAAAAGTGAAGCCGAGGCGCTAATCAATCGCCTTGCAAGTTTTCTTCGGGCAAGCCTGCACAAGGATGCTGGCGGCTATCACACGCTCGCAAACGAGTTCGCGCAGGTTGAGGATTACCTCAAAATTGAGCTCGTGCGCTTTCCCGACCGCTTGACGACGCGTTTGAACCTCCCTGCAACGCTGGAGAATGCGGCTGTTCCGCCATTTCTAATCCAGCCGATGATAGAGCAGGCCATCGGCGAAGGAGTGTCGCGCAGCTCACAGCCGGTGGCGATCACCCTTCAGGCACGAGATCATGGCGACACGCTTGTCATCGAATTGCGCTGGGTGAGCGAGACCGTGGCCGATGAGAGCACCGCACATCGCTCCGCTCCCCTTCCCGGAGAGCTTTCCGCTGCAATTCCCGCCGATTTCGATCTGGAGGTTCGAGCGATCGCGGGGGGAATGCAGGTCAGCGTCAGCGGGCCTCTTGTGCGTCTTGTCGAAGAGACCTCGCCAGGCGCTCACCTGAAGGACGAAGGCCAGCCGCCTTTGTCTTCGCTGGTGATGCGTGGATAAGGCCGTGTCCCCTTCAATGACCGCCTCACCAGCGATTGACCGGGCAAGCCTGCGTCGGCGGGCGCTTGGGCTCAGCCTCGCGCTTTGGGCGTTCATCATGGGAATGCTCTGGTATGCGGGCACGATCAACACGGTCGAGGAGGTGCCGCCACTGCAATTATGGTTGGTGCGCCTTGCTTGGATGGCGTCGGGCTTTGCACTTGGCTGGCTGATCTTCCGTATCCTCGAATGGAGCGTGGAGAATACGTCGATTGGGCCCATTACCGCGCTGGTCGCGCTGGTTTGCGTGTTTGGCGCGTTTCACACGGTCGTGAATTCTCTGCTTTATTTCGAACTGGCGGGCGCAACCGCGACCCCGCTTCAGCATGTCGTCGCGATTGTTTATTGGCTGCACTTCCAGCTCGCGTGGGGAGTGCTCATCCTGACGCTTGTAATGGGTGCACAGGCGAAGGCGGAACGCGAGGGGCGGCTGATGGCTCAACGCGAGGCTCAAAGCGCACAGTTAGATGCGCTGACCTTTCAGGTTCACCCACATTTCCTGTTCAATACACTTGGTGCCGTCTCTTCGCTGGTCGGCGAAGAGCAATTCGAAAAAGGCGAGGCGATGGTGCGCAAGCTCGCCATTTTCCTTCGCCGCGGCCTGCGCCGCGAAGCGAACGAAGACGTTACGCTGGAACAGGAATTTGCCGATCTTGCCGTCTATATCGATATCGAGCGTATCCGTTTCGAAGGGCGTTTCGAGTTCCGGGCGCATCTGGACGCGGGCGTGCGCGATGCACTTGTTTCAGGCTTTCTTCTCCAGCCGCTGGTCGAAAACGCGATCAAGTACGCTGTCGCGCCGAGCAAACGGTTTGTCACGCTCGATCTGAGCGCGTGCAGGGCCGGGGAGAATGTCGAAATCAGCCTTGTCGATGACGGACCGGGTTCGTCCAACTCGCATGGCCTCGGGACAGGAGAAGCCAACGTGCAGGAACGCCTGCGCGCGCGTTTCGGCGACAATGTCTCTTTCGATGCGGGGCCGCGCAGCGCTGGCGGGTATGCGGTGAGGCTGAGCTTTCCCTATCAGCGCGCCGCGATGGAGGCGGACGGAGAGGAAATGCCAGCATGAAACCGCTCCGCATTTTCGTCGCCGATGACGAGCCGCTCGCGCTGCGCCGCGTTCTGCGCTCGCTCAAGAGCATCGACAACATCGACATCGTCGGCACGGCTTCGGACGGGAACGAAGCGCTCGAAACAATCGCCGCCACCCGGCCCGATGTTCTGTTGCTCGATATCATGATGCCCGGGCTTACCGGGTTCGAGTTGCTCGAAAGTCTTGATGAGCACCATGCACCATCGGTCATCTTCATCACCGCATTCGACAACTTCGCGGTCGATGCCTTTGCGCAAGGCGTGATAGACTACATCCTCAAGCCGCTTGATGACGAAAGGCTTGCGACGGCGATCGAGCGTGCGCGCGGGCGGATCGAGAGCGATGCGAACCAGCTGCGGTTCCAGCAATTGCGCGGAGCCTTGTCGCGGATGAACTCCGATTTTTCGAGCGCCGTGCCGTCGCCTTATGAACGCGACCTGTGGGTGCGTGAAAACGGGGCGGTGAGGCGTGTGCGCGTCGAGGAGATCGACTGGATTGAAGCGGCAAACGACTATGTCGCGCTCCACGTTGGCGAGGAGGTGCATCTTGCCGATGACAGCATCCGATCGCTTGCCCAGCGGCTCGACCCCGCCCGCTTCCTTCAGGTCCACCGCAGCGCGATCGTGCGGATTTCCTCAGTCAGCGAGATCAATCGTGAGAAATTCTCGGCGATCAGCCTGACATTGCAGACGGGCGCGCGCGTTCGGGTCAGCAAGTCCTACAAGCGCGCGGTGCTGGACAAGCTAACCGCCTGACCTGCTTGCGCGAAACTGGCCGGTCACAGACCAAAGCGAGCCGTTCACCGATTTCGCTTCGGACTTCGAACCGCATCTGTCGCACCTTCGCCTCAGGGATCGAAGGAGGGATTGATGGACAGGAATGTGCGGGCAAGCATCAACGTGGCAGGCCGAAAGCTTGCGCAGGCAATATCGTCCGATGCGCCCTTGCGCCAGCACGCACGGCGAGCGGCGACGGGGCATACTGCGCGCACGCGGACCAAGCCGCTTGGTCTGCTTTAAAGAACGTCTGGCGCACGGGACTGACCAATGCGGCTTCTCGATCAGATCGCGCAATGCGACGATAACGGGTCTCCCTGCGTCGAGGGCAAGCTCTCCGACATGCTCGCCTTGCGCGATGCGATTGCTTCGAGCGCGGCGCGCTACAGCTTGGCCGCGGACAGCGCGCGCTTCACCCGCGAACTGGTGCTCGGTCAATCGGATCTCTTGAATGCGAGCACAGATATGCTGCGCGTTCCCTCAGAGTGCTGCTGGATCGAATGGGTGGAAGAAGCGCAAGGAGGCGATCCTGCCTTTCGCATCGGCGCATTCGTAGAGGCATCAAGCGACGGGCGCGCTGGCACGATTACGGTCGCAATGGAACAGCAAAGTGGCGGCCCGGAAATCTCGCCTGCCCGTTTTGTGTTTGACTTCGACCAGCCCGCCGCGCCGCGCTGCGACGGTATCCGCTTCGCCATGGCCCACGACGCGCTCGACCTCGGAAATTTCTTCTCCTGTGTACAGGGCGAGATCCTGCCCGAGTGGGCTGCTCGATGGATAGCAGGCGGGGGCGGGGCGCGTCTCGCCAGCGAAAAACGCCAGCTTGCGCAAAGCCTCTGGATGGTACCTGCAATGGTGTTTTCATTCGTGCTGATCCTTAATGCCCAGGCGCAGATTGAAACCCGGCCCGCCGACCTCGCTGCGCTTAATCGACAACGCCTACGCAAGGGCAAACCGCGGCTGCTGGATCACAGCGAAGTGCGTCTGTTCAAACCCTGCTTTATTGCGTCCGACCGCCATGACGGGGGCGATGCGGCCAGCGAAGCGCGTCGGCGTGCGCGCCTTCATCATGTCAGGGGCCACTTCGTTCGCCGGGGTAATGCACTGTTCTGGCGACGACCGCATCTCCGCGGCGACGAGTGCGAGGGCGCCCCCGCGATCCGCACGCATCGCGTCGTGATGGACCATTCGAACCGGCCCTGAGAAAGGCCCTGAGAAAGGCCCTGCCCGATCTCGCTGGTTTTCGGTTGATCGCAAAACAGGAAAGGCATTGCCATTTAGGTCGGTGAACCTAATGCTTGTCTCCGCGCGCAATCGACGCTCTGCAATGCGCGATGCGACAGACGGGTGGGCATGTTGAATAGTATCGAGCTGAAAACCGATCCATGACCCTTCGCTTGCAAGGGGTTTCCAAGTCGGTCGATGGTGAAGCCCACATCCACGCTCTTGATCTGGAATTGCAGAAGGGCACGATGAACGTCCTTCTGGGCCCGACCCTCGCCGGTAAAACCACGCTCATGCGGATCATGGCGGGGCTCGATGTGCCCGACACCGGCAAAATCTTCTGGAATGGCGATGATGTTACCGGGCGGCGCGTGCAGAAGCGCGATGTCGCGATGGTGTACCAGCAATTCGTCAACTACCCTTCGATGACTGTGAAGGACAATATCGCTTCGCCGCTGAAGCTTCGGGGCGCATCGGCGCAGGAGATCGATCGCAAGGTCCGGGAGATGGCTGAACTGTTGCAGCTGACCCCTCTGCTGGATCGCAAACCTAGCGAGATTTCCGGCGGGCAACAGCAAAGATGCGCGATCGCGCGTGCGCTGGTCAAGGATGTCGGTCTGGTCCTGATGGACGAACCGCTGGCCAACCTCGATTACAAGCTTCGCGAGGAGCTGCGCATCGAGATACCGCGCCTTTTCGCCAGGTCGGGGAGCATCTTCGTATACGCGACGACAGAGCCGGAGGAAGCACTTCTTCTCGGGGGGAACACTGCGACACTTTGGCAGGGCAGGGTGACGCAGTTTGGTCCTTCGACACAGGTCTATCGGCGTCCGGTCGATGAGACGACCGCAAGGGTTTATTCCGATCCGCCAATGAACTTTGTGCGAGCTGAAAAGCGCGGCTCTGCGATTCACTTTCCGGCCGGTCAATCGGTCATGCTGGATGAAACGCCAGCTGAATTTCCTGACGGCGTTTATCGCGCTGGCTTTCGGGCTCACAATCTGAATGTTGGCGAATGCGGACATGGCATGATTGCATTCGATGCGAAGGTGATCGTCACCGAACTCACCGGGTCGGAAACGTACCTTCACATCAATGCTGTCGCAGAGCGATGGGTGGGGCTCCTTTCTGGACCGCGCAACTATCAGCCCGGCGACGGGATCAAGGTCTGGCTCGATCCAGCGGACCTTTTGTACTTCGACGAAGACGGCGCTCTTGCTCACCCGGTCCGCGTGCTGGCAGAGGCTTAGGAATGGCTGCCATCACTCTTGAGCAAATCGCGCACAGCTATCATCCCGATCCTCACGGAGAGGGCGACTATGCGCTCAAGGAACTCAATCACCAGTGGGAAGACGGACGGGCTTATGCGCTTCTCGGCCCTAGCGGGTGTGGGAAGACGACCTTGCTGAACATCATGTCCGGGCTGCTCCAGCCCAGCCGCGGCCGGATACTTTTCGATGGAAAGGATGTCACCGCCGCATCGACCGCTCAACGCAACATCGCGCAGGTTTTTCAATTCCCGGTTGTTTACGACACCATGACCGTGCGCGAGAACCTTGCATTCCCGCTACACAATCGCGGGATGGAAGCAAGCTACATCGCGACCCGCGTCGAGCAGGTTGCCGAGATGATCGGGCTTCAGGATCATCTGAGAAAGAAGGCGAGGGGGCTGACGGCGGATCTCAAGCAGAAGATTTCGCTGGGTCGCGGGGTCGTTCGCGATGACGTGAACGCAATTTTGTTCGATGAGCCGCTGACGGTGATTGACCCGCACCTGAAATGGGAATTGCGCACCCAGTTGAAGTCGCTGCACCGCGAGTTCGGGCATACGATGGTCTACGTCACGCACGACCAGACCGAGGCGCTTACGTTCGCTGATGAAGTGGTGGTGATGCACGAGGGTCGCGTTGTGCAGATCGGCACGCCTCAAGAGCTGTTCGAAACGCCCGCTCACTCCTTCGTCGGTTACTTCATCGGTTCGCCCGGCATGAATTTCCTCCCCGTCTCTGTCGAAGGGTCACGTGCATATCTGGATGGTGAGGCGATTGCCCTTGCATTCGATTACGGCAATCCGGCAGGCGAAACCGTTCTGGGGATCAGGCCCGAATTCCTCTCGCTGACACGCGGCGAAGGGCTGCCTGCCAAGGTCAACCGGGTGCAGGACGTCGGGAGGCATAAATTCATCAGCGCCAATGTGATGGGGACCGAGGTCAACATGGTCGCCGATGCGAAATTCGAGATCGCGGCGGACATGGACAAGGTGGCTCTCGACCCGACCAAGGCGAGCCTCTTCTGTGACGACTGGCGCATCGAGGGAACGCCCTTGGCGAACGCGAGTGCAGGCACGTCATGATGGAAAAGCCCACCAACCAACGCGCATGGTTCCTTGTTTTGCCGGTCCTTGTGCTGGTCGCTTTTTCTTCGATCATCCCGATGATGACCGTGGTCAATTATTCGTTTCAGGACAGCTTTGGCGGGAATGAGTTCTTCTGGGTCGGTCTTGAATGGTACCGCGAGCTTCTTCGTTCGGAGAGGCTATGGGATGCGCTTGGCCGACAGCTGTTGTTTTCGTCAATCATCCTGTTGATCGAGATACCCCTCGGCATTCTCGTGGCGATGTGCATGCCGAAGAAAGGATGGCTCGCCACCTTGTGTCTGGTCCTGATGGCGCTGCCGCTGCTTATCCCTTACAATGTTGTGGGCACGATCTGGCAAGTGTTCGCGCGCAGCGACATTGGCCTTCTTGGGCGGGTCGTGACCGACCTTGGTATCCCGTTCAACTACGCGCAGGACGCGTTCGATGCCTGGCTTACGGTCATCGTGATGGACGTATGGCACTGGACGTCGTTGGTCGCATTGCTCGCCTATGCCGGGCTTCGTTCGATCCCTCAGGCCTATTATCAGGCCGCCGAAATCGACCAGGCGAGCCGGTGGAACATCTTCCGGTATATCGAGCTGCCGAAGATGCGGGGGGTCTTGATCATCGCCGTGCTGCTGCGCTTCATGGATAGCTTCATGATCTATACGGAGCCGTTTGTGCTCACCGGGGGTGGGCCGGGCAACGCCACGACATTCCTCTCGATCGATCTCGTCAAGATGGCGCTGGGCCAGTTCGATCTGGGACCGGCAGCGGCGTTCTCGTTGATGTATTTCCTGCTGATCCTGCTGATTTCGTACGTGTTCTACACGGTGATGATCAGCGCCGACAAAGACGAGGTGGCACGATGAGCGGTTCGCGCTTTCGACCCTCCGCGCTGGTGCTGGTAGTCTATCTGCTGTTCCTGCTGGTGCCGATCTACTGGCTCGTCATCATGAGCTTCAAGTCGAACTCGGAAATACTTGGCTCATTTACCCTTTGGCCAGAGAATTTCACGCTTGAAAATTATCGCACGATCCTGACCGATCCGTCCTGGTACATGGGTTATGTGAACAGCTTCGTTTACGTCACGCTCAACACCGTGATCTCGCTGAGCGTTGCGCTGCCCGCAGCTTATGCGTTCAGCCGTTACCGCTTCATGGGCGACAATCATCTGTTCTTCTGGTTGCTCACGAACCGCATGGCGCCGCCTGCGGTGTTCGCGCTGCCGTTCTTTCAACTCTATTCCAGCGTCAATCTGTTCGACACGCATATCGCGGTTGCTCTCGCACATTGTCTTTTCAACGTACCGTTGGCCGTCTGGATTCTCGAAGGGTTCATGCGCGGTGTTCCGCGCGAAATCGACGAGACGGCCTTTATCGATGGCTACAGCTTCCCGCGTTTCTTCACGCGCATCTTCATCCCGATGATCGCACCCGGCATTGGGGTTGCAGCGTTCTTCTGCTTCATGTTCAGCTGGGTCGAGCTTTTGCTGAGCCGCACCCTGACCAGCGTCGATGCGAAGCCGATCACCGCGACGATGACACGCACGGTATCGGCGTCCGGGCTCGACTGGGGCGTGCTGGCGGCGGCGGGTGTTCTCACGATCATTCCGGGAGCGATCGTGATCTATTTCGTGCGCGGCTACATCGCCAAGGGTTTTGCCCTTGGCCGGGTTTAAGATGCGGGAGGCCTGAACATGGAATGGATGGCATGGACCTGGCCGACGGCGCTGTTCTTCGCCGCGATTGCATCGACACTCGCGGTGATGGCTATCTTGCAGGTGCGGTATCCTAGCACGTCAAGAACAGGCATCCTCGGCATGGAGACCGCGCGCGGAGATCGCTTGTTCATTGCCTTGCTGGGAAGCGCGTTCATCAATCTTGCGTGGATCGGGCTTCTGGACTTGCCGCAATATTGGGCGCTTATGCTGAGCGCGGTGTTTGCATTCTGCGTTTTCCGCTGGGTATGATGCGTTGAGAGAGAAAATGGGGCGAGGCGAGTAAACTCATGAGAATTGCGATTGTTCTGGGCGTGAGCTTCGTGCTGGCGGCGTGTTCGGACTCCACCGAAAGCAACTTTGTCGTGCCGAGCGAGGCGGAGCGGCAGCAGGCTGCAACTGATTTTCTGGACAACGAAATCGGCGGTATGTCTGCGCTTTCGCGCGAGGAGCAGCAGGCAGAGCTTGACTGGTTCATGCAGGCGGCAACGCCGTATCAGGGCATGTCGATATCCGTCGTGTCGGAAACCATCGCGACCCATGAATACGAAGCCAAGGTCCTTGCTCCGGCATTCACCGCGATGACCGGCATCAATGTCACCCACGACCTGATCGGAGAGGGGGACGTGGTCGAAAAACTGCAAACCCAGATGCAGTCGGACGAGAATATCTACGATGCCTATGTCAACGATTCCGATCTCATCGGCACCCATTGGCGGTATCAGCAGGTGCGCAACCTGACCGACTGGATGACGGGCGAGGGAAGCGAGGTCACGAGCCCGACGCTCGACCTGCCCGACTTCATCGGAACCGACTTCACCACGGGCCCCGATGGCAAATTGTATCAGCTGCCTGACCAGCAATTCGCGAACCTTTACTGGTTCCGGTACGACTGGTTCACCGACCCTCAGATCAAGGCCGATTTCAAGGCAGAGTATGGATACGACCTCGGCGTGCCGGTCAACTGGTCGGCTTACGAAGACATCGCAGACTTCTTCACCGGACGCGAAATCGACGGGCAAACGGTCTATGGCAGCATGGACTACGGCAAGAAGGATCCATCACTTGGCTGGCGTTTCACCGATGCCTGGATGTCGATGGCGGGCATGGGCTCGGTTGGAGAGCCGAACGGCCTGCCGGTCGATGAGTGGGGCATCCGCGTCAACGAAAACTCGCAGCCGGTTGGCTCCTGCGTCGTTCGCGGCGGCGCGACCAATTCGCCTGCCGCCGTTTACGCGCTCGCCAAATACTCCAAGTGGTTGAACGAATATTCGCCGCCATCGGCTGCGGGAATGACCTTTTCCGAAGCCGGTCCGGTGCCTGCGCAGGGAGCGATCGCGCAACAGATCTTCTGGTACACCACCTTCACCGCCAACATGGTGGGCGAAGAAGCATCGGCGGTCCTCTATGACGATGGCACACCGCGCTGGCGCATGGCGCCCAGTCCGCATGGGGCGTACTGGGAAGAAGGGATGAAGGTCGGCTATCAGGACGCAGGGTCGTGGACGCTGATGAAGTCGACACCGCTGGAACGCGCTCAGGCAGCATGGCTGTATGCTCAATTCGTGACCTCAAAGACCGTTGATGTGAAGAAGGCTCACGTAGGCCTCACCTTCATTCGCGAAAGCACGATCCAGCACGAAAGCTTCACCGAGCGCGCGCCAAAGCTAGGCGGACTGGTCGAGTTCTACCGCTCGCCTGCGCGCACCCGGTGGTCGCCAACCGGCACGAACGTTCCCGACTATCCGCGCCTCGCGCAGCTGTGGTGGCAGAATATCGGCGATGCCTCGTCCGGCACCAAGAGCCCGCAAGCTGCTCTCGATGCTCTGTGCGAACAGCAGGAGCGCGTGCTTGAGCGATTGGAGCGCGCTGGCCTTCAGGGCGATCTTGGGCCCAAGCTCAACGAAGTTCGAAGCGCCGATTATTGGCTCTCCCAGCCGGGTTCACCGAAGGCCAAGCTTGCTAACGAAGACCCTGCGCCGATCACGATCGAATATGACGAGCTGATCCAGACCTGGCAGTAGGTCGCGCTGCGTCTGCCGACGAGAGTCGGCTCGCTGGCGAAGAACAGGCGACCTATTCGTGCCGCAATGCGTCGATCGGATCGAGCTGCGATGCACGGCGCGCGGGATAATAGCCAAAGACGATCCCCATCCCTGACGCGAACAGGAAGCTGAAGATATTGATCGTCGGATCGAACACAAAGGGCACGTCGATGACGCCGGCCAGCGACACGGAGGCAACGAAAGCAAGCAAGAGCCCGACCAAACCACCAAAGGCACAAAGAACCACGGCTTCGGTCAGGAATTGCAATCGCACTTCCCTGGCCAAGGCCCCGATGGCCAGCCTGATCCCGATCTCCCGCGTTCGTTCCGTGACCGAAACGAGCATGATGTTCATGATGCCGATGCCGCCTACCAGAAGGCTGATCGATGCGATCACCGCAACCATCGCGGTAAGGGCGCCAGTCACCGAACTGAGCGCATCGTTGACTTGCGCTGTGTCGATGATGTTGAAATCGTTAGCGGCGTCGCCTTGTAGAACGCGGCGTTCGCGCAGCAAGTCGATCAGCGAGTCCTGAATGACGGACGCTGAGTAGGCCGCGTTATATTTCAGCACGAAATAATCGATATTGTCGCTCCCGCGGAAGCGCCGCTGAACTGTCTTGAGCGGCATGAAAACGGTGTCATCATCATCCGCTCCGCCGCCACCCTGGCCGCGTTCCTCCAGCACACCGACCACGGTGCAAGGCACGTCGCCTAGCCTCATTTCCTCCCCGATCGGGCTCACATCAGGCAGAAAAATCGCCTCGCGCACCTTGGGGCCGAGCAGGCAAACATTTTGCCCGGAAGCCTCCTCGTCGCTGGTGAACGGACGGCCCTCGACCACGTCGATGGCCTGTGCTTCGAGAAAATTCGTGTCCGCGCCGGTGACGCGCGTGTCCCAGTCCTGTCCGTTGTAAAATGCGGTGGCACTTGCGCCGACATTGGCGGCGGCTACTTCGACGCCTGCAATCTGCTGCTCGACCGCTTCTACGTCATCAAGTTCGAACTGGCGGACAGGCCCATTGTCAACGCGCACCGGGAAAACGATGAAGTTGGACGAGCCCAGCGACGATATCTCGTCCTGAACCGATGCGGTAACGCCATTGCCAAGCGTGACCATCGTCACCACTGCTGCAACGCCGATGATGATACCAAGCGTCGTCAGGATCGAGCGCATCAGGTGGCGCCTGATCTCGCGAAGGGCCAGGAGGAATGTCGCACCAAGCATCAGGCCATCCCTCCCTGCGCCTCAAGGCTGCGAGCACCGCGCTCAGTGCGCTCGACAAGGCCATCGCGAAAATGGATCACGGTCTTTGCGAAGGCAGCCATTTCTTCTTCATGCGTGACCATGATGACGGTGATGCCGCCCGCGTTGAGTTCCCGCATAAGCTCCATGATCTCGATCGAGCGCTCGGTGTCGAGGTTGCCGGTGGGTTCGTCAGCCAGCAGGACATCGGGATCGGATACGAGCGCCCGCGCAATCGCAACGCGCTGTTGCTGGCCGCCCGAAAGCTCTGCCGGAGTGTGCGATGCCCAAGGCGCGAGGCCTACTTGGTCCAGAGCATGCATGGCCGCATCACGCCGCACCGCCTTTTTCTCGCCACGATAGAGCAGGGGCAACTCGACGTTCTCAAGCGCGGTCGTGCGCGAGAGTAGGTTGAAGCCCTGAAACACGAAGCCGAGATATTTGCGGCGCAAAAGACTTCGTTGATCGCGGTCCATCTTCTGGACCTCGACCCCGCGAAAACGAAAGACGCCGTCGGTCGGAATGTCCAGACAGCCAAGGATGTTCATCGTGGTCGACTTGCCCGATCCAGAAGGCCCCATGATCGCGACGAACTGGCCCCGATCGATAGTGAGGTCCACGCCCTTGAGCGCCTTGAATGCAGCCGGGCCGCTGCCGAAGACTTTCGTTATGCCTTCGAGTCGGATGAGCGGGACTTCGCTCATCCGCCTTGTGCCTCGATCCCGGTGACAACTTTCATGCCAGCTTCGATTTCGGCCGATTGAACGGCGGTTGTGCGCCCGTCGCTGCGTCCTGTGATGACTTCGACCGCTTCCAGAGTGCCATCGTCTTGTAGCACCTGAACTGTCTGTCTGCTGCCAACACCGATGGTGGCCTGCTGGTCTTGGCGCTCAAGCCCGACGCTGACATTAAGTACGCCGCCGCCCTCGTCCTCGTTCTGCTGACCCGGTCGAAACCGCAGCGCAGCGTTGGGAACGAGCTTGACGCTACCGGTGGTGTCCGTGGCGATGGTTGCTGTGGCAGTCATGCCGGGGCGCAAAAGCCCTTCCGTGTTCTGCACGCTCAACCGCGCCTCGTAATTCACAACAGATGCGCCTGCAGCAGCGGCAGCGGCACCGCCAGCCTGTTCGTTCACTGTATTGCCAGAAGCAAGGTCCACTCTCTCGAGGATCGCCGGGAAACGCCGGCCCGGATAGGCGTCTACGGTGAAAGTCGCATCCTGACCTGCGGTGACCTGACCGACATCCGCCTCGTCGATGGATACGCGCAGCTGCATCGCGGCAAGGTCTTCTGCGATCACGAACAAGGTAACCGTGTTGAACGCTGCAACCACGGTCTGCCCGACCTCGATCTGGCGAGCGAGGACCACGCCCGTCACCGGCGCGCGGATTACTGCGCGTGAGCGGGTGGTGAGGTTCGCCCTCAGGGTCGCCTCCGCTGCCTGAATGTTGGCGCGCGCTGATGAAACAGCCGCTTCATCGCGTGCCGCTGCTGCTTCTGCCTGTTCAAGCTCGATCAGGGACGGCACGCGGCCTCCTGAAAGTTCTCTCACTTCGCGAAAGCGAACAAGCTGCGCGTTGGTCGCCTCGAGCGAGGCCTGCGCCTGGACGAGACTGGCCCGCGCTGCATTGAGATTGGCGCGAGACTGCGCGATCTGTTGGTCGATGATCTCGGTGTTGATGATCGCAATCACCTGCCCACGCGTGACGCGATCATTGACGTCGACGAGCACCTGATCGACAGGGCCGGTCACTTCCGAGCCAACCGTCACCTGATTTGTCGGACGCAGATTTCCTGTCGCAGTGACAGTGAGTTCGAGCGAGCCTTCTGTCACTTCCTCGGTGATGTACGAAACCTCTCCATCACCGCCTGTGCATTGCGAGATCGCGAGAATCAGGAGCAGGATGATAAGTGCCGGAAGCCAGTACTTTATCCAGCGGCGCCAGCGCGGACGCTCCTTCACGCCGAGGAAGTCATCGACGTTCGTGTCATCGTCCGTCTGGAGCGTGTCCGCCGTGTCGCTCATTGCCCGTTATCCCTGTCTTGCGAATTCTGTTCGGTCGGCATTCGCCACCCTCCACCCATGGCCCGCGCCAGCTGTACAAAGGCAATCGCGCGCGCAGCTTCTGCCGAGATCTGGGAAGTCTCGGCACTGAGAAGCGCGCTTTCCACATTCAGCAGGACCTGAAAATCGATGAGCCCTGCCTGATACTGACTGCGCCCCAGAATAGCCGCGTTACGTGCGCCATCGCTCGCTTCGACAAGGGCGATCACTCGTTCGTTGCTGGTTTCAAGATCGACCGATGCGGTTTCGACGTCTTCTAGCGCGGTGAGGATCGACTGTTGCCATGCGGCAAGTGATCCGTCGGCTATTGCCCGCGATGCATCGACCCTTGCCCGCGCTGCTCCTCCATCGAAGATCAGCTGCGAAATGCTGGCGAAGATGTTGCCGGTGATGACATCGAAGAGATCGTCTATTCCGAATGAGGACGTGCCGACCGTGCCTGTCAGGCGGGCGATCGGATAGAGCTGCGCTCTTGCAATGCCAATCCGCTCCAGATCACCCACCAGGCGCGCCTCGGCTGCGCTTACGTCCGGGCGCATCCTGAGAATATCGGCGGGCGCTTCGACGGAGTTCGAAAGCGGCGGGGTGGGCACATCTCGCGGATCGGCGAGCAAGCGAGCGTATACTTCGCCCGGCGGATCACCGATCAGTGTGGAAATGGCATTGGCTGCTGTGACGAGATCGCCTTCAAGCAGCGGTATAGAAGCTGCGGTCTGCGCGCGCTGTGTCCGCGCCTGTTCGACATCAAGGCTGGATACAAGGCCAGCCTGATTGCGCCACCGGGCGATCTGTAGATTGTCGTCCTGATTGGCGAGCGACCTGCGGGCAAAATCGAGTTGTGCAGCAACGGAACGAGCCGTGATTGTCTGGATCGCGACCGTTGCCACCACAACCCGTTCGAGATCAGCCGCGTTGAAGCCGGCTGCAGCAAGGTCGGCGCGCGAGGCGTCGATCGAGGAACTGATCCTGCCGAACAGGTCGAGCTCCCATGCCAGATCGGCATTCAGCGAGAATTGGAATTCGTCGCGAGAAAGGTCACCAAAGTCGCGCCCGACGCCTCCGCCTGCTGTTGCAGAAGGGACGCGCGCCGCTCGCGCTTCGCGCAGCCCTGCTTCGGCAGCGCGCAACTGGGCAAGCGACTGTGCGATATCATAGTTCTGCTCACGGGCCTGAGCCACGAATTCGTCGATCAGCGGATCGTTCAGCAGCGCCCAGTAAGTACCGAGTTCAATCGATTGGCCTTCTTCAGAAGCAAAGGTCCAGCGCTCCGGCAATGGGAGGGTTTCCTGCAACGTCAGGGGCTCGGCCGTGCCGGGAAGCGAGCAGCCCTGCAAAAGCGCCAACGCAAATATTGCGGGCGCCGCAGCGGCAGCTGCGAACCTTAGTTCCCGAATTTTCTGCATTCGACCCCCTCATGCAGTGTTGCGACATTCCCTAACGACCACGTTTCTCAGGTGTTTGGCAAGCCTTGCTCATCGACGCTTGCCGAGAATGTGCACGCGTTGATCGACCAACAGGGAATAGCTCTGGAAAAGCGTGGATTTTTATTCGCCGGCTTTTGGCCCCGCCGCGCGAATACCGTGTTCGAGGATAGATCGAGCGGCCATCGCTACGCTTTCACTGCTTTTTTCGTCCGACCAGACCGCAAACCGGAGGCCGAGGAAGACGTTCATTCCCATGAGCGCCCATGCGTGCGCTTCTTCGATGTCGTCGCGCATTTCGCCCTGCGCCGCTCCTTCGCGCAAACGCGCCAGGATCCGCTGAGCGGTCCCTTCGTAATGGGCGCGGTAGGCTTGCGGATCGACGAACTCGGATTCGTCGATGATCCGGTAGATTTCCTTGTGTTCGCGCGCGAAGTCCAAGAAGCTTGAAAGGGCAGCCTGTTCGACGTCGAAGGCGTTGAATTGACCGCCGGCCTTGAGGTCTCCGACCGATTTGCCAGCCGACACCTTCACCTGACTGCTAAGGTGCTGGACGAGAGCCTGAAACAGCGCCTCCTTGCTGTCGAAGTAGGTGTAAAACGTGCCCAGCGCGACGCCAGCACGGCGTGTGATCGAGCTTACCGACGCTTCGTGAAAACCCTTTTCCCCGAATTCTTCTGCGGACGCGTCGAGCAACTTGCGCAAGGTCTTTCGGCCACGCTCCGTCCGCGGTGTCTTGGTGCCCGCCGCGTCGCTCATTTCCGTTCGTGTGTCGGCCATACGTCCCCTTTATTGGTGTGGGTTAGGGGTTCGCAAGACCATTCGCAAGAGAAGAACTTGAAAGGTGGTTCAACTTTCAGTATTGACACTCGTGAGAGGATTCTTGGGAGGCAAAATCAATGACTATTCGTTCGGCTATCGTGCGCGCTGCGCTTTTGACTGGCAGCGCTGGCATCGCGCTAATCGCTGCTCCTGCGGCGGCGCAGACAACGAACGCGGAAGGTGATGAGGGCGAAGGCGTCGGACAGATTGGCGGCAACCAGATTGTCGTAACCGCCCGTCGGCGTGAAGAGCGGCTGCTGGATGTGCCGCTTTCCGTGACTGCGCTTTCCGGCGAGCAACTCGAGCAGCGCGGCATTCAGGATCTTGTCCAGATTGCGCAAGAGGTTCCCAACATCACCCTCGAGGTGAGCCGTGGGACGAACACGACCCTGACCGCATTCATCCGCGGCGTGGGGCAGCAGGACCCGGTCGCCGGTTTCGAAGCTGGCGTGGGTCTTTACATCGACGACGTCTATCTGAACCGCCCTCAGGCCGCTGTGCTTGACGTCTACGATGTGGAGCGAATTGAAGTCCTGCGCGGGCCACAAGGAACCCTTTATGGCCGCAACACGATTGGCGGTGCGATCAAGTATGTAACGGCCAGCCTTCCCGACGAAACCAGCGTGACAGTGCGCGGCACTTACGGATCGTATGATCAGGCCGATCTGATTGTGACCGCGTCCACACCTGTCACGCCTAATCTGAAGATCGGGGCAAGCGGTGCCCGGCTTTCGCGTGGCGGGTTTGGCGAGAACCTCACGTTGGGGACCGAGAACTACAACAAGGATATCTGGGCAGCGCGTGGAACTATCGAGTTCGACAACGGCCCCGTCTTCGTCCGGCTTTCGGGCGATTATGTGAAGGACAACAGCGAAGCCCGGCAGGGCGGACGTCTGATCCCGGGTCTTCTCTCAGGAGCACCCGTGCTCGACGATGTGTTCGACACAAGGGCAGGTCTGAACGTCGTCGATCAGGAGGTTGAAGCCTATGGCGGCGCTCTCAACATTGCGATTGAGCTGTCCGACACGATCACCTTGAAATCGATCACCGGCTATCGCGAAGACAGTTCGACGACCCCGATCGATTTCGACAGCTTGCCTGCTGCTGATCTCGACGTTCCAGCGATCTATGAAAACGATCAGTTCAGCCAGGAATTGCAGCTGCTTTATGAGGGCGACCGGCTGTCGGGTGTCTTTGGCGCATACTACCTCAATGCAAGCGCGTTTACGGCGTTCGACGTGGCTTTGTTCACGACCGGCGATCTTATCGGACTCCCGGGCCTGAATGCGCAGACGCTGGGCGATGTCGATACCGAAACATACAGTTTCTTCGGCGACTTCACCTACGACCTGACCGACACGATCAGCGTATCGCTGGGTGGCCGGTATACGAACGACAAGCGCACGAGCCGCGTGTTGCGCACCACCTTTATCGGTGGGTTTTCCGACCTGTTCATTCCCAACAGCCCCGCTGCTGCCATCGCAACCACCAGCGATTTCCAGGGCAGCGAAACGTTTGAGGACTTCAATCCGCGCGCCTCGATCAGCTGGCAGCCGACGCCCGATCACAACATCTACTTCACCTATTCACAGGGCTTCAAAGGCGGCGGTTTCGACCCGCGCGGGCAGACGACTGCAGCGCCCGATCTCGACGGCGATGGCGACATCGACTTCGACGACCAGTTCGAGTTCCTCCGCTTCGCGCCTGAAACGGTCGACAGTTACGAGCTCGGCTGGAAGGCTTCGCTGCTCGACAATCGTCTGAACGTCAGCTTTGCCGCATTCCTCGGCGACTATAACGATGTGCAGATCCCCGGATCGGTCGGGCTCGACACGAACGGCGATGGCATCAATGACAGCTTCATCGGCATCACGTCGAACGCGGCGAGCGCTGACGTCAACGGTTTCGAATTCGAAGGCAATGCGCTTGTCGGTGAAGACTTCGCAGGTGATGGCAGCCGCTTCAGCGTGAACTGGTCGCTCGGCTATCTTGATGCAAGCTTCAACACCTTTATCGACGCATTCGGCAATGACGTGGCCGATCAGCGCGTGTTCCAGAACACGCCTGATATCACCGGACATATGGGCTTTGTGCTCGGTATCCCGGCTGCTGATGGAATGATCGACTTCCTGGGAAGTGCTTCGCTGCGTTCTGATGCGAGCCAGTTCGAGACGCCGAACCCGTTCCTCGATCAGGATGGCTTCGTTCTGGTGGATGCCAGCATTGTCTACACCGACGATTCAGACCGGTTCTCGATCGGTGTTCACGGCAAGAACCTGCTCGATAAGGAGTACATTGTCGCAGGCTACAACTTCGTCGCTGGCGGTACGCCTCCGGGCACGCCGTTCGTGCCGACGCTTGGCCGCGAAGGGACTCTGACTGGCTTCTATGGCGACCCTCGACGGATTTTCGTGACCGGAGAGATCCGCTTCTGATCGGGCGCGGTCGGTGACAAATCCGAACTCGTACCGAGAGGTAGACTACACCAGCGCAGACGGTCGCCTGCGGCTTTTCGCGAGGGATTACCCGGCGAAAGGCGGCTGCGAGCGTCCAGCACTGCTGATGATGCACGGTCTTACCCGGAACAGCGCCGACTTCGAGCCGCTCATCGCGCAGCTTGACTGGATCGGTCGAATGATCGTGCCAGACCAGCGCGGGCGGGGTCGCTCGCAATATGATCGCGACCCCGCCAATTACCGCCCGGATATCTACGTCGAGGACATGTGGGCGTTGCTCGACCACCTTGGCATTGACAGTGTCCTGTGCATTGGAACGTCCATGGGTGGTCTGATGTCGATGATGATGGGGACGCAAAGACCACGCGCGGTGACCGCCATTGCGCTCAATGACATTGGACCCCATGTCAGCGAGGAAGGCCTTGATCGCATTCGCTCTTACGTTGGAGCCTCCGATCCAATGGATGGATGGGATGCAGCAGCGCGGCGATGCGCGCAGATCAACCGGGATGCGCTGGACGGCCTCGACCATTCGGATTGGGCCGCGTTCGCTCGGCGCACCTGCGAGGAATTGCCCGATGGATCGGTCCGTTTCGCGTATGATTCGGGCATCGCAGCAGGCATGGCCGTTGAGGGCACGAACGCGGTTCCGCCCGATCTGTGGCAGATGTGGGACGCGCTGAAGAACAAGCCCATTCTCGCTATCCGGGGCGCAAAGAGTGACATCCTGACAGCGCAGACCGTCGCCAAGATGGGACAGCGCCATCCGCAAAAATTCTCATCGGTCGAGGTCGCAGGGCGTGGGCATGCGCCCTTGCTTGATGAGCCGGAAGCTGTATCCGCCATCGCCCGCTTCCTCGATGAGAATTGCAAATGACCGACGTCGCAACGGCCAGAGCCGAACCGCACCGCAACACGGTGCTTCTCATGCTGTTGGTGGTCTACATCTTCAATTTCGTAGATCGGCAGATCCTGTCGATCCTCGCGACGCCCATTCAGGCTGAATTGCAGCTCAGCGATGGTGAGATGGGATTGCTGGGCGGCCTCGCGTTTGCGCTTCTATATTCGACCATGGCCGTTCCGCTTGCTGCCCTTGCAGATCGCACGAGCAAATCGTGGGTTATTACGGTTTCGCTTGCAGCGTGGAGCGGTTTTACGGCGCTGTGTGGGCTTGCTCAGAATTTTTGGCAGATTTTCCTCGCGCGGCTCGGTGTCGGGATTGGAGAGGCGGGAGGCGTTGCCCCATCCTATGCGCTGATCGGCGATTACTTCCCTAGCGAACGGCGCGCGACAGCGCTTTCGGTGTATTCGCTGGGCATTCCGATTGGATCGGGGCTTGGTGTGCTGCTGGGCGGCTACATCGCCGCGAGCGTCGATTGGCGCACTGCGTTTTTCGTCGTGGGATTGGCGGGAGTGGCGATTGCCCCGATCTTCAAGTTCCTTGTGCGCGACAAGGTAAAGGGGGTCGCCGGACAATCTGAGGCGCTTCCCGAGATGCAGCGGCCCACGCTCAGGGAGACCGCACGCATCCTTGCCAGAAAGCCTTCGTTCTGGCTGCTGTCATTTGGCGCCGCGTCATCATCAATGCTCGGTTATGGTATCGCGTTCTGGTTGCCGAGCCTGCTTATTCGCAGTTTCGGCTTCGACCTTGTCGAAACGTCTCAATTCTACGGAGCATTGCTTCTGATAGGCGGCGTGGCCGGTGTGATGGCCGGCGGTCTTCTGGCCGACAAGCTGGGAGGGCACGACCGGGCGTATTATTCTTGGCTGCCCGCAATCGCATTCTTCCTTGGCGCGCCCTTATTCGGTGCCGGAATCTTGAGCAGCGAGGCGCGTGTGGCGTTCTTCCTGTTCCTCCTGCCGCAAGCCCTCTCTTACGTCTGGCTTGGACCGGTACTGTCCGCGATTCAGCATCTCGTCGTTCCATCGGCCCGCTCGACGGCCTCGGCGCTTTTCCTGCTGATCAACAATCTGATTGGTCTGGGCGGCGGCATTTACGCGCTGGGCGCTTTGTCAGACTTTCTCGCGCCTGCCTATGGCGATGAAGCGTTGCGCTATTCGATGCTTTACGCGCTTGGCCTTTACGGGATTGCAGGGCTGCTGATGGCTCTTGCCGGGCCATTCTTGCGCCGTGATTGGGTTGCTGAGTAATCACGCGCAACCCAAACCTCACCACAGCCCCTGATTGCCGACTTGATTTGAAGGTGTGTGCATAACCTAACAGTCATTGTCATTGTGATGACAGTGACTGTGTGTGGCCCATATCGCCCAGCGCTTCCATTGCTTGATGGCAATCAATCAATGGGGAGTGCAAATGATGAAGAAAGCAGTTTCAGGCCTCGCAATCGCCGCAGTAGTGACGGCTTTGGCAATTCCAACGCCAGCGATGGCGGATGACGAGTTGCAGCTTGTCACTTGCGAAGAGAGCCTTGGCACTATCGCGGTGGTCGACGGCGATACGCAAGGCTGGGCCGAATTCAGCCTTGGTTCGCCGCGCGAACTCATCAACACGCTGGCGGTCGAATCCGGGTGCTTCACTCCGCACAGCGCGGCATCGAGCGCTCCCGCTGACTTCCTCATGAATGTTGTGGCGGGCACTACCGAGGAAGTCGACCAGTCGATCGAACTCGCCAAGACCGCTGCTGTCGAGGGGTTAGTACGCTCGGGCGCAGCAGCTTCGGTCATGTCGCGCGTTCCGGGTGCGGGTGCGGTGCTTGGCATGTTTGGTGGGCTTGGAGGCCGCAGCACGCGCCTTGCTGCTGGTATCAAGCTTCTCTCGCCTGCCACGGGGCAGACCATCGTAACCGGCTCAGGCGAAGTGCGCCGCAGCTCGCTCACCTTCACCCGCAACTCGACATGGGGCGAGCGCGCTGACCAGATCGGATATCGCAGCAGCGGCAAGGGCAAGAAACTGGTCGAAGCCTTTGTCATAGCTTTCAACGCCGTGGTTGCACAGGACGCGACCATCACATCCATCCCCAAGACGGGAGCCGCCGCCGCCACGCAGCCGCAGGTTGCCACTGTTTCTGTCGCGACGTCGATGTTGGCAATGCCCATGGACGACGCCAAGGTGGTTCGCGGCCTGATGGAAGGCACGACGCTAACGCCGACCGGCAAGCGCGAGGGCCTATTTGTCGAGGTCGAGGACAATTTCGGGACCAAGGGCTGGGTCTCGGTCGAAGCGCTCAACTAACGATGCAAGGGGGAAGGCGGGAGGGTGCGACAGCGCTTCTTCCGCCTTTTGCGTCAAACGCTTGCAGGGGCGACCGAGACATGGCAGCTTTTCAACCTCAGGGGCGTGCGCTGGCGGGCGCAATTAGCCAAGGTGGGGCAATGGACAAAACGCCGCTTCGGATACTCTATGTCGAAGACGATGCGCGCTCGGCCGCTGCGGTAAGCGAACTTGCCGAACAAAATGGCGATGTCATCGTATGGGAGCAGGAGGGGAGCGGAGCGTTGCTGCGCGCAGGGATGGAGGCGTTCGACGTCGTCATCCTTGACCGGATGCTTGATGACATTGACGGCCTCACCATCACCAGGCGGCTGCGCGAAAGCGGGATTGGGACGCCGATCCTGATCCTGTCGGCTTTGGGCCGAAGCTCGGATCGCACCGACGGGCTCGATGCTGGTGCCGACGACTACATGGCCAAGCCATTCGAACCCGGGGAGCTGATGGCTCGCCTTCGCGCCTTGCATCGCCGATCCCAGGGGCGCGAACACAGCGCTGTAATCATTTACGGTGCGTTCGAATGCCACCTGAAGGCGCGAACGGCCTTTCGCGAAAACCGCCATCTGGCGCTGAGCCCCAAGGAATTCGAACTGTTCCGCTATTTTATGGAAAATGCCGGAGAGACCGTCACGCGAGAGATGCTTTTGCGCGATGTATGGAAAATGGATTTCGATCCTCAGACCAATGTCGTTGACGTCAATATCGGTCGGCTGAGGCGTAAGCTCGAAGAGGGCTTCGACGCGCCGGCATTGGAGACGATCTGGGGATCGGGATATCGTATCTTGGACGGGAGGTAAGCATCGAAGCGCGCCGTTCGATATTCTCGCGTATCGTTCTGGCCGCGATAGGTCTGTCTCTGGCGCTTGTGCTGGCTCTTTGGTTTGTCACGCACCAGACCGTGCTTTCCACCCTGAACGAGGGTGCAAGGAGCGAGGTCGATGTCGATATCGCAGGGCTGGTCGACATCTATGCAACCAGCGGTCAGGCCGAGCTTGAAAAACGCATCGCTGACCGGATCGCGCTCACACCATCGCAAGGGAGCACGCCCCATTATCTCCTGGCCAACGGCGCTGGCGAGGCAATCGCCGGCGATATCGCGAGCTGGCCTGCGCTCGATGCCCGCATTTCCGAAGCTGGTGTGATTGCGATCGGGCAACATTCCGAGGCGTTTGCGCGCGCGGTTCAGCTCGGGCCGGACCTGCGGCTCGTGGTTGCTCGTCGGATTGACGGCAACGACGCAGTGCTCGGCAATGTTGCGCTTGCCTTTGCTTCCGCGGGGTCGTTTTTCGTCGTGATCGTCGCGCTTCTGGGAAGGCTCGCGGCCTTGGGATTGCAGCGACGCATAGGGCAGATCAACTCCGCCTTTCGCGACCCGGAAGCGGAAAGCGAACTGGAGCACAGGGGCGAGGGCGATGAGATCGATGAACTCGCCAGCCATTCGGCCAAGGCACTGCGCCGTCAGCGAAACCTTATGGAAGCGTATAGGGAAACCTCTGAACAGCTTGCCCACGAGATGCGGACCCCGCTCTCGCACCTCGACAACCGGCTTTTGAAAGCGCTGCAATCAGGGCCTGACCCGAAGGTCGGCGAGCGTTTGATCGAGGCGCGAACAGAGATCAAGCGGCTGGTGCAGACCTTGGAATCGCTGCTCGACATTGCGTCCAGCAAAACGCGGCGTGGGGACGCTGCGGGGCTTGAACCTGTCGATCTCAGTGCGCTGATCCTGCGGATTTGCGATCTTTATTCAGGAAGCGCCGAGGAAACTGGACATGAACTGATCTGCGATGTCGAACCAGGCATCATCGTAGACGGTGAGGAGCATCAACTGGGCCGCCTTGTCACAAATCTTCTCGACAATGCATTGAAATACGTGCCGCCGGGTGGGCGGATCGAGGTGGTTCTCACGCAAGGTCCTCAGCTGGTCATACGCGATAACGGACCGGGCATAGCGCCCTCAGATCGCTTGCGGATTTTTGAACGATTTTATCGCGGGCGGGCGAGCATCAGCGAAACGCACGGAAGTGGATTGGGACTGGCTCTCGCGCAGGCGATTGCCGAACGGCACGGATTGAGCCTGACGCTTGATGAGACCAAAAAAGGAGCGAGTTTCCGCCTCAGCTGAGCGGCGCGCGCGGCGTCGCTTCCATACAAGAGGTTAGTCTGGGTAAGCAGTAGTCTGTCCGTGGGGTCATAGGGGAATGTGAGCATGGCAAGATCATTGATAGTCATGGCCATTATAGCGGCAGCGGCCTTTCTCCCCGCGGATCGAGCGACGGGTATAGCGGCGGCACAGACCGCTGCCCCTGACACTGTCGAGCACCGCGCGAGCCGGATTGCGCGCGCTCTGGCCGAGGCTGAAGCCGCTTACACCGAAGGAGAGCAAGCGACGCTTGCATCGCTGGTCGGCTCGCTGCGCGCTAGCGGCCTTGCAAGGCGCGAGGATGCAGACCGGGATGTTCTCGCCATCTGGGCAAATGCGACAGGCGTTGAGAGCTCTCCTTATCGAGGCCGCCTTCTGGGCCCTGCCTATGTCCGCGGCGAGCTTGCAGCTGGCGAGGTATGGCGCAGCGCGCAAACCTTCAAATCGGGCGTTCCAAGCACATTGGCGGTCTCTCACGAGGGATCAGGGCCAGTGCGAATGAAGGTGCGCGATCAGAGCGCGCGGGCAATCTGCGATCCGGGACGAGTAAGCAAACCGGCCTGTCGCTTCACCCCGATGTACACGCAGCGATATGAGATCGAGCTCGTTAATGAAGGACGTGGCCGTGCGGTCTATTTCCTCGTCTTTGACTAAGGCGCTTGTCCTCGCGGTAAGCCTTGTTTGGGGCAGCCCTGCTGCGGCACAATATTTCGATATCTACGGCGATGCGAACCGCACTCTGCCGGCAGCTCAAAGCGCGTTTGACGCGATGCCCGATGATGCCGGCATGCAGATGCGTGCTGAACTGGTGTCCGACCTGATCATGGGACTGATCGGGAAAGCGAAGTACAAAGAAGTATATGAGCTTTACTTGGAGAACCAGTCTCTCGCGCTTCACCCCGATGCGCGAATGGCAGCGATCGGGCACGGCCTCGTCGCTTTCACCAAGGACGAAGCACTTGTTGCGCAGTACATCCAGACGCTGGAGCAATTCGTCGAGACTGAAAGCTGCGCACCTTGCTATGCGCGAACCTTTGCCGCGCACCATCTCGCTCGATACTTTTTCAACGTCGAAGATGACCTTGCGAAATCAATTCAGTGGCACAAGCGGGCGCTCGATCTCTCGCGCGAAGACCTTGCGCCGAGCGATCCTGCGCGGGTCAACTTCGCGTATCAATACGCCGCCTATCTTCGCAATCAGGACCTAGAAGCCGCTGAAATCGCGACCCGCGAAACCGAAGCGCTCGCTCTCGAATTGCTTCCGCGCGACGATCACCTCGGTTGGCTGTACGTCTTCCTCAACAATGCGCTTGTGGCGCTCGACAAAGGACGGATCGGTGAAGCTGCCGATTTGTTTTCACGGATCGCTGATATCGGGGTGAAGGAGTGGGGGCCAAACGATCCCCAATTGCTTGGCATCTACCAGAACACCGCGATCCTGCTGTCGCGCGTAGGGCGCACCCGGCAGGCAGTAGAGGTGGCTCTTACAGCGCAGGCCAACCAAGCCTATTCCGATGAAAGAGAGCTCGGTTACCATCAGACCCTTATTGCAAGGCTGCTGTTCGAAGATGCGCGAGGTGAGGAAGCGATATCCTATTATCGCCGCGCCTTGGACACCTATGACGCCTCTTCGGACGACGAAACAACCGTAGCGCGTACCCGGCTCGATCTGGCGAACGCGCTCAGTGTGGCTGGTGAGCATGAAGAGGCCCTGGCCTTGTCGCAGCGCTCACTAGAAACCTTCGGCAAGCTGGACCCCATCAATCCAGATCGGCGTGTCCGGCAATCGACCGCCGCCTTGGTCCATGCGCGCGCAGGTCGCATCGAACGGGCGGCTGAAATCATGGGAGAAGTCCTTGGCGCTAACGAGGACATGCTCTTGGACATCTATGCGCGCGAGCAGGATCGCGCAGCCATTGCGTCCGACGGGAAGACTATATTCCGGGATTCAACTCTCATTGCACTGCTGGGTGCAGATGCCGACCGTGCATGGCGCAGCGCGCAGCTTGCCGTGATGAGCGACCTGCAGGCGAGCGCGGGTGCGCTGGCTTATCCGGGCGATCCTGAGGGCTTCGCCGCAGCAATTGAGGATCTTCGGGCTTCTCGAGCCGCAGAGATCGCTGCGCGTGAAAGTCTGGCAGCGGGGGAGGGGTCGGCCAACGCTCTCGCCGATGCGAGCGACACCCGAAAAGCTGCCGAGCTGGCGCTTGACACCCGGTTTCCCGATTATGCCAATTTTCTCCGGCCCCGACCACTTTCAATCGGCCAGGCTCAGGCGTTTTTGAGCGAGGACGAAGCGTATCTCGTCCCGCTGGTTTACTCTGACCGCATAGTGACCATCGCGCTCACTTCGGACGGTTTCACATGGGGATCATCGACCAGCGATCTTCATTCGACCCGTCGTCTTGTCGAACGCTTGCGCGCCTCGCTCGATGCAGGGCTTGGCGGAGAGCTGACGTTCGATGCCGAGGCGGCGCACGAACTGTACAAGAGGATTTTTACCGATGACATCACTGCCGCACTCGAAGGGAAGTCCAAGCTGATCTTTCCTGCAGGCGGATCGCTTGCCGCGATCCCGCCGGCTGTCTTGATAAGCAGGCCGCCAGAAGCGAACGCTGCGCCTGAATTCCTCATCCATGATTATGCCATTGCCATCACTCCGGGTCTTGGGCTTCGAAAAAAGGACGAAGGTGCCCCGACCATGACATTTGCCGGGATCGGCGCGCCCAAACTGGCCGACGCTCCGGCAGATCGCGCTGGGCTGCGCGGCGCCGTTGTTGACGTGAACAGCATTCTTGACCTTCCATCCCTGCCAGGTGCCATGTCCGAGCTTGCAGCCTTGGGTGCAGCATTTTCGGATAGCCAACCGCTGATCATGACTGGCGATGCGGCGACCGAAGCCGCAGTTCGCGCCGCTTCGCTGGAGAATTATCAGGTCCTCGCTTTCGCCACCCACGGTTTGGTCAGCGGACAGATTTCAGGCCTGTCAGAGCCGGCGCTCGTCATGACGCCGCAATTGGGAGTGACTTCTGCTCAAAACGATGGACTGCTCACCGCGAGCGAGATCGCGCAGCTCAGGCTTACCGCACAATGGGTTATCTTGTCGGCATGCAACACGGCTGCGGGGGAAGGGCAGCATGCGCCGATCTATAGCGGTCTTGCTCGCGCGTTTCAGCTTGCGGGAGCGCGGTCTCTTTTGCTTTCGCACTGGCCGGTGCGCGACGATGCGGCATCTCGGCTCAGCATCGCAACACTTGTGGCGTCACGTGCCGGAATGCCGCGCAGCGAAGCGCTTCGTCAGGCGCAGCTTAGCCTTCTCAACGATCCGAGCGTCCCGGGCGGCAATTCGCCGTCGGTGTGGGCGCCATTTGTTTTGATCGAGTAATTGGCTTGCGCAGATCAACCGATCTTCAGGCTGAGCACGTTGTGATTGCCGCGCCTCGCATAAACCATGTCCTGTGCCCAGGCTCGAACGATGGCAATGCCAATGCCTCCGCCCGTCTGTGGGTGAGGGCTGGTGAATGCGGGTGCCTTGACGAGATTGAACGAGGCGCCGTCATCTTCGACTTCGATCAGAACAGCGTCGCTGTTGAGGGACATCGACATCCACAAGGAGACATCGCAATCTTCGCCGCCATGCCGCAGCGCATTTGAGACGAGTTCCTCAACGATGATCGAGACTTTGATGACAGTACGCTCACCCAGTCCGGTTTGGTTCAAGAAGTCTCGCGCAAACTCGATCGCTTCGAGGATCGAAGGCCGCGGATCGTGACCTGCGGCCACAAAAGCAGAAAAGCGTCTCCTTAGATCCATGATTGTATGCTAACACAGACTCCGATGGAGGGAAGATATGCAAAAAATTTGGCTCTTGGTTGCTGCCCTGCTTGCCATGGTAGCGCAACCCGTACTGGCGAATGAGATCGGTCGAATAAAAAATGTGACCGCTAGCGGCGTGAACGTTATTCGCGGCGGCGAGAGCCAGCCAGCGCGGTCCGGGTTCAAGCTTGTCGAAGGCGATATTGTTGAAACGACTGCGCGGGGCCGGGTTGGTATCACTTTCGTCGACGATACGCGGATTTCGATTGCCGAAAGCAGCCGCATGATCATCTCCAAATACCGTTTCAATCGCAGCAATTTCAACGATGCGAACAACGCGTCCGACATGACCGTCGAACGTGGAGCTGTTGGGGTGGACTCCGGCAATCTATCCGGTTCCGGCAACATGCGTTTTCACACTCCCAATTCTACGCTTGGTGTTCGCGGCACGACCTTCGTCATCGAGGTCGATGAGTGATGCGCTGGGCTTTGGCGCTGGGGGGCGCGCTGGCACTCGCAGGATGTGCGACGCCCAATGAACGAGTAACGCTTCTGGCTCCGGTTCAGCCGGAAAAGATCGAAAGCGGTGACCGTGGCTCACTCGTCGTCGAGTATGAGGGCGGTGAGACGGCCATTACAGGCGAGAATGAGCAGGCTCAGCTGCGCGGGCGCACGCGGCCACCTCAGTTGACGACACTCGACCAGCCAGACCCGCGTCATGTCGCGATCGTCGGCAACTTCCCGCCTGATGTGGGCACGCTTGAAGTTCCCTTCGAGAAGGTGGGAAGCATGGAGCTTTCGCCACAGCAGACCGCTCAAGTGACGGACGGTCTCAGAAGTGCGCTTCAGGATAGGCCCGCGCCACAGATCGAAGTGGTCGGCCATACAAGCTCCGATGGCGGCGCTTCTCGCAACATGACCATCTCACTTGAGAGAGCGGCTTTCGTTGCCAACATTCTGAGGGGCCTGGGCTTCGAAATCGATGACACCGACATCATCGGGCGAGGTGAAGCCCTCGCCGTGAGCGAGATCGGTGATGAGATCGACGACGTGCGCTACCGCCGTGTCGATGTAATCGTCAGATGACGTGACTATTCAGGTGAGGGCGCATAGCCCTCACCGACATAGCGAAGCGCGAAGATAGTAAGATCATCCGCCGGGTCGGCATCGCCCTCGAACTCGGCGATACGATCCGCGAGAAACTCGACGCGTGCGTTGGCGGTGACGTCTGACTGTTCCTCCAAGGCCCGGATTACGCCTTCGAACCCGAACTGCACTCTCTGGATGTTTTCAGCGTCGGTCGCCCCATCGCTGATGAGGACAAGGGTGTCGCCTTCGTCAAGGAGCACTTCCTCGATCTGATATGGGAAACCATCGAAGCTGCGCAGACGAGGGCCGCCCCTTAGATCGACCATCTCGACCTTGCCGTTGCGGTACACGCGCAGCGGATTTTCATGACCGGCATTCACAAGCTCGACCTTCCCGCTCGTGCAGTCGATCAGGCCCGCAAGCAAGGTCAGGTCCATTGCGTCATCTTCCTCGCGAGAAAGCTCATCATTGAGCGCGATAACCGCGTCGTCCAACCGGGTGCCGTGGGAGAGAAACTTGCTTTTCGCCGCAGTCTTGGAGAACGCCATGAACAAAGCGGCTCCCAATCCCTTGCCGCTGACATCGCCGACTAGGAACAGCAGGCGGTCGTCTTCGAGTTCAAAGGCATCGTAGAAGTCCCCGCCGACGGATTTTGCAGGTCGCAGTTTTGCGCCGATCTCCGTCCGCCGTCCGAGCTCCGCGAGCCTTTCAGGGCTTGGAACCATACGCAATTGAAGGTCGCGGGCGTTCTCGTTTTCCTTCTTCTGCTCTGCCTCCCGGATCCTTTGCGCGACCAGCTCCTGAAGCGCGGTGGCGTAACGGGCGAGCAGAAGTCCAAGGGCTGCAAACAAAGCGATGATGAGCGGACGCGCCGGATCGAACAGCAGGTTTGCCTGCGCATATGCGAGATAGGAGCCGATGGGCAGGGCGATTGCGATTGCGCCCGCGGGCAACAAAAGCCAATTCCATGCGCTGACCGCACAAGCGAGGATCAGGGCAAACAAGGCGAGCGTAAAGACAATTTCGAGCGCCTTGCTCCAGTCAGGATATGACAGCCAGTCACGTTTGAGGATCGCATCGACAGCTTGTGCCTGAACCAATGCGCCAAGCACCTCGTTGCCGTGAGGCGTTGCGACAATATCGCCTGTGCCGGTTGCGCCCACACCGAGAATTACGACCTTGCCAGACAGCTTTTCGAGAGGGAATTCGTCACTGAGCAGGTCCACCGCAGAATAGTAAGGTTGCGCCGGCCCCATCTTGAAAAGCAGATCCGCTCGGCTGTCCGAGGGGATGGTCAGGTCGGCCAGATTGAGTCTATCTCCGTCCCACGCAAGAAACTCGGCACCCTTTTTGATCCTAGCCAGCTCCACGGCAAAGCCGGACTCCAGGCTATCCCCCGACCAGATCGACAAAGGAACACGTCGCACAACGCCATCAGAATCGGGCGAACCATTCACGAACGCATGAGAATAGGCCTCGTCCTCAAGTGCGGGAATGCTTGCAATGACCCTATCATATCTCTCTGTTTGTGAGGGCGGTTCACCTTCGATGAAATCGTAGGTGAGGCTGCCTGCGTCAGTACCCTTTTCTCTTGAGGCGGCGCGCGCCATGACTGTTGGAGAGGATGGCCGGGCAATAATACCCGCAAGCGCGAGATCCATGCTCGGTAGTTCACGGATCCTTGCAGCGGTTTCTTCGTCCAGCTCTCGCCCCTCGTAAATGTCGGCAAATGCCTCGGGCCTGATCGCATCCTCTTCGGTAAAGTAGATGTCGATCCCGATCGCGGCCGGCTCGGCTGTTGCAATGCGGTCCAAAAGCACCGCCACATTGAGCCGGACCCAAGGCCACTGGCCGACCTTGTCGACGCTGTTGTCGTCGATCATCACGACGACAACTTCGTCGTCCATCACTTCGCGCGCATCGGCCCGTTGCCAGGTGTCAAACACCAGACGCTGTTCAAAATCCTGTCCGATCCAGGTGATGAGCGAGCCGATCAGCGCACCGACCAGAACCGCAGCGACCGCCAGGCGGCGGGCGCTGTTTTCGGGCTGACCGGGATTAGAGTTCGACACAGAGCCCGTCGTAAGAACACAGAACCTCAAGCTCGGTGTCGTTGCGGGTCAGTTCTTCGTAGCGGATTGTTTCAGAATGCATTCGCTGGATATCGGCGTCGCTGTATGTCGGCTCGTGATGGAAGAGGGCCAGCCTCTTGGCGCCCGCTTCATGACAAAGGTCGACCGCCACAATGTTGGAGGAATGCCCCCAGTCTTCCTTCATCGAAACACTGTCTGCGAGCGAATACATTGTATCGGCGATAACGAGATCGGCATCGGCCATGAAGTCGGCCATTGCGGATTCGTCTTCCATCTTATCGATCTTGTATTCGGCATCGGTCGAATAGATCGCAACGCGTCCATCAGCGCTCTTGAACCGGTATCCGTAGCTTGCATGTGAATGTTCCTGCCGGATCATCGCCACGGTGAGTTCACCAATCTGGTAATCGCGCCCCGTTTCGAGCGTGCGGAACTCGATGTCCGCTTTCAGCCACTCGAAGGGGACGGGGAACGAGATTTCTTCCTGCTGACGACGCAAAGCTTCCTCTGCATCGGTATGACCTGCGTGGATGATGACTTTCGCCCCATCGACAAAAGCAGGCACGAAGAAAGGGAACCCCATGATGTGATCCCAGTGGAGGTGCGACAGGAAGAAATGCCATTCTTTCGGACGGTTTCCATCTGACAAACGCCGCAAGGTGTCGAGCCCGAATTCTCGCAGCCCTGAGCCCATGTCGCAAACGACGAATGCGCCAATTCCTGCGTCAATTTCTACGCAGCTCGTCGCGCCGCCATACCCCTGACCAACCGCGAATTCGAGTTCGTTGCGAGCGAACTCAACCGCGGCTTCCTTGTCAGCGAAGCTTTTTCCATCTGCTTTGAGGAGTGCGTCAGCGACCTTGTCAGTTATCGTGGAGGCGTGAGGTGCAACCGGCAGCGACCCGCGCGTTCCCCAAAACCGGATATGCATAAATTCCCCCCTTATGCATTCTTAGTGTCCGATTGCGTCCTCAATCGTATCAGCAACTCGGAAAACCATGTCGTAGCGACTTATCGCCAAGATTTCTCGCATGGTTTCATTCGGTCTGGCAAGCACGATTGTGGTGCCTGTTTCCTGGCCCGCACGCTGAGCAAGGGTCAGGGCGCGAAGGCCGCGCGATGACATGTACTCGATACCTGCAAGGTCGATGACGGCATTCGCAGGTGCCGCTTTCACATGTTCGATCAGATTGGTCCGAAAGTCGTCTGCGGTCGATTCGTCGATCCGTCCCGAAGCCGCGATGATACTAGCGCCGCCACGTTCTTCGGTTTTCCAGTCGAGTTGTGCGCCTGTCATTCGAGTTGCATAGCGCGGCTTAACCCGATTGCCAAATGCTGCGCGATTGCGCGCGTGGCTTGCGTCATAAGCTCCGAGGACCGGCGCTATTGTGGCTATGTTGTGCACTCTTCTTCTGCCTTGTTTTGCGACCTTGTGGGGGGACGCGACCACCCAACCAGTAGAAAGTAAATTTTCCCTTTCATTTCAGTCATGCAGAATCACTCATTGCTTGCGGATTTCGAAGGCTCGCTCGCCAATCTCCTGCCAGAACTTGTGAAAACACGACAACTTAGCAATTTCCCCTACCTATCGTTGCTCATACCCTTGTTTTCAGGCGTGAAGTGGGTATCACTGCCTGAACAAACGGGTCGCCCAACCTGCGATGCCTGAAGACAGACAAAAGTCGTTTCAGGCCTATTTCGCGAGTTCGTCGAAGCGCAATATCTGCTTCGAAGCGCTTTCGAGCGCTGCATGGGGACAGAGATGGGGGCACGTTTGTCAGCACTTGATCAATTGTCGAGTTTTGTCCGATTTTCATCGGATACTGATCCTTCGCCGTGTGTGATTGAGGGGCGAACCGGTTCGAGGCGCCGCTGGGTTGCCGGTTCGGTATCGGCGCTCGCGATCACAGCGATATCAATCGTTCCGTCCGACGCGGCGTTTGCTCAGACGACGCCCGGTGCGCAACTGCCGCCGGTCACCACGCCGCCGCCGCGAAACCAGTTGACGCCGCCGGAGTTTCGCCGTGAGGATCGCAGCGTCACGCTGACCATCGACGGTGACCTTGAGCGCTCGCCCTGCGTCCTCGACCGCGAGGAGTATTCAGACATCACGCTGACGCTGTCCGGCGTTCAGTTCTCGGGGCTCGAAAAGGTCCCTGGCCTCTCGCTCGCGGAAGCCTATGAAGGCTATCTTGGCCGCGAGCTTCCGCTTGCGGTGCTGTGCGACATTCGCGCCCAAGCCAACTCAATCCTGCGCTCCCAGGGGTACCTCGCAACAGTCGAAATTCCTGAGCAGAACCTCAGCGATGGGGTGGCCGATTTCGGTGTGGTGTTTGGTCGGCTGACCGGTGTCCGCGTGCGCGGCGATGCGGGGCCTTCCGAAGCGCTGGTTGCTGCCTATCTCGAAAAGCTGACAGACCAGCCGGTCTTCAACACGCAGGACGCCGAGCGATACCTGCTATTGGCTGACGATTTGCCCGGCGTCGCGGTGCGTCTGTCGCTAAGGCCAGCGGCAGGCGGTGCGCCTGGGGATCTTCTGGGTGAAATCGCTGTCGTGCGCCAGCGCGGGATCATCGATGTAAACGTCCAAAACTTTGGCTCGACAGCCATCGGTCGCTTTGGCGGACTGGTGCGAGGCGAGATTTACGACATCACGGGGCTGGGCGATCGCACGTCTATTGCCGCCTATTCGACACTAGAGTTTACGGAGCAGCAGACCTATCAATTCGGCCACGACTTCGCCGTCGGTGGAGAGGGCCTGCGGCTCGGTGTGAATCTTACTTACAGCGTGACCGATCCTGATGTCGGCTTGCCGAACTTCGATGTGGATTCGGAGACTTTCCTCGCAGGAATTTTCGCAACGTATCCTTTGATGCGTTCCCGCCAGTCGAGCATCTTTGCCTCGGGCGGATTCGATCTCGTCAATCAGGAAGTCGACGTCAACAATTTCGCCCTGTCGACCGACAGGGTTCGCACGCTTTTCGCCCGGATTTCGGGCGAGCGCACCGATGAGGGCAGCATCCAGCGCATCGACGGCTATTCGCCGTTCGAACCACGCTGGCGTTATCGCTGGGGCTTCGAGGTTCGCAAAGGTCTCGACGTGTTCGAGACGAGCCCGGATTGCCGGGCAAACCCGCTCGCCTGCACCACCGGCGGCTCGATCCCGCCCAGCCGCATCGAGGCCGATCCAGAGCCGCTGCTCTTCCGATATGACGGCGCGCTGGAATTCCGTCCTGATCCGATGGTGACGTTCTCGCTGGAGACTTTCGCGCAATATTCCGACGACCCGCTGCCAGCCTTTGAAGAGTTTGCTGCAGGCAGTTTCTCAATCGGTCGCGGATACGATCCAGGCGCGGTATTGGGCGATAGCGGTGTCGCGGCCTCGTTCCAGGTCAGTTACGGCACGCTCGCGCCCGCTGGCCCAGAAGCGATCGCTTACCAACCTTACGTTTTCACAGACGTCGCTTACGCCTGGAATGAAGATCCCAGTCGCAGGCCGCTCAATCCTGATCGGCTTTGGTCCGCTGGCGGCGGCGTGCGCGCTGCATGGGGCTCCAAGATCCAAGCTGACGCCTTTGTCGCGGTTCCGCTCGAACGGCCTGATCTTTCGCCGCAGCGAGGCGATGTCCGTTTCATGTTCAGCGTAACCGCCCGACTTTTCCCGTGGAGATACTAAGATGGCTCATCTGAACCACAACCGCTCGAAACTTCTGATCGGCTGCGGCTCCGCGGCTATGGCCATGGGTATGCTGGCGACGCCCAACGTGGCAAGTGCTCAGGCGATTCAAGCGACCGAGGCCTTCGTATCAGGCTCCGGAAACAGGATATTCACCGGTTCTAACAGCGAGACGATCGAGATTGCCACCCGAACGGCGGTGATCGACTGGACCCCGCTGCAAACAGATACTGGCGATGCGCTGACCTTTCTTCCGAACGGAAATGACGTCACGTTTCAGAACGATCCGCTGATATCCGATTTCGCGGTGTTGAACCGAATACTTCCTTCGGACAATGGCAACATCACAGTCATCGATGGGACCGTGATTTCGCGGCTCGTGGATGGACAAGGCATCCCGCAGAGCGTTGGCGGCACGGTAGCCTTCTATTCTCCGACCGGTCTGCTGATTGGTGACAACGCCGTGTTTGACGTCGGGAATCTGATTCTCACGACGCTCGATATCGATCTGGCCAGTTTTGACGATTTTGCTCTTCAAGGCGGCCAGCTCCAGATGGGCGGGACGCCGACGACAGCACGGATTCAGATCAATCCCGGCGCGACAATCACAGCAAGCGCGGAAAACTCATACTTCGCGGTCACCGCAGCCGAAATCCAGATGTTCGGCACCTCGAACATCAATGGCAGCCAGGCATTCGTCGCTGGCGAGGCAGTAAATATTACAGTGTCGAACGGCTTGTTCGACATCCAGATCCCGACCGGGACCACCGTCGCGAACGCGATCGTTTTCGACGGCAATGTCGGCGGTCCGTCGAGCTCGGGTCTAACTGGCGACAACCACCTAATCTACGCTGTCGCTGCCGCGCAGACCGATCCGATTTCGCTGCTGTTCAGCGGAAATCTCGGCTTCGATCCGGCCGCAAGCGCAGCGATCGTGAATGGCGAGATCATTCTTTCGGCGAATTATGATGTAAGCGGGCGGAGCGTTGCTGGCGACAGCATTGCGAATGGAATTGATACCAGCTTTGTCGGCAACACCGAGCTGACCCCGACTTCTGGCAGCATTTTCATGGAAGGGTTTGAGGCGACCAGTTCGGTTTTCGCGGTTGCGAATGATCTGGTTCAGATCACAACTAACATTGCAGATAGCTCGATTGCCGGTGATCTGGTCATGTATGGCCGCAATCGCTCGGAACTCACGTCGAATAATGGCTTTACGTTCGATATTCTCGGAAGCGTTGTCGTCGACACGCGCGCCTATGGTGTAAATGGCGATGATATCGATGCGGCACTGCTCGATGCGGTTGCCGGAAATGCCTTCATCGACGGCTTCAATGGCGGAGCCGTCAACATCGCCGGAACCGCGAGCGTGTTGGCAAGCGCTTTTGCCGGGCGCGACGGAGCAACCAATGTTGCTGGCGTGGCCAGCGCGGGAACCGCACAAATCGCATCGAATGGTGGCTCGGTAAACATCGCTGGCAATGCGACTCTTGGTGCCTTGGCATTCGATCCGTTGTTTGGTGTGCTCGATATCAGCGGTGACGTAGCAGGTGGCACGGCGCAGGTCTTTGTCGCGAGCGGAGGCCAGATTACATTTGGTGCAGAACTGCTGGTCGATGCGGCAGGAATTTCCCGCGCAGGCAGCCCTGCCAACGTCTTTGGCGGATTTGCTGAGATCGCCATTGTGGACGATGGCGCGATCACAGTGACTGGCAATGCCGTAGTGAACGCTGGTGCCGAGTCCGGTGATTTCGGTGTAGCTGACGCAGGACTGGCGCGGGTCGCTGTCGGCGCCATCAACACTATCGACTTCCAGGGCGATCTCAGCCTGCTCGCCAATGCGATTGTGATTGGCGAAGGTTTCGAGGTTGGCGGACAGGCGCTCGGCGGCGGCGCACTGGTGTTTATGGATCAGGGCGGCACGGTCAACGTTGCAGGCGATTTCCGCGCACTCGCGACCGCAGTCGGCGGAGATGGGTCGGAAGGTGGAGACGGTTTCGGCGGCTTTGCTGGCCTGCGTGTCGACGTTGGAACCATCAATGTCGGGGGCAATGCCTTGGCAAACGCCAGCGGATTTGGTGGCGACGCTACCGAAACCGGTGGCGATGGCGGTATCGGCGAGGGTGGCAACGCCTTCCTGCAAGCAACAGGGACCCTGACCGGCACAGCCAGCCTCACCATCGCAGGCGATGCAACGGCCACTTCCAATGGGGAAGGTGGCAATGGCGGCGACGGGTCGTCCGACGCGCCTGCTGGCAATGGCGGTCGCGGGTTCGGCGGGCAATTTGTAACCCCCAACCAGGCCGATCCGCAGAATGTCCCAAACAACGGCGCATTCATTCTGGCGGGCGGAGATAACGGTACTATTACCGTTGGCGGCGTTTCCAGAGCCAGTGCGTCGGCAATCGGAGGCAACGGCGGAGATGGCGTAGAATTCCGAGATGGCGGGATCGGTGGCGATGCCTATGGTGGCCTTGCTCAGGTTGGCCTGGTCTTCCTGCTCGGAGATGGCTCGGTCGGTCTCGGCTCAGCCAATTTCGGTCTTATGGAAGTCGACGCGTCTGCTCGAGGTGGAAATGGCGGCATCGGGGCTCCCCAATCGCCCGGATTTTTGAATGGCAATGGCGGTAATGCTGAAGGCGGCGCCGCCGTGTTCAGTTCACGTGCGGGCAGCGCGGTTGCCGACGACGTCTTGCTTGTTTCTGGCGCCGACGGCGGTGTCGGCAATAACGGCGGAGAAGCCTTGGGTGGCGATTCAGTGTTGTCAGTCAGCTCCGGCGGATCGGCGACCATTGCCTCACTGACAGCGCTCTCAGACGCTCGAGGAGGCACCGGTGTTGCCGCGTCTGGCCTTGGCAGCGGCGGCGGCGCTACGATCGAATTGTCCAATGTTGCCGATGTGACCATCAATGGCGACGTCCTGCTTCAAGGCTTTGGCTTCGGCGGCAGCAGCACAACTGGCGAGGGCGGATCTGGCAATGGCGGAAATGCGGATATCCGCGTCGATGGCGAAGGCCTGAGCGACGAAGGTAACCTGCTCACCATCAACGGTAATGTCAGGCTGGATTCGACCGGCTTTTCCGGGGCTGGTGTGTCAAGCACTCTTGGCGCCGTAGCCGAGGGCGGCGATTCCCGGATCGAGATTCAGGGCCTCAGCACTGTCCTTATTGACGGCAACATCAACATGCAGGCCGACGGCAATGGCGGCGTGAACAATGGCACCGGTAAAGGCGGCACCGGCATTGCTGGCGAATCCGTTACGCTGCTGGAGAACGGTGCGGTCTTTGAACTGACCGGTGACTATGACACGCTTGCCTTTGCCATGGGCGGCGTCGGCTTCGACGGCGGCGATGCGTTCGCTGGCATGGCCGCGTTCATCGTTGAGGGCGGGGCCGAGGCAACTGTCGGTGGAAATCTCTTCGTCAATTCAGACGCACGCGGTGGTGCTGCAATAGGAGCAGGTGGACGCGGCGGTGACGGCCAGGCTGGCCAGGCAAACATCGCGGCGATCGGCTCAGAAACGCTAGCTGCACGCCTGACAATCGGCGGCGAGGCAGGCGCGTTTTCGAACGGTTTTGGCGGTATCGGCGGTAATGGCGATGGTAACACCATCGCAGCCGGTCGCGGCGGTGATGGCTTTGGCGGAAACTTCGACTTTGTCTTGGCTGGCGATGACAACGAGGTGAGCTTTGCCCGCATTGCGGCCGGAAGCGACAATGGCTTCGTCACTATTTCGGGAGCATCTACGGTTAGTGCCGATGGTATCGGTGGTGCCGGGGGCAATGGAGGTCCTGACCAGGCTGGCGGCGCTGGTGGTGACGGGCTGGGCGGCGATGCCAATGTTGGCACAGTCTCTTTCCTTGCTCCGTCGCCGCTGGTCGGAAACGGCTCAATCCAACTCGGCACCGTAACCGTCACTGCCATCGGACTTGGCGGCGCAGGTGGCTTCGGCGGTTCGACAACCGATCCCCGAGGCAATGGTGGCGACGGGACCGGCAATCGCGCGCTCGCGTCCACGCAAGGTGGCAGCTTTACCGCGACCGACGTGTTCGCGTCGGGCGACGGAACCGGGGGCGACGGCGCGGTCGGAGGTGACGGCACTGGCGGTGAGCGTGTCGGCGTATTCACCAACACCACCGACGGCGGCACAATCAACATCGCAAGCCTGACGGCGCTCGCAATCGGGCAAGGTGGCTTTAGCGAAAACGGAGTAGGTGGCGCCGGTCTAGGCGGTCAAAGCTTCATGGGTTTCCAGGGCGGGGCCACCACGGTCACCGGAGATGTATTACTCGACTCCAGCGGCATCGGCGGATCATCAGCGAACGGTGATGGCGGCGATGGTACGGGCGGAGTTGCTGATCTTGCGGTGTTCACCGCTTCAGCGGGGACCGGCAACATCGTAGGCAATGCCCGCGTAGTCGCAGACGGCTTCGGTGGGGATGGCAGTGTGAACTTTGCCGGCGGTGTCGGAACTGGCGGGAGAGCGTTCGTACAGGCTCAGGCAGGGGGAACTATTTCGATCGGCAGCCTTCTGGTCGCTGCCAACGGCACAGGCGGTTCCGGCGTATCCACAGCGGGTGGTGCAGGTATCGGCGGGCTTGCCGAGTTGATTAGCACCGATGCAGGCAGCCAGGTCACCGTCCTGAATGCAAATATGAATATGGGCGGAAGCTCTGCAAGTTCGATCCTCGGAGCGAATGGCCAAGGCGGTATCGCGACTGGTGGAACCGGAATTGGCGGTTCAGGAACGGGCGGCGAAGCAATTCTTTCTGCCGCCAGCGGTGGTTCGATCACTCTCTCATCAGACCCTGCAGCGCCATTCGGCAATGCGATCACGGCACGCGGGTTCGGTGGCGAAGCGAGAGTCGATGGCGGGACAAGCGGCGCCGGTTTCGGCGGACTGGGCTTGATCGAAGTGGAAGGCGGCACGGTGGATGCCGGACGGGTTTTTCTGTCTGTATTCAGCTCTGGAGGCCAGTTCTTCGACAACGGCTTCAACGTCTCAGGTGGTGATGCGGTCGGCGGCGATCGCAACATCAGTGTCACTAACGGCGGCGAACTCACCATCGAGCTGTTCGCAGGGACGAGCGGCGGTCAAGGCGGTGGCGGTTTCGGCTCAGGGACTGGCGGAAACGCTTCGGGAGGAAGCGCTTCACTTCTCGTCGATAACGCAACGGTCAATTTTGTTGGTCGCAACGTTATGCCAGTTCAAAACGCTGGCGGAACGGGCTCGACCGGCGGTGATGCGACCGGGGGTGAGGCTACGGTCGAGATCACGGACAGTGTCATCAACTTCATTGCTAACTCTGACGGCATTGCCGAGCTCCTCATCTCTGGCCCAACAATTGGCGGTGAGGGAATTGAGGCAGGTGGCGATGCGATCGGCGCAAACGTAACTGTAGCTATCTCAGGCACAGACATTACCGGCCGCGGCGCGATCCTGGTCAACGCTGATGCTATCGGCGGATCTGCGTCCGATGCAATGATTGGCCAAGGCGGATCAGCTACGGGCGGTACGATAACGGCCGACATCAGTGGGTCTGATCTGCAATTGGCAACCCAACCTGACACAACCGGCTTCGACTTTGATCCGACTGGTCAGCAAACGCCGATCACCATTCCTGGTACGTTCAACAGCTTTTCCGCAAATGCGACCGGTGGGTCTGGCGTATTCGGCGGAGATGCGGCCGGAGGGAGCGTCGGTTTAACTCTTTCCGGGTCTAATGTTTCAATCGCTAGCTCCACGACGCAAGCTGGCTTGCTGGTGATGAGCGCAAACGCCACCGGCGGCGCCGGAAATCCCGGTAACGCTGTGGCCGGGACGATTGACTTCAGCATGATCGACTCGATCCTCAACGTTGCAGGGCTGATGTTCTCCGCCAATGCCGTCGGCGGTGACAGCGGCGACGATGACACTGATCCGACCGCAGACGGCGGTAATGCATCGGGTGGTCAGATCGACATTTCGCTTTCTGGCTCGCAGGCAAATTTCACCGGTGACAGCTCAGTTAGCGCAACCGGCACCGGCGGGCGCGGCATTGTCGGCGGTGAGGGCGAGGGTGGCAGAGCCAGCGCGACCTTTACAAATTCTACCGTTGGCCTTGGTGCATCTTTCGAACTAAGCACGAACGGGGCGGGCGGGGTTGGCGCCGAGGAAATTGGCCGCGCTGCCAGCGGTAGCTCGAGGCTGACTGCTATCAATACAGACCTGTCCGGGGGCACTGTCAGCATAACAGCCGATTCGACCGGTGTTGCCCCGATTGATCCGGTCACAGGTCAGCCCAACGAAGCAATCGTGGGCGGGAACGTAGGCGAAGGGTCGGCTGACGCTGAGTTCTTCGGCTCGACCAACGCCGTACTTAGCTCGCTTGAACTCTCCGCAAGCGCACAGTCTTCCGTTGGCGGACTGGCAGAGGGCGGAGAGATCGAATTCACAGTGGGTTCGCCTGAGTTCTCGGGCTCATCGAACGTCAATATCGGCGAACTGACCATCGCTGCGGATGCATCGGGTGGCTCATTCATCGCACCTGACGAGCCGTTCAACGAGCCCGGCGAATTCCGAATTCGGGTTTTGAACGGGCAGCTATCAGTCCAGAATCTTTCAGGTACTGCTCTGGGAGACGTCGCTCAGGGCGAAGGCGGTCAGTCCTCGATTGTCGCGACTGGCGGAAGCATCCTGATAAGCGAGAGTCTCTTCATTGACGTTCTCGACAGCTTCAGCGTCACGACTGGCAATTCGAGCATCATCGGTGGACCGAGCGTATCAGAGCCAAATGCCGATATCGACATTTTCACGCAGGGCACGCTCAGCTTCTTCGGCGACAATGACGATTTCATCGGCTTCGGTGGTCGTTCGGTCCTGCTGTCTTCGAACGATATCGAGATCAACGAAGGTGCGCGGATAGGCGGAACCAGCTTCAACCTTGTATCGACCAATCAGGATGCACCGGCGCTTGTCGGCGAACTTCCTTCACCTGATCCATCGACCCCATTCGGCTATACGCTGAGCCAGGCGGAGGCCGCGCGGATCGAGGCGGGTACGGCATCCTTTACCGCGCCGGTGGTAACCGCGCAGAGCGGTTCCTTGCCCGACCTTCTGATTGGTGACCTCACCGTCTTCGGCTCGCTAGACGAAGGCGTAACGAGCCTGTCAATCACGACGCCCGGCGCCATTCGCGTTGTTGGCCAGGTCCAGATGATCAGCGCGGCTGCAACCGATCGGTTGCGGATCAATGCTGGCAGGGCGCTTGAGGTGATCATTCCAACCGGTGGCATCAGCATCACCGGTCCCGATGGGAACCTAGCCGGATCGCTCAGTCTGTCATCGCAGACCATCGTGGCGGCAGTTGCTGACCTCGCAGCCCAGATTGCCGAGGATCCGCAGTTTGCCGGGCTTGCCGAAGCGCTGAACAGCAATGACGGTACGCTGGATGCAGACGGCTACATCCGAGCCAATTCGGTGGCAGTCGTCGCTGGCGAGAACATTCTCATCCAGAACACCGGCACCAACGAGGCGCCGGGCGGTATCCTGGTGGGTGATGGCGGGCTTCTGATCGGTCAGATGACCACGACCATTACGCTGAGTGGGCAGGAGGTGTTTACCTTCTCAGGCACGCTAAGCACGCCTGACGAAGTTCTGTTCTTTGAGTTCACCACCGCAGATTCGTCCAACATCACTCTTCGCACCTTCAGCTATGCTGGTGGTACGGCTGGTGATGGGACCGTCGTGCCTTCGGGCGGCTTCGATCCTATCCTGGCGCTGTTCGGACCCAATGGAGACCTCATCGGCCAGAACGATGATGGTGAAGGCGTGCCTGCCGATCCGGTCACGGGTTCGCGTTTCGATACGCTTCTTGAACAGACTGTCCCGCCCGGTGATTACACCGCATCGGTTTCGGTCTTCGCGAACTTTGCCGGAGACAACATCAACGATCCTTTCCAGGGCAGTGGTGAAACAAGCTTCGGCGATCGCACGCCGTTCTTCTTCTTCGAGGTCAGAGGCGCTGACAGCGTCTCCGGGCCTGGTACCGGCGATCCGATCAATGTGTTCGCATACGGAAGCCGCGTCACCAGCGATGGTGGCAGGATCACCGGCAATGCCTTTTATGACGAGGTAAACTTCGGCGATCCGGCAACCCTGGCTTCGCGCTTTGCCGAGGCGGCGATGTTCAACAATTGCAGCATCCTGAATGGGTGCGCTGGAGGCGAAACACCGCCGCCACCGCCACCGCCGCCGCCACCGCCTCCGCCCCCGCCGCCTCCGATCGAGGAAGCGCCTCCGATCAACAACCCGGCGGTTATTGCAGCACCGATCCAGGCCGCTCAGCCCATCGTTGCGACCGAGCAGGAAAGCAATGACGAGTTCGGCATCGACTTCCCGGGCCTCGTGGAATCCGAAGAGCTTGAAGAGGAATCGGACATCGAGGATCCGGTCGCATCGGGCGGCGACAGCTCGCTCTATGGTCAGGGTGCAAGCGGCAATGTCCAAGTAGAAGGCAATCCAAATGACTAACAAGCCATTGAAATCACTGCTTTCGATATGTAGCGCAGTCGCGGTCGGCGCCGCCGCATTCTGGGCGGTTCCCGGCACCACCCAGACGGCTCAGCAGCGCTCTATCAGCCTGCGCGACACTTTCCCGGTTGGATCGAACGGACTGTGCGAAGCACAAATACAGGCGCCAGAGGCTGGGGCTGGGCTGTTCGATCGCAAGTACAATGTCCTCTGCCGCGATGCCGCCGCCTCGATCGGAACCTTGTGGGTGGTGCGTGGTCGCCTTGCAGACGAGGCGGCGACCCGCTTCATCGGACCCGGAGCCAATTGCGTCGAACGTGAAGCGGCCCAGATGCCAACCGGGCTTTCAGACGGGAAGCGGTTGGTATGCAGCCGCGAGGGCAGCATCATCCGTACCGAGCTGCTGGTCGGCGAAGTCGGCAATCGAACCTATGCCGCGACAGGCTTGTCGGCCTATGGCACCGCGCTTGAGCTGGGAGTGGCATCGCTCGCCACAGACCAGATCGTTCCGGGCACTGTCGACATTCCACTCACGCAGACGACGGATTCGCTGGCATTTATTCGCCAACAGGCGGAATCCATCACCGCGGATCAGGCGCTTGTCGAAGCCTATCGCCGCGCCAATGCAGGCGAGTTTGCAGAAGCTGCCGAATTCTTCTCCGCATCTGCAGAAGTGTTGAGCGGCAATGGCGAGATCGAGGCACGCCTGAACGAAGGTCTGCTCCAGTCGAACCTCGGCAACTTCGCAGAGGCAAAGCGCCGGTTCGACCAGACCCGCCCCTCTGCGACGACCAGTCCGGTATTGGCCCGCCTCCTGCGCAATTACGAAGCCATCGACGCGCTCAATCAGAGCGAACCGGGCCGAGCGATCGATATTCTCAATCGACCGCTTGCGACCGAGTTCGGCGATACGAATGCTCTGCGAAGCTTGCAGATCGGACCGGCAATGGCGCGCCGCCTTGCCGCAGAGAGTGAGAGCGTCGGCGGGGCCACCTTGTCGGAATCGCTGACTCCTCTCGAACGTGCGCAGCTGCTCGATGGTCAGGCCGATTATCTGCGCGCCACCGGCTTGCGACTCGTCGGCAATAACGCAGCGGCCACCAACAATCTCAATCGCGCCAACACCACGCTCGCCGAAGTGCGCGATGGTCGCATCAACTCGATCGTCTGGTTGCGTGCTCAGGTGCTTAGTGAGCTTGCCGAGCTGGCTGAAGCTTCCGGCCAGGGCGGTGATGCCGAGCTGCTGCACCAGCAAGGCATATCGCTGCTTTCCTTCTCCTATCCTGACTCGCCCGCGCTCTATAGCGCGCAGGCCCAGCTGGCGGGCTTCTACTCGCGCAATGGTCGCGAAAGTGAAGCCATCGATCTTTATCGCGGGATCGTGGCCGAGGCGGAGGGGCGTCCCGCTCCTTCACTGCGCAGCTACATGTCCAACTATTTCGGATTGCTGCTTGCCGATGGTGCGAGCGCGTCTGCTGCCGATGACATGTTTGCAGCGAGCCAGCTGCTGCTTCGTCCGGGCCTTGCCCAGACGCAGGCGGTTCTCGCGCGCGAGCTTTCAGGCGGCAGCGACGAGGCGTCTCTCCTTTTCCGTCGCAGCGTCAATCTCGGTCGCTCGATCCAGCGTCTTCGCGCTTCGATTGTCGAGATCGAGGGTGAGGCACAGATCAATCCGCAGGCAGCAGGAGCTCTGGCTGATCGTCAGACACGCCTTGAATCGCTGCTGGAGCAACAGGCCGAAGTGCTTCAAAAGCTCGCCGAATACCCTCGCTTCAGGGCGGTATCGAGCGGGGCTATCAACCTTGCCGGGATGCAGGAAATCCTGCGCGATGACGAAGCATACGTGAAGATGATCGCGCTCGATGAAGAAGCGTACATGATCTATATCACCCCGGCAGAATCGTTGGCGTATCGTATCGATGCGACACCGGCCGAGCTCGACGATATCGTGCTCAGATTGCGCGAAAGCATTGCGATTGCGGAAGGTGGACAGGTTCTTACGCTTCCGTTCGAACTGGAAACTTCCCGCGACCTTTACAAGCGATTGTTCTCGCCAGTGGCCGATCGCCTGCCGAGCAAGAAACACATCGTGTTCGAACCCGATGGCGCCTTGCTCAAGTTGCCGATCAACCTGCTCGTCACCGATGACGAGAGCGTCGAACGCTATAATGAGCAGCTCGCCGGACCGGAGGGCGACGAGTTCGATTTCCGCGGTGTTGCCTGGCTCGGACGCAATTCGCAGATATCCACTGCAGTTGCTCCCACCGCGTTCCGCGACGTTCGCGCAGCGCCCAGCAGCACGGCGAGCAAGTCCTATCTCGGTCTAGGTGAAAACACGCCGATCAGCGACACGCCCAGTGTCTCGACGGGCACACGTTCGGCCCTTGCTGGCGGCGACAATTGCCTGTGGTCCGAAGCCATCTGGTCGAACCCGATTTCGTCTGACGAATTGTACGACGCGGCTGCAAGGTTCGGGGGCGATCAATCGGGGCGGGCCGATGTTCTGACTAAGGATGTCTTCACCGACACCCGGATCAAAAATCGAGAGGACCTTGCCGAGTATCGCATCCTGCACTTTGCGACGCACGGCCTTGTCACCGCGCCTCAGCCTGAATGTCCGCCGCGCCCCGCGCTTCTGACGTCTTTCGGAGACGACAATTCGGATGGGCTTTTGACCTTTGCGGAAATTTTCGGGCTGCGCATCGACGCTGACCTCGTGATCCTTTCGGCATGTGACACCGCCGGAAGCGCAACGGTAGGTGCGACGCTTGAGGCCGGGATCACTTCGGGCGGCGACTTTGCGCTCGACGGGCTGGTCCGCGCTTTTGTTGGCGCAGGTGGCCGGACCGTGCTTGCCAGTCACTGGCCGGTGCCAGACGATTTCGACGCAACCAAACGGCTTATCTCGGGTCTGTTCGAAGGTGACGGTGCCGAAACTGCCGAGGCGCTGCGGCGCTCTCAGCTGGGTCTGATGGATGATCTTGAAACCTCGCATCCGTTCTATTGGTCGGCCTTCGCGGTCGTCGGCGACGGTTCGGTTCGGGTTGCTCGCTAAACGCTTTGGTAAGCGGCACTATTTAGTGGGAATACGCATGGCGCCGGACTTGCACGCGCCATGCAATCCGGCTTTGTTGCGCCGTGATAACAGGGGCGGGCAATGAGCGAAGAAACCGACAGGACCAACAAGCGCGGCGGCTTTATCGCCAAAGGCTGGCGCAGCGTGCGCGAAGCCGGAACGGTCCAGCTCGCCTCGACCGTGGTTCTGGTGCTGCTTGCACTGTTTATCGCTCGCTACAGCTGGGTCTTGCCTGGTGGAGAAGAGCCAACGCCAATCACCAACGATGCGGAAAGAGCCCTCTACGATACGCGCGCCTATCTCTCGGCAGACCTTGTGGAGCAGGACGAACGCATCATCCTGGTCGTGTTCAACGATCAGGCGCTTATCAACCTTGAGAAGCGTTCGCCTCTGCCGCGCGGCGCGATAGCTGAGGCTTTGCGCAACCTCGACGGCATGGGCGCCAAGGCGATCGGGATTGATATTCTGTTCGATCAGCCTCAGGCCGAAGACATCGACCTTGTCGAAACGCTGCGCGCAATGCAGACGCCGACATCGGTGGCCTACGCGACGGTCGCAACGAATGAAGCTGACATTGCCTTCGAGCAGCAGCTGTTTCTCGATGATTTCATGGCGGCAATTGAGGAGGGCGGCACCAACGCACGCCGCGCGAGCATCCGGCTGGATGATGAGTTCGGTGCGACGCGCGTCTGGCCCGACATCGTGCCGACGCTACCGCCGCTTCTCGGGCGTGCGATGCTCGAAGATGCAGGCGGCCCGTACGAGGCTTTCGAAGGGTACGAAGGGGCAATTGAGTATCGCCGCCCGCTTCGCGCCGACTTCGAAGGTGGCGAGGGTGAGATAACCTCAGATTCTGTCGTCGAAGAGCCCCTGTTCCAGTCAATTTCGATTGAGCTGTTCCTCGATATGGACCCGGCGGTAGCGGAGTTCGTCGCGCAACAGATCGAGGGGAAATATGTTCTCATCGGCGGCGACATCCTCGACTATGACCGTGTCGTCACCTCGCTCTACGCATGGACCGGTTTCGAGCCTGCCGGATTGTCCGTTCACGGTGAGCTTATCGCGCAGATGCTTGATGGAAAGCGCCTGACACAAGTGCCCGTATGGATGCTTTGGGCGATGGCTATTCTGGTCGTCTCGACCGCAGTGCTCACCGCCTTGCTTGAATGGCCGGCCAAGAAGCTGGTGCCGTTGCTATTCGGGTTGGCGGGATTGTTTATTGGCATCCCGTTCGTCCTGCATTTCCAGAGCGTCGATACTTACGGCTTGCCTGCTGTGGGCTGGCTGGTGGGGTGGATCGTCGCGTTTACCGCTGTGACCGCAGCCGCCAGATCGGCGGGCGCCGCCCAGCGAAGTTTCGCGCAAGGGGCGCTTGGAAAATACATCCCCAAGGATATCGCCCAGCAAATCATCGATGAGCCAGAGCTTCTCTCGCTCGGTGGCGAAAAGCGCGAAATTTACGTGTTGTTCAGCGATCTCGAGGGCTTCACCAAGATGAGCCACGCGATCCAGCCGGAAATGGTCGCGAAACTGCTCAACCGATACCTCGAAATGCTGAGCAACGTCGTGCTCGAGCATGGCGGCGTGATCGACAAATATGTGGGCGACGCCGTTGTCGCTTTCTGGGGCGCGCCGATCGCACGATCTGACGATGCGCAGCGTGCGCTTGAGGCAGGTTATGCGATGTGGAAAGCGGGAGAAGATTTTCGCGAAGAGGTCGCAGCGATGGATCCCGATCTGCCAAAGATCGGCAAGACCCGCGTGGGCCTGCATTATGGAGAGGCAGTTGTCGGCAACTTCGGCGGTGATATGCGCATCCAGTACACCGCACTCGGCGATTCGATGAACACCGCTGCAAGGCTGGAGGCGGCGAACAAACCTCTTGATTCAAACGTTTCCGCAAGTCGCGAGTTCATCGAGAAGTCAAATCCCGACTGGTGGGTGCCGATGGGGCGGATCGTTTTGCGTGGCCGTGCGCGGCCGGTGGACATTTACCACCCCAAACCCGGATTTCCGGAAGAAGATCGCCGCAAACTTGAAGAGGTTGTTCAGGTTTCAGACACTGATCCTGAATTAGCAGCCAAACTTATCGATGAAGTGCTTGCTGGCCATCCTGACGATTTGGCGCTACAAAATTACAGCAATCGCATTCGAAATTTGAATGATGGGGGAGCATATGTTCTCGGATAAATGTAAGGCCCGCCTCGCGGGTCTCGCGCTCGCGGGCGCGGTACTGTCGATTCCTGGCGTGGCAAGCGCCGGTGTTGTTGTGAAATCCTCGGGCCCGTCGGCCGGAAGTTACCCGGTTGGGCGCCAGGTTGCTGACAGCGCGACGATCACCTTGCGTGCCGGTGACAAGATCACCGTTCTTACCGACGACGGTACGAAAGTCATGCAGGGGCCTGGCACTTTCCGTGTTGGCGAGGGCGCGACCCGTCAAAGAGCGCGTTTCTCAAACCTCACCCGGCGCAATGCATCATCGCGGTCACGCACTGGGGCAGTGCGGAGCGCTGGCGAAGGCACGCCGCAGCGTCCCAACCTATGGCTGGTCGACGTAACGTCCGAGGGTACGACCTGCCTCTACGATTTCGAGCGTGTTCGCCTGTGGCGTCCGACTGCCGAAGAAGCGCAGACTTACACCGTGACCAATTCCACGAGCGCAAATTCGCTCGACGTGACTTTCGCTGGTACCGAAGCCATTCGTGCTCTCGACCCGGCAATCCTGACGCTTTCAAGCGGAGCGGCTTTCACAATCAGTGGACCGACTTCGCCGGAGATGGATGGTGAAGGCGCAGCCGAAGATGCCATGGCGGAAAATCCTGCCGCAGGTCAGTCTGCGCCGCAGTCGGTCAACGTAACCTTCGCCCTGATGCCGC